>JAIFKQ010000181.1:0-3147 GCA_020049515.1 Paludibacter sp. | reverse complement strand
TTTATTCTTCATTTTTATCCTCCAGCTAAAGCTGGAGGCAATTTAAATACTGAGGGCTCAATCTATATAGTTAGCAGAATTGTTCAAAAAAAACAATCTGAATTATATATAAAATGCATTATTACAGTTAGTTAGAAAGTGCGGTCTAAGCGCCTATACCAATTTATTTTTTTATAATAGACTCTAAAATGACAAAAAGGTTTAATGATGTATTGATTTATGACAATAAAAAAAGGCGTTTCTTAAAAAACGCCTTTTGTTTGAAATTAGAAATTTGGTAGAATGTATTTTTCTCTTGATTCAAGAATTTTATCTACTCGATTCACTTCCAAGAATGTAGTTCCAAATCCTACGCCAAAGCTGCCACTTAGGTAGCTTACATAATCTTCTGGTTTTAAAATCCCATTTTTTATGTATTCTTCTAGTCCGGCAATAAAGTATTGCTGTGTATTTCCTTTGTCGGTTTGAAATACTGGAAATACTCCATAAGACAAAGCCAACTCACGGGTTGTTTTTTCAATATAACAAATAGCCAAAACCGGGCTTGTGCCACGATAGGCGGCTAAGTGGCGAGCCGTTTTTCCGCTGTAAGTATCAGTGATAATTGCTTTAGTTCCAATTTTAACACTAGCTTCGTTGGCAGCATTGGCCAAAAACGAAGTAATGTCACTAGTGCTCATATTAATTGGTATATCGTTTTCCGACAGTTTAGTCTTTTCAGCCTCTTTGGCTATTTTTGCCATGGTACGAACCGATTCTACTGGATATTTCCCATAAGCAGTTTCGCCACTAAGCATCAATGCATCAGTACGATAATAGATGGCATTGGCAATGTCTGTAACTTCGGCACGCGTAGGACGAGGATTTTTTATCATCGAATGTAGCATTTGAGTAGCCACAATAACTGGTTTTTTTGCCTGTACACATTTGCGAATCAAACGGCGCTGAATGCCAGGAATTTTTTCTTGAGCCACTTCTATGCCTAAGTCACCACGAGCAATCATTACTCCGTAAGAGTATTCAAGAATTTCATCAATATTGTCAACTCCCTCTTGGTTTTCAATTTTTGAAATAATTTTTATTGGGCTATTGTGTGCATCCAATATATGTTGAATGTCTAATAAGTCTTGTTTGTTACGCACAAAAGAGTGTGCAATAAAATCAAGGTTGTTTTCAATGGCGAAAAGTACATTGGTACGGTCTTTATCGGTCAATGAAGGTAAATTGATACGAACTCCTGGAGTATTTACGCTTTTTCGGCTTCCCAATACACCATCATTCAATACTTTGCAATATAAGAAATTTTCATCCTTAGACTCCACTTTCAATTCAATTTCACCATCATCGAATAGTATGTCATCACCCACATTTAAGTCACGAACAAAATAAGGATAATTAACAGCCACACATTCGGTGTTTGTTATTAACGCTGGATTTCCTGTCACTTTTACATTATCACCAGTTTTTAATTCAATAGAATCATTTACTGCAACAGTAGTCCTCACTTCTGGCCCTTTTGTGTCCATCAGAATAGCAATGTGATTACTCACAGCTCGCACATTGTTTATTATTTTCAGAAAGCCTTCACTTTGAAGATGTGCAGAATTCATGCGCACTACATTCATGCCCTCTGCATACATTTCTCTGAGAAACTCTACTTCGCAGTTTAGGTCACTAATAGTAGCAACGATTTTAGTCGATTTTGACAACATAGAAATTATTTTTTTTTTAGTGTTTACATATTAACGCTATATGCGTTAGAAAGTTCTATTTGATTAAACTGTTATTGGAAATGTAATATGGCGTTGACGGCCAGTCTGTAGGAATCCATTCCAAAACCTACGATACACCCTTTACAAGCCTCCGATAAATAGGAGTGATGGCGGAAAGCTTCGCGCTTGAAAACATTGGATATATGAACTTCAATAACTGGTGTTGTAATAGATCGAATGGCATCAGCAATGGCTATGGAAGTGTGGGTATAGGCTCCCGCATTGAGTATAATTCCATGGTAGTTAAACCCCACTTCCTGCAATTTGTCTATGAGAGCACCTTCCACATTGGATTGAAAATAATCTATTTGAATATCCCCAAATTCCGCTTTCAATCCTACTAAATATTCCTCAAAAGTCTGATTGCCATACACAGTTGGCTCTCGCGTTCCAAGTAAATTTAAGTTTGGCCCGTTGATAATTTGAATTTGTTTCATGTCAATTATTTTTTAATTTATTCAAATTACGAATGGTTATATACAATATATATAATGACGGAATTAAACAAATAAAATTTGCCAAAATCATAGGCAAATCTGGAATTAGCAAACCATATAAAAACCAAAGGAAAATTCCAAAAGTCATAGTTATATACATTCCCAACGAAATACTATGTGTTTCTCCCGTTTTAATCACTTTGTATGCTTGTGGAAATTGAGCTACAGCTGTAAAAAAGCCAGCCACATATCCTACAAGTACAATATCAAATGCCATAAATATTATTTTCCGCAAAAGTAGTCAAAAAATACGAAACGCACAAAAAGGTTTAATATGTGCAAATGCTACAATCTGTAATTTTTGTTATCTTGTTGCCCGTAATTCTAATGTGAAAGTATATTCTTGTAGTTTTTCAACATAACTCTGCATCTCCTTAGAAATAAAAGACTATCATTTGTACTTTAAATTGATGGAAAAGTAATTCCAGTGGAAGTAAAGAAAGCTAATCGTACCAAATCGCTAAGCATGAACATTTTGTGAATAAATATGATTGTTCGTACGCCATTCGTATTTCCAAAAAGAAATTTGGTTTTGAGAATAATTTCAAATGGGTGCCACTTTACGTAGTATTTTGTATTGAGGTTGATTGACCAAGGTCTATAGAAAAGTCAGAAAATTTTGATTAATTCATAGACTTTGATACATTAACATTGTATATGAAACTGTTTTAATAGTTAATTTGAACCCCGTATTCCATATTTTCATTCCCTCAAAAAGCCTAAAATTACGCCCAATTTTACCCCCTTTTCCAAATAATATCGTATCTTTGCGCGCGAAAATAATATATTTAAAAAAGTAATACTGTAATTTTTATGAATGTAGTTACAAAAACCATCACATTGGGTGATGGACGTACCATTTCTATCGAAACAGGTAA
>JAIFKQ010000134.1 GCA_020049515.1 Paludibacter sp. | reverse complement strand
TGAATCACTTTATGGAAATTGCCAAAATGCGTGCTGCACGTATGTTGTGGGCAAAAATCGTAAAACAATTCAATCCTAAAAACCCAAAATCATTAGCATTGCGTACGCACTCGCAAACTTCGGGTTGGTCTTTGACGGAACAAGATCCTTACAATAATATTGGACGTACCTGCGTGGAAGCAATGGCTGCAGCTTTGGGCCATACTCAATCGCTTCACACCAATGCTTTGGACGAGGCAATTGCGTTGCCAACTGAGTTTTCGGCGCGTATTGCCCGTAACACACAGATTTATATTCAACAAGAAACTGATATTTGCCGCGAAGTAGATCCTTGGGCTGGTTCATATTATGTGGAATCATTGACCAACGAATTGGCTGAAAAAGCATGGGCGTTGATTGAAGAAGTTGAAAAATTAGGTGGTATGGCAGCAGCTATCGAAACCGGTATTCCAAAAATGCGTATCGAGGAAGCTTCGGCTCGTACTCAGGCTCGTATCGATTCTGGAAATCAAATTATTGTGGGTGTAAATCAATATCGTTTGGAAAAAGAAGCGCCGATTGATATTTTGGAAGTAGATAACACAGCCGTTCGTATTCAACAAATTGAGCGTTTGAAACAATTGCGTGCCAACCGTAATGAAGCCGATGTGCAAAAAGCATTAACAGCCATTACCGAATGTGCCAAAACTGGCGACGGTAACTTGCTGGAATTGGCCGTGGAAGCAGCTCGCTTGCGTGCTTCTTTGGGAGAAATATCAGATGCTTGCGAAGCAGTTGCAGGTCGTTACAAAGCAACCATTAGAACTATATCAGGCGTGTATTCATCAGAAACTAAAAACGATGCGAATTTCCAGAAAGCTTGCGAGTTGACAGAGAAATTTGCCCAAAAAGAAGGCCGTCGTCCCCGCATCATGATTGCCAAAATGGGTCAGGATGGTCACGATCGTGGCGCAAAAGTGGTAGCCACCGGTTATGCCGATTGTGGATTTGACGTGGACATGGGACCATTGTTCCAAACACCAGCCGAAGCCGCCAAACAAGCCGTTGAGAATGACGTTAACGTTTTAGGTGTGTCATCATTGGCTGCAGGACACAAAACATTGATTCCACAAGTTATGGAGGAGTTGAAAAGACTTGGACGTGAAGACATTATCGTTATTGCAGGTGGAGTAATTCCGGCGCAAGATTACGATTATCTTTACAAAGCGGGTGTTGCAGCAATTTTTGGACCTGGAAGCCCGGTGACAAAAGCAGCAGTTACTATTTTGGAGATATTGTTGGAAGATTAGAACTGCCCCCTATCCCGATAGCTATCGGGACCCTAAAGGGGAATAAGAAAGAAAAAACGGACATGCCTGTTGTGAGGTGAGTCCGTTTTTTTGTTCTGTAAACAAAAGTAATTTTGAGTTTTGAGTAATCTTTACGACTTTTACCAATCTTTTTAAACCAAAATGACATAGATTAAAAAACAAATTTATAATTAGAGTTACTGGATTAGTTTTTAATAAAATCAAAATCAAGTAATTGAGCACTTAGTCAAATCACAAAAGTGGTTGCAATCATTTTTCGAAAACGAACTGATATTGCCAATAAAAGATTTCAGGAGGAGTTATGTCAGTTGTGCATTATTAAGAGTAAATTTAATTCAACTATTTGTAGCAGCATCTAATCTATATTATTCACTGTCGAACAGATAAGTATGAAAGGTGGGCTGCAAAGAAACAACTGATTAATTTAACAATATTGGTTCTAAAAAAAACTTTGGCCCACACTTTAGGCTAAATTGTAAAGTGTATTCTTAAGCTGCATTGCAATATTATTCCAACATGGAGAAGATAAAATCGGTTTTCGGTCGAAAATACTCAAAACTGTCATTAGATTTTATCAGAATTGAAATTGTAAATTTAGAAATTGTTCTTCTATTGGTGGAATAGGCTTAAAAAATCAATTTTAAACATTAGAATAAAGTAAAAAATAAAGTAACGTTTGTTCTAAAGAGTAATTTCTCAAATCAAATTATTGATTATTGAACTTTTTAGATTAATTTTGTTGCTTCATAAAAAACAGGCATGTTTAGAATTAAAAAAATCGATTCATACATATTTAAAAATTTTGTAACGCTTTTTTTAATGACGTTTTTAATTTGCATCTTCATTTTGTTGATGCAATTTTTGTGGAAACATGTGGCCGAACTAGTTGGAAAAGGAGTCAGTTGGAGTGTATTGTCAGAGTTTTTCATTTACGCCATTTTTTCATTGGTTCCCATGGCTTTACCATTGGCCATTCTGCTGGCATCATTAATGACTTTTGGTAATTTGGGAGAAAAATTTGAACTTACAGCCATTAAATCGGCAGGAATATCCTTATTTCGAATCATGCGTCCACTCATTATTTTTATTATCATTATATGTATAGGAGCGTTTTATTTTTCAAATTATGTACTTCCCATCGCACAAACCAAACTGTGGACTCTCATCTTTTCTTTGAAGCAAAAATCTCCCGAATTTGATATTCCAGTAGGTGAATTTTATTCTGGAATTAATGGCGTTAATATTTATGTTCGTCAGAAAGAAGATAAACTACTGAAGAACATGATGATATATGATTTTTCGGGTGGTTTTGATAATGCAACAGTAATGGTAGCAGATTCAGGCAGGGTTCAATTTTCTAAAGACAATAAATATCTGCTACTAACTTTATACGATGGAGAAAGCTTTGAAAATTTAAAAAGACAACGCGTTAGTAACTCATCATCAAGTGTGCCTTACCGTCGCGAAACGTTTAAACTTAAAGAAATACTACTTGATTTTGATACAGAGTTCAACCGATTTGATGAGTCAATGCTTCAAGACCAGCACGTTAGCAAAAATATTAAACAACTCACACAATCAATTGATTCAGTAAGCAAAATAGCAAATCAACGAAGCTTTAATCAGAGTAAAGAAATAGTTAAAGTACATTACTTAGGAAGAGAAGATTTTTCGAACCAATTAAAAATAGATTCTTCAAAGCAAGACCTCAACAAATTTAACACAGATTCTATTTTTCTGTCATTAAATCAAGAATCAATGGTTCAGGCAAGTGCTGTATCCATTCAGAAAGCGAAATCGATGAGAGATGTAATAGAATACAATAAAATTATGCTAGATGAGCCTGTAAGTTATGTTAGACGTCACCAAATAGAATGGAATAGAAAATTCACATTATCCTTTGCCTGCCTAATATTTTTCTTTATAGGCGCTCCGCTCGGCGCAATTATTAGAAAAGGTGGAATTGGAACACCAATAGTAATTTCAGTTATAATGTTTATTTTTTACTACATAATTGATAATACTGGATATAAATTGGCCAGAGATGGTGTTTGGACAACTTATCAAGGTATGTGGCTCAGTTCAGCTATTTTATTGCCCATAGGTATTTTTTTAACCTACAAAGCAGTTATAGACGCAACAATCTTAAATACAGACCAGTACATTAGATTATGGAACGATTTAAAATCCAAATTTCTCAGCTTTAAGAGTTTGATTAAATTAAAAAGTAAAAGCTATTAGTGAATTAATTTGAGGATTTGAAAATTTGAAGATTTGAAGATCCTGTGCAACAAGAACTTAACAATTAATTAATACGTCAGAAATTGCCCAACATAACACTATATTATTGTTGGAAATCTTTTAATAAGTAACTTATTAAAACTAATATTTCTGTTTTTTTTTAAATCACAATTATTAAATAGACAAAGCATTAAACAGTAAATTCTTATGAAATCAATGATGAATACAATTGAGGAAGCCCTTTTGGACATTCAAGACGGAAAATTTATTATAGTTGTGGATGACGAAGACCGCGAAAACGAAGGTGATTTTGTCTGTGCGGCAGAAAAAGTAACACCAGAAATGGTTAACTTCATGGTTACTCATGGACGTGGTGTGGTATGTGCTCCTTTAACAGAGGAAAGATGCGATGAATTGGATTTGGAAATGCAAGTAAATAAAAACACATCTATTCATTCCACCCCTTTTACAGTAAGTGTTGATAAATTAGAAGGCTGTACAACAGGGGTTTCGGCTGCCGATCGTGCTGCTACTTTTATTTCCTTGGCCGACCCTAAGTCCAAACCTGAAACATTTGGTCGCCCGGGTCATATTTTCCCTTTGAGAGCGCGTTCAAAGGGTGTTTTGCGCCGAGCTGGACATACAGAAGCAGCAGTAGATTTAGCCCGTTTGGCTGGTTTATATCCCGCAGGTGCACTCATCGAAATAATGAATGAGGATGGAACAATGGCCCGTTTGCCTGAGTTAATACTAATTGCAAAGAAATTTGAGCTAAAAATCATTACCATAAAAGACCTTATTGCTTACCGATTAAAAACAGAATCGCTGGTAGAAATGGGTGAAAAAGTAAATATGCCAACAGTTTATGGCCATTTTAAATTAATTCCTTTCCGTCAAACATCAAACGGGCTTGAACATGTGGCACTTATTAAAGGTGAGTGGGACGAAAACGAACCCATTCTTGTAAGGGTACACTCTTCTTGCATGACTGGCGATATTTTTGGGTCATTGCGTTGCGAATGTGGTGAGCAACTTCATAAAGCAATGGAGATTATTGAAAAAGAAGGCAAAGGTGTAATCGTTTATATGAATCAGGAAGGACGAGGCATTGGACTAATGAACAAAATTAAAGCCTATAAATTGCAGGAAGAAGGAATGGACACTGTAGATGCAAATTTGCATTTGGGATTTGATGCTGATGAACGTGATTATGGAGTTGGAGCACAAATTTTGAGAGAAATTGGCGTTTCTCAAATTCGCTTGTTGACCAACAATCCTATAAAAAGAATTGGATTAGAGGCATACGGATTGACAATTATTGAAAATGTGCCCATTGAAATTAAACCAAATCAACATAATTCATTCTATATGCACACAAAAAAAACTAGAATGGGACATGTGCTTGAATATGAGAAGAAAGATAATAAATAAAGGGTTTGAAGATCTGAGAGTTTAGAGAGATTGAAAGTTTGAAGATTCATTGCGGTCTCTAAACAGTTCAAAATTACGCTGCCAATATCATTAAAGAAAATGATATTGGGCATTTACAACTAAAAAATATCAATGAAAACTGCTATCATTACTGGGGCTACATCGGGTTTTGGCCGTGCTATTGCATTTCGTTTGGCCTCTTTGGGCTATCAACTTATTATTACTGGCAGGAGATTGGACAGATTAAATGAATTAGCCCCACAATTGGCATCGCAATACTCAATAAATGTGTTTTCGCTATGTTTTGATGTGAGAGACAACAATGCGTGTACAAATGCCATTCAATCTATTCCTTATTCATTTCAAAAGATTGATTTGCTGATAAATAATGCTGGTTTGGCGGCAGGAGCATTGCCTTTTGACGAAAGTGATTTGACTGATTATGACCAAATGATTGACACCAATGTGAAGGGATTGTTGTATATGACAAAATTAATTGTTCCACGCATGATTGAACAGCAAAAAGGACATATTATTAATATTTCATCGATAGCTGGTATAGAAGTGTACCCCAATGCGAGTGTATATTGCGCCTCCAAACATGCTGTGAATGCTATAACAAAGGGTTTGCGCATAGATTTAGTAAAACACGGTATTAAAGTAAGTTCAGTTTCACCTGGTATGGCAGAAACTGAATTTTCGATAGTTAGATACCATGGCGATACCGAAAAAGCAAAGGCAGTATATAATGGTTTGACTGCACTAAATGCGGATGATATTGCTGATACCATAGAATTCATTGTTACTAGACCCGATCATGTAAGTATTAATGACATACAAATAAATCCTGCTCAGCAAGCAAATACATATATTGCACACCGAAAATAGCATAAATTATCAAATACATTAAAATATTTATTTTTGAAGTCAACAACAAATAATTAAAGTTATTATGCTTATTAAAAGGACATTAGCCACAAAAACAAAAAGTAAAAACTAGGGTTAATACTTGAAAACACTAGTGTAAACTATATTTTTTGAGCTACGAATAACAATATTTAAAATAAATACCCTATTTTTGTATTTGCTTTATTATTTGTAATTGAACAAAATGATTTTTTTGTAGGATTAAACTTACAAAACTCACCAAAAAAAACATTGAAAATGAACCCACTTGATTTAAACAAGGCTTCTGAAATTGCAGCAAGTGTAACTGTAGAAACAACAGAAACTAACATGGAAACTGTAGAAACCCCAAAAATTGAAACAGAAATCGCAGAACCCCCAATTCTGGTAATTGAGGAAAAAAAGGAAGAGCTAAGTATTGAAGCAGTATCTGCAGAAATTCCCAGTGAAATTGCAGAAGTAATTGAAAAAGTGGCGGTAAAACCAGACTTTACAACTATACCTGAAGATTTAAAGGATACTGCAGAATCAATCATATCAATTCCGAATCATGTTTCAAGCACTAAATTAGAATTGATTGAGGCTTTGAAGTTGCTCATTACCAAAGAGGTGGATGCCGTAAAAGATGAAGTGGAACATATCAAACAATTGTTTTACAAAAAAACAAAAGCAGAAATAGAAGAACAAAAAAAGATATTTGTTGAAACAGGTGGTCTTGAACAAGATTTTGTAACTGCAAAAGATGAATTGGAAGAAATTTTCAAATCACTGTTGAATGAGTTTCGTATAAAAAAAGCAACTGTTTTAGCACAATTAGAAAAGGACAAAGAATTGAATCTTCGTCAAAAACAGCAACTTTTGGAACAAATGAAATTGTTAGTGGCTAGCAATGACGATGTTTCTACTCATATTAATGATTTTCGGGCTTTACAACAGAAATGGAAATCAATCGGGTTAGTTCCTCAAGCATCATCAACTGAATTGTGGAAACAATACAACCTTTACCAAGAATCTTTTTGGGATTTAATAAAAATCAATAACGAACTACGCGAATATGATTTCAAGAAAAACTTGGAGTCAAAAACACTTTTATGCGAAGCAGCTGAAAAACTAGTTGACGAATTGGATGTTATATCAGCATTTCAAAATCTACAAAAACTTCACGAAGAATGGCACGAATTAGGACCAGTAGCTCGCGACTTACGCGAAGTAATATGGACCCGTTTTAAGGATGCTTCTACCGCAATAAACAAAAAACATCAAACCTATTTTGATACTATCCGAAAGCTAGAAGATGAAAATTTCGTGGCAAAAAGTGCTTTGTGCGAAAAAATTGAAGCATTCGATTTTAGCAATCTTACAAGCTATCGTGCATGGGATGATGCTACAAAAATAATGCTTACCTGGCAAGATGAGTGGAGAACTATAGGCTTTGCACCGCGAAAAGTAAATCAAAAGATTTTTGATAGATACCGCAAAGCATGTGATGCTTTTTTTGCAGCTAAAGGAGAATTTTATAAAGGGACAAAAAATGTTTTAACACAAAACGCCGATAAGAAGAAAGCATTGTGCGAACAAGCCGAAGCCTTGAAAGACAGCACGGATTGGAAAGAAACGGGTGAAAAACTTATTTTACTTCAAAAAGAATGGAAAGCTATTGGACCAATTCCTAAAAAGTTTTCGGACGAACTGTGGAAAAGATTTATTGCTGCCTGTGATTACTTCTTTGAGCAAAAAAATAAAAGTACTTCAGTGCTAAAGAATGCCGAAACTGATAATTTAGCAAAAAAGAAGGAACTTATAGCAAAAATAAGCTCTTTTGATAAAACTGAAAATCACACTGAATCACTAGCTTCTATTCGTGCTTTGATGGCGGAATGGAATACAATTGGGCATGTACCTTTCAAAGAAAAAGACAAAGTTTACAAAGAGTACCGCGATGCCGTGGACAAACAATTTGAAACCTTGAATGCAGATGCTACAAATAGACGAATGGATTCGTTCAAGACTAATTTGAAAGACATGAGCAACAAAGGTGAAAATAAGTTGAATCGTGAGCGCGAAAAACTAGTAAAAGCTTTTGAGCATTTAAAATCGGAAATTGCAACTTACGAAAACAATATTGGATTCTTTACTTCATCTTCAAAAAAAGGCGGTGGCCTTATCAAGGAAATGGAGCGTAAAATTGAATCATTAAAAGAGGAGAGTAAATTAATTGAACAAAAAATTAATTTAATCGATGAAAATGTTTAATTTACACAAAGGATAAGCATAAAACACATTTGATTTTAAAACATTAAGCAGTTAAGATAAATATTATCTTAACTGCTTTTTTTTGTGAGTACAAAGCAACACTGAGTTTAAAACATACGCAATTATTCGTATTTCTGATACAAAAGAAAAAATAGACATTTGTCCCTTTATTATATAACCTACCGATTAATAATCCGTAACACAATGGCTATCAATCTCCAACGTTTGGTTACATAAACTACTTTGCGCTTCGCATTTATTGCCTTAATAATTTGGGTTCCAGCTTTTTCTACCGTTGCCACCCAAAACTTCCCATCCCCTTTTGCCATGTCGGTATTCACAAATCCGGGGCGAATATCGGTTATGGAAATGGGCAGTTTCAGTGAGCGAACTTTCTGTCGCATTGCTTCGGCATAGTTTATCTGATACGCTTTAGAGGCATTGTAGGCAGGGGCATCTTTACTGCCAAGCAATCCAGCAATGGAACTAATCACCACTAAATGACCACTTTGCTGCGCAATAAAATAATTAATTGTCCAATCTACAATATTGGTAAATCCCATCACATTGGTTTGGCAAGTTGATTTTTCAATGTTGAAATTCAGTTCTTGGTTTATTTCTCCGGTTCCCGAACTGAGTATTAGTAAATCGAGTCCGCCAAGCTCCTTCACAAGAACTGCTAAACCCAAAATAGTGTTTTCGAAATGAGTAATATCCATTTCTTTAGCCACGCATAGTTGGCCAAACTCATGCTGCAATTCGTTCAATAAGTTGATTCTGCGACCCGTCACTCCTACTCTATAGCCGTTTTTGAGCAGCAGTTTTGCTGTTTCTCGCCCAATGCCGGAAGTGGCTCCAATTACGATTACTTTTTTCATTTAGCCCAATTTATTAACGATATAACTCGCCAAAAATGCTTCCAAAAAGCTCAATGGAATAGCATATACCAATAATCCGAAAGGTAGAACGCCCATATTTCCAGAGCTAATCCACATCAATACAAATCCCACAAACCATGAAAGAAGAGTGGTTTGGAGTAAAGAGAATTTCTTAGAAATCACAAAAATTGCAATAGCAAAACACAGCGACCACACGCCCCACATGGCACCATTGATGGGTTCGGAAGGAAAAACTAATCCCATGTTTTCATAATGCGAAGTCCAAAAATGCTTTAAAAGGAACTCGTTTCGTAAAAATTCGGAAACGCTAATCCATGTTGTTGCCAGCAATATCGGCAAAATTGTTTTTTTGAAAGTTTTCATGGGAATTGTTTTTAAATTTTTATTTACCAAACCATACCTGTATTCGTCACAAACATTTTCGTTTTTAATAACCGCTTTTTCAACTATACATTCCAATGTAAATCCTGCTTTTTCGAGTACGCGTTGCGAAGCTTTATTGAAATCGAATACACCTGAATAAATTCGTATCAACCCAAGTTGGCTAAATCCGTATTCGGCAATTAACTTTACCGCACCAGTTGCAATTCCCTGTCCCCAAAAAGGTTCACCAAGCCAATAGCCAATTTCGGCAGACAGGCGATACACATCAGTTTGCTTTACCAATCCGATACTGCCTGCAAATTCGCCATTAAATTCAATAGCAAAAGTTTGTTGCGGACTCTCTTTCTGACAGTGTTTTATAAATTCAACAGCATTTTCTTCGGTGTATGGAAATGGAATATAATCGCGCAAATTATCCCAAATCTTTTTATTATTACAAAGCTCGGCCAAATTTTTGCATCAGAATCTTTGAATGGTCTGAGTGTTAGTTTATTGTCGGTTAATATCATACTAGATAAATGTATAAATTTTAATTTTTCCTACCTATCCAACCATTCTCTGAACTCGTGTGTACGCGCAGTGCTAACCATTATTTCGTCGGTGGGCAAAGGGTCTAATTGCAATTTAATGCGGCTTTTGGACAAAATGCTTATTTTTTTAATGGAGTTAAAATCAATGAGATAATTGCGATTAATTCTGAAAAAATCAGTTGGTGAAAGCATTGATTCTAGTTTATCTAAGGAGAAGTCCAGCGGGTAACTTTTGCCTGCTTTGGTTATTAAAAAAGTAGATTTTTCGATGGAATAAAAATAGGCAACGTCGGCAGTTTGAACGGAATGTAGATGCTCGCCCACATACACCAAAAATCGTTGTTTGTAATCTCGCTTTTCTTTTTCGAGCAATGAAGCCAGCATTTTCAAATCAGTTGGCACGGTTTGTTGTTGCAATTTTTTGAACTTATCGATGCTACGCTCCAACTTTTCATTATTGATTGGTTTTAGCAAATAATCGATGCTATTGAGTTCAAAGGCCTTGATGGCGTATTCGTCGTAAGCGGTGGTAAAAATCACTGGACAAAATATTTCCACCTGCTTGAAAATATCGAAACTCAGCCCGTCACCCAACTGAATATCAAGCATTACCAAATCGGGCATAATGCCGTTTTTGAAATACTGTACACTCGTTTCAATACTATCGCAACGCTGAATAATTTCGAAATCGGACGAAATTTCCAATAGCATTTTTTCCAAGCGTTTTGCTGCGGGTTGCTCATCTTCTATTATCAGTACCTTTATCATATTACAGTTTATTTTATACTATTTACAATCTGCATCAGCATTTTGTACGAAGTGCCGGGATTATTAATCTGATTTACAGTGCCTGCCAAATAAATATCTTTATCGGGAATATAATAAGCAAAAGCCCCCGACAAGCCCGAATGTCCAACAAAAGCTGGCATTTTTCGGAACATGGTGAAAATGGCTGGGAGCTGAAATTTCATAATTCCTACTCCATATTCCAACGGAAACATAACGCTGTTCCATTTGTAAAGTTCGGGAAGATATGCTTTAGGGAAAAACGTTCCATTAAAAAATGCTTTCAGAAAAACCATGGTTTCAGCCGAAGTAGAAACAATACCACCGTCGGCTCCAAACGAAGTCATGGCTTTGCAAATGTCCAACGGTTTGTTTTTGAAATACATAACAGCCGGAGTTTTGTCAGCTGCATCAACAAACATGTAGGTTTGCTTGAGGCCAAGTGGTTGAAATATAATTTCCTGCATCACCGAACCAATATTTTTGCCATAAATATTCTCAACAATTTTACCCAATAACTGAAAGTTAGTATCCGAATAATGCGCTTTGCCTTTGGTGTCGGGAGCAAATTTAGGCGGCATTTTTTTCGACATTTCCACCGCTTGTTCAAAAGTCCAACTTTGATCGGCTCCTTCTTGTAGTTTCTGCAACAAACTTTTTCCATCCGCACCTTTATCTTCAAAATAATCGGGCAAGCCAGAAGTATGAGCTAATAAATTGCTGATAGTTAATGTGTCCGAATAATTTACAGCTTTATAAACATGCAATTTGTGCATTATTTCGGGCGATAAAAACTTTGATATTTTATCATCAAGCGACAGTTTTCCTTCGGCTTTCAGTTTCAGAATGAGTGCCGTAACGTAAATTTTGGTGGTGCTGGCAATAAAGTAGGGTTGCTCGTTGGTCAAATTACCAGCCGAACCTGTCCAATGCTCATTGCCTTTTTCTACTGTCAATACCGTCCCGAAAACGGACTTATTATCAATGGTTTTGTTGATAATGCTTTGAAATTTAGATTTATTCATATTGTTTTGAGATTATGTTATAGCCAAAATAAACAATAATTAAATCATTTTCTCACCCATTTTTTCCACTTCCGCCAACCATTTCTTCCGTTTTGCCTCCGTTGATGCTTTCACTGCCGAAAAAGCGGATACTTTTACCGGTTTAAATCCTGAAAATTCTAACACGCCTACTTTCACGGCATTGTGACCAGCATTTTTCATAAATAGTGAATAGTACCAACCTGGCGAATCCATAGTTACTAGGGTACGTGCCGATTTGCCAGTGAGCAGTTTGTCCCACATTGGTGAGTTTTCGCGGTATTGAAATGCAAATCCGGGCACAAAAGCGCGGTCGAACAACCCTTTGAGCTGAGCCGGATAGGTTGCCCACCAGTTGGGATAAACCAGCACCAAATGATCAGCATCTTTTATGTCTTGCTGAATTTGAATTAAATCCGGTTCCATTTCCATGCGTTTTTTGTATCCAAAACGCATTACTGGGTCGAAATCTAAATCGATCAGGTTTACTAACTTGCAAGTAGCGCCACTTTTTTGGGCTCCTGCTTTATAACTTTGCGCCAATGCAGCACATAAACTATCATCCTTGAGCGGATGAGCGTTAATAATGAGTATTTTTTTCATGTTTTTCTTACAATTATGAATTATGAATTATCAGTGGTATTGTTACCGAAAAATAGTTGTCATCCGACTCAATTTTTATCGATTCGCCACCAATAAACCGGTAACGTCCTTCGATATTTTTTAAACCTTGCCCTGTTGATTCCTCCGTTTTTTTTAGTTGCTTGTTATTGCGAACTGTAATCTTATTGTCATGTTGAAAAATCTCAATTTTAAGTGGATGTTTTAATGTTATAATGTTGTGTTTGATACAATTGTCAACCAGCATTTGCAAAGCCAATGGTGGAATGTACTGAGCGAGAGAAGTGGGTTGAATGTTTATCTCAACAGTCAGATTCTCGTCAAATCTCAACTTCTGAAGATGAAAGAATTTCTCTAAATTTTCCAATTCTTCATGTAAAGTAACCTCTTCTTTTGAATTGCTAAGTAACACATATCGAAGGTATTCCGACAAATCTTGCACGTACTTCTCAGCTTTTGGATTATTGTCGAGCAAACTCATTAAGCTATTCAGACTGTTGAACAAAAAATGTGGATTCACTTGTGCTTTTAGGGCATTATATCTTGCTTCCAAGTTGTCCTTTTCCAAACTGATAGATCTGGAAAAATTCAGTTTCCATTGTTGATAAAAAAATACTGCTTCGTGAATGGTTGTAATCAGAAATGTTATTAAAACCGTGAATATCAATTCAACAGTGTGCGATTGTAATGCAATGATTATTGAATTTTCATTTTTGTACGAAATAAAAAACGCTCCAGAAACAATATAAATTGTCAACAATGACATGATGAGCAACACCTCAATAATGATGTGTTTAGTTGGCATACTTTCCCATGGATATTTTCGCCAAGAATATGTAACGATAGTAACACATCCGCCCCAAATAATGGCTGTGCTAAAAATGGAACGTAAAAACACATTAGCAAACGTATAGTCCAGATTCATTACCAGTGTAAACATATAACCTATTAATAATGAAGCTGTAACTATCAATAAAATTAGGTAATACCATTTAGAGTATATGATACCCATTTTCCAATTATTTGTTTTTTTCATTTTCTATTCGTTTTTATAATTCACAAAAATAGCTATAAATCTATTAGTTTGTTTGTTTACTTCGAAATGGAACTACTTATCACTAATTCAATAGTTTAAAACATTGATTTTGAAGTAAATTTCTAATTAATATTGAAGGGTATTCTACAACTCCCCCTTCGGGGGTTGGGGGGCTTTAGAAATTAATACGATACAGCATCATTGGCATAAAACCTTGTTGATAAATAGTGTTCACTTCTTTCAACTGGTTGTTATACTGCTCGGAATATAGGTTTTTGTGCGCTGTAATGTTTTGTAAATCCACGCCCCATTCTTGCGATACTTTGCCCATATTTTGTTTGAAACCAATGCGGAAATCGGTGCGAAAATAATTTGCATATTTATTTTCGTAAATTTGTGAGTTGTCAAACACTTGCTCTTGTTTTAACTTTGAAGCATCCAAATCTATTGGAATATAGCGCATTCCGCCCGCCCATGCAGTGCGCACATCGAATGTAAGGTAGTTTTTTTTGCCAATTTTAATCTCGTAGCCAGCCAAAAAATTTACAGCAAAGTTGGAATTAAAAGCCGTATTGCGCCAGGTATTGTCGTAGCCTTTGTATTTTGAGTCGTAAAGCGAAACGGTCATCAAAGCATAATAGCCATCGCTCAAAAACTTTTCTAGCGTCAATTCCACACCATAATTACGTCCTGTACCCGAGTTTACCAAACTATCTGGCTCGGCAATAAAATAACCACTTCCGGCATTGAGCATCGAAAAACTGCCATCAACTTTAGAAACGGGCGCATTGTAAATGGCTTGATAATAGGCTTCGGATTTTATACGGAAATTCTTAGCGATATTCCAATCGTAGCCCATCACATAATGATTGGAACGGGTGAATTTTACATTTAAGTTATTTTCGGAATAAATGCCTGTAAGCTCGTTATAATCTTTGTCAAAATAAACAGTACGTGGTTGAATTTGACTGTGTAAACCATAACCCAAACTAAACACCTGATTATCGGCAGCTTGCCACTGTAAACCTAGGCGTGGTTCCAATGCACTTTCGGCATTTAAGTCATAAAGTTGATAATGCAAACCAGAATTAACGGTGAGCACATCGGTAAATTTATGTTGCCAGTTTACGTACGATTTATACAAAATGGAAGGTTTATTATTCACATCGGTAAGCGTAACGCGGTACGAACCCGTTTTTACCCATGCCGAATCGTTAAAAGTGGTATTGAATTGATTGGCCGAAAAACCCGCTGTCATGTTATTTTTTGCGCTAAACTTGTGTTTCAACTGTATGGAGGCTGTCATTTTATCCTCGTTCAGCTTACCGGCATAGTTTTCAAAATAGTTATTATTCACATAGTCAATCGTGTCATTTTGAGTAGTTGAGCTAGAGTTTTGGTAAGAAAGTGAGGTTTTAAGTTTTGTTTTCTCGCTCAACATCAACGTGTGCGTTAACAAGCCAATATTCAGCCCTGCGCCAAAATCGGTGGCATATCCAACCTGATTGTGCGACGATACTTCATCCTTATTAAAGGAGCGATTCAATTGAATAAAACTTTTGCCAAAAAGTCCTACAAACTTAAATCGACCAATGTTGGAAGTTGGTAAATCAATGATAGTTGAGAAATCCTGGTATTGCGGAATGGCAGTTCCTGTTCCCAAATCCATGCCCATTTTGCTTACCAACGCTAAGGTAGAATAACGATAATCGACTATAAATGAGCCATTTTTAATGAACTTACCCAACTTGATAGGGCCTTCTATGGCTGCTTCGAAACCATTAAAACCAACCTGTCCTGTAAATTCAAATTTTTCTTTGTTTCCTGTTCGGAGGTTAATATCAAAAACGCCCGACATAGCATTTCCATATTCGGCAGGGAAAGCGCCTGTCATAAAATCGGAATTAGCTAACAGATTGTTGTTGAGCATACTTACCGGACCACCAGTAGTTCCTTGTGCCCCAAAATGATTGGGATTTGGCACGTCCACGCCTTCAATGCGCCAAAGCAAACCCATGGGCGAGTTGCCACGAATTACAATGTCATTGCGCGAATCGTTGCCCACCACCACGCCTGCAAAGTTGGCTACCATGCGAGCCGGGTCGCCCAAACTGCCTGCAAAACGCTCTGTTTCTTCCACGCTAAACGACCGGGCACTTATCAAAGCCATGTCGTTCAAAGGACGTTCCTTTGAGAGCGAGGCCTTAACTACCACATCGCCCAACTGTGTTACTTTTTCTTCTAACTTAAAATTAAGGACAGTCGCTTTGCCCGAAATAACCATTATATTGGAAATTGATTGCGATTTGTAGCCAACCAAACTTGCCGAAAACGACCAACGCCCTGTTTGAATGTTGCTTACCGAAAACTCCCCTTTATCATCGGTGATGCATCCAATCATCGGATTTGTTTCCAAAACCACTATTGTGGCACCAATAATTGGACTTCCGGTAAATGCGTCCACTACAACGCCACGTACTGTTTGACCACTATTTTGTGCGAATCCGCTCACAGAGGCAAATATTACTGTCAATGCTAAAAATAGAACTCGTTTCATATCTTTTATTTTTTTAATTTATTTATGCTGCAAAATTAATCCTAGAATTGATACTATAAAAATGAAATATGCTGAATGAGAAAAAACAGGGACTGAATAACAATAGTTCGTTATAAAAAAAGATTTTTTGAACGCTATCCCGATAGCTATCGAGACTCAAATGGAACATGCCGATTTATCGGTAGCTGCAACCCCTATCCCCTTTCCCGACAAATCGGTACAAGCTGGGGACTTTCCCCTACCTCTCCCGTCCTGCTGACACCCTCTCCTAAAAAGAGAGGGGAATAGGACTTTTTTTAGTATTTGGGAAAGAAAAAGGTATAAAGGTATTTGAAAAACTGAAAGTTTTTGTCTCCCGCTACTCAGGATGTTACATACCGCCAAGTCGGCACGTTGGAATACTCCGTTAACGTTCTTTCTCTTGTTGTTGAATATAAGGCATTTAAAACTGTGTGTCCCGATAGCTATTGTGGATTGCGTTTACAATTTTGTTTTGAATGAGATTTAAAATAATTAAAATTAGCTGGCAAGTTGTTGTATTTAAATGTAATAGATACATTTATAACGAACCATTGAATATGGAAATTAGGATTATTTTAATATCTTAAATATGAATATAATTTTTGAAATAATGAACATAAGTTCAATACTATTCGTATCTTTGCAGTATAAAAGTAGCTGTAAAAGTGAAACGATTATTCGTTTTTGTGCAGTAACTTACTTACAATTAAAACTATATAGATATGAAAGTTGCTATTACATCAACAGGAGATACGCTTAAATCAGCGATAGACCCTCGTTTTGGTCGCTGTGCATTTTTTGCGGTTTACGACACCGAAAGAGGCTCAACGGAATTTTTAGCCAACCCGGCAAAAGAAGCTTCGGGTGGTGCGGGTCCTGCTGCGGTTCAATTTATTGCCAAACACAACATTAGCAAAATTTACTCGGGGGATTTTGGAGGAAAAATAATTTCATTACTCGATGATTTAAAAATAGAAATGATAAACGAAAAGGACAAAACTATTTCGGATATCATAGAAAAACTTTAATAACAACAAAAACAGTATGCCAAAAATGAATGGTACTGGTCCTACAGGGCAAGGTTCTGAAACGGGTCGAAAACTAGGAAATTGTAGTAATGAAACCGATGAAGAGAAAGTAAAAAAACTTGGAGTTGGTATGGGAAAAGGCCGTAAGGTTGGAAATGTTGCAGGACAAGGAAAACGCCTGCAAAGTGGAAAAGAGTAACATTAGAAGTTCACTAAAAGCAGAAAATTATGCCGGGATTTAATCAAAAAGGCCCTATGGGACAAGGTTCCATGAGTGGCAGAAAAATGGGAAAATGTACCAATTTTGGTGCAAATGTAAAACAAGAAACTCCAATTGCCAACACAAGTACAACTGAAACTCTACCTAAGAATAACGGAGGAAGAGGTTTTGGTATGGCAAATGGGTTGGGACAAGGCAGAGGAATGGGTATGGGACGCCAACATCGTTTAAGAAATGGTCAATAAATAACTTGGGAGGAGTAAAAAACTGCTCCTCCTTTTTAACAATAAATAAAACCAATTGTATGAATAAAAGAATTGCAATTCCGATGGAAAACGGAGTTTTATGTGCTCACTTTGGGCATTGTCGAAATATCTGAAATAAAAGCACTTACACCACCCGAACACGTACCTGGATTATATCCAAAATGGGTTGGAGAGCTTGGCGTTACAGATGTTGTTGCCGGAGGTATGGGTCAAAAAGCAATCAATCTGTTTCACGCCGAAAATATCAACGTATTTGTGGGCGCGCCAGCCAATACGGCTACAGAACTTGTAACCGACTTTCTAGCAAACAAATTAACCTTAACCGCAAATTACTGCAATCACGATGAAAATCACGAGCACAACTGCAAGCACTAAACGAAAATATGAGGTGGACGGCCGATGTATGGCTTGTCAATTTGAATCGTTTGAGCGCTTAATG
>JAIFKQ010000082.1 GCA_020049515.1 Paludibacter sp. | reverse complement strand
ATTGGCAGCAGTAATTGCTCCTATGTTGTTTTTTTGGCAGTTAATCAATCCATTACTTACTAAATTTATTCCATAAACTGCGCCTCCAGTAGCTCCATTAGTTAGGGTAATGGAGCCAGTGCCCAAATTGGAGCCAATGGTGTTTCCAATAACTGTACCTACATTCACATTTCCATTGTTTACAGCTATTCCTGTCCAATTGCTGCCTCCACTGTTTGACCATGTAAAGTTTTTTATGATATTGCCGTGAATGTTACTCGTTTCTATATTGCCAGCACTTAACCCAATGGCTGTAAAGGTATTGCTGAAAAAGGGTGATAGTCCAGATGTTTTGGTCCAAGTACCGGCACATAATGGAGCGTTGCCTCCAATGTAATTTCCACTTATGGTAATGCCGTATGAATTAGTATTTAACACTGCTATCGCAGCATAATCTACATTGGCAGTAGGAGCAAAGGTTGTAGTTTCGTAAAGGCTATTTCCGCTAATTGTCCAATTAATACTATTGGCACTTAAATTTATTCCATAAGAAGTAATTCCTGTGTTCAGAAAATCATAAATGTTATTGTTGGAAACTGTATTTCCACTATTCCCTTTTGAGTTGGTGCCGCTTGAAATTAGGGCATTCAACGGTCTATTGGCATCTGTAGAATTGGTAATATTATTATTGTCTATTGTATTTCCGTCATTCCCTGTGGAAAAGCTAGTACCGGCAATGTTAATTGTGCCCGATGCAGCATCTGTTGTAGACCCTTTTAGTGTGCAATACTTTACGGTATTGTTTGATGCATCGTTTATAAAACGAATGGTACTAGTACTTCCGGAGCTTGCTGTACTTGTATTGTTTATAACCAAGTCTTTGGTACTTCCCGAAGCATTTACTCGTCCATCAATCGTTACGTTGTCAGCTCCATTTAAGTCAATAAGTGGAGTTGCAACATTACCAGTAATGCTTAGCCCAGTGTTGGTAGGGTAAATAGAAACTGATGTCCAAGTGTCGTTGCTGTTTAGTGTTGCTGCAGTACGCTCTGTAGTATTTCCTGAAATTTTAATCGCTATGTTGTTTCCAGTTTGTGTGGCATTGCTGTTAATAGCATCAAAAGCTGTTTTGAGTGAAAGGTAATTTCCATTTGCTCCCGTAGCACCACTAACATTTACTGGTAATATAAGATTACCTTCATAAGCCCCCATTGTAGGGGTTACTGCTCTCGTTGCCAATGCAAAATCGGTTGTTAGTGTTGGAATTATAACTCCAGCCAGTGTAGTGGCAGAAGCGGTATAATCCACAGCAGAGTCACCACCTGCATTTGCGAATAGAGGATTTGTAACAACGCTAGCATAATCGAAAGATGTGATTAGAGGAACAGAGCTTACATTCGTTCCATTGTAGTAGCCAAGTACGCCGCCAGTACCTGAAGTGTAATAATTATTATGCTCGAGAGTTAAGAGGGTAGAAACTGCGTAATTGAACCAAACAGCATAGTGTAAGTTTGCTCCCCCAGTAGTAGATCGTGCATTGTAGAAAATATTATTCCGGAAGTTGCGTATATTAGTAGATGCATTACTATACAAACAAAATGATCTTCTGGTACCGCCAGTGGCATTTCCGCCTATGTAAACTGTATTGAAATACAAATTGCAGGTCTGCGATGTACTGCCAGTATCGTATATTCCAATGTAACCCCAACCCCCTTCGGCCGTAAGCGCATCGTATCCAAGTGATATTACATTGTTCGAATAAGTTGTTGCCCCAGAAAAGATATAAATTCCTCTTACACTGCCAGCAGCAGAAGATTCATTCCTCGACATTTTACTGATAAAATTGCGAGTCACAGTATTCGTGCCCCCAGTTCCACCTTCGTAATAGATGCCCGCCAATACTCCAGCAAAGCTAGCCGATGTATTGCTTAGATTGAAAATGGTATTATTTGTTACAGTTTTGTTTGAGCCTCCTCCATCCATACATATTGCTGCAAGTGAAAGTGTTTCAGCTGATGAATTATTAGCATTTGCAATAGTTAAATTGTGTATTCTGTTGCTGCTAATAGTCACCGAGTTAGCGTTGTTCACATATATTCCTTGAATACTACCAAAAGTTGTTGGCAAAGTGTTGGTAGTGGCATTGTTTAGATTAGCAATAATGTTATTGTTTATAGTTATATTGCCTTTGCCTAGCGAATGAATTCCAAATACTAATTGCAAACCATTACTTGAAGCTGAACTTGCGTGTATGCTATTAGGGGTAGTAACACTTCCAATAGTATTGTTGCTAATTGTGATAGTACCTACGGTATTTCTTTTTCTAATGCCATAGAAGTTAGACGCATTTGATGCTCCATTTACCATTAAAAAAGATTCTATGGTATTATTCTGGCAATTAACTGCCCCAAATCCATCGATATAGATACCGTTTACAGTGGCTCCAGTTGTGGTAGAGGTTATAGTTATTGGTTTTGAAGGACTTCCTATTGTGTTTCCTGTTACGTTTCCTATGTTTATATCGCCTGTAGCAGTATTCACAATATTGATGCCGGTCCAAGAAGAGGCGCCTGTGTCGCTCCAGTTAATATTCTGTATCGTATTGCCTTGTACACTTGTAGTAGTTGACACAGTTGGGCCTACGTTCAAATCGATACCTACAAATGTGCTCATGCGACCATTATTTTTAGTCCACGCACTACCCCCACATAAGGGGGCACTTCCGCCTATGAAGTTGTTGGTTATATTAATGTCTTTTGATGTTAGTGCAGAAACACTAATTGCTTTGCAGGCTACAGAATTTGAAGGAGTAAAAGCAGCTGTTTCATAAAAACTGTTGTTATTTATAGTCCATTGGGTGTTATTTTCAGAAAGTAAAACTCCATTTGAGGAACTATTATGCTTAAAAAAATTGTAGATGTTATTTTCCTGTATAATGTTGTTATTGTTTCCATAACCAACAGATCCAGCTGAATAAATAATATTCATAGGGCGGTTAGCCGATGAAGAGCATGTAAGGTTGTTGTATTGTATGGTGTTAGCGCTATTTCCAAGTCCTGTAGAAGCGGTAGAGAAGAAAACTACACCTGAGGTTGTAGAAGTTTCAGACCCATTGATATTGCAATACATTATTACATTTGAAGAGGCTTCGTTATAAAGTCTAATCGTACTTGTTTCTGCAACGTTAGAGGTGCTTATATTGCTTATTGTTAAGTCTTTGGTGCTACCTGTGGCATTCACTCGCCCATCAATTGTCACATTATCAGCTCCGTTGAGGTCAATGAGTGGAGTAGCCAAATCGCCAGTAATACTCAAACCTGAGGTGGTAGGATATATGCTTACCGATGACCAGGTAGCATTATTATTCAACACTGCCGCAGCTGTTTCCGTGGTACTGGCATTTATTGTCACCACAATGTTGTTGCTAGTTTGGGTAGCATTGGCATTGATGGCATCAAAAGATGCTTTTAAGCTAGAGTAAGTACCATTTGCACCCGTAGAATTTGCTACTGTAACTTGAGCGAAAACATTGTTGGTAAATGCTATTAATTCAAAAACAAGTATTAGACTGATAATATTAAATTGCTTTTTCATAATAAATTTATTTTGGAGATATTCAATTTATTTTTTTGCTTGTGAAGTGATTTTTGCTTTAAAATATTCTTTTTGAGTTAAAAAATGCGATAGTTAACATACTCGGATATAGATTTATAATGTCCTAACTTTTTATTTATTCAGGGGCTTTGCAAAAACGGTATGACCGAAAAAAACAATAGCAGTGACATTGATATTCGATTCAAATCTCTTAAATAAAATTGGGTACATGCAGCGGATTGTAATATGTTGTAATTATTTATTCAGATTTGATTCTGTGTTGACTTATTAAGGTATTCTGTGAAAATAACAGCTTCAAATTGAAATAATTACAAATATATAAAGTAGCAATAATTCAATCATAATTGTAGTATAATCTTTGTTAGACACTGGCATTTGCTTCGTAGTTTGTAGTAAAAAGTCCGACAAAGATAATTGTTTTATGTCAAAATAAAATATAAAAATAAAATTAAATGCAGAAAGTTGCGTAAATTTAGACAATTTAACTTTAAGTTATTGGGGTTTCCTTAAAATATTCTGAAAGTACTTGTTCTGAACTGTTTTAGACAGGAGTCTGGAATTATTGCTACAAAATTCCACAAAACATGAAAGTGATTGACTTAAAAATAGTGAGCTAATACTTGACTTTTTTGATGAGTTAAATTGGAATGTGATAGTGATTTTGAGCAACAATTATAGCTGAATATATTTGTTTTTTAAAGCAAATATAATCATCTCGGGTGTGTTTTTGCAGTTTGTTTTTTCCAATAAGTTAGATCGATGACTTTTTACAGTTTTTGGACTTATGAACAGTTTTTCGCCTATTTCATCTGTAGTAAATCCTGCACATAGCAGCTTCAAAACTTCCAATTCCCTTTCGGTTATCAATGCTTTGGTGGATGTTTTGGAATTGTTTTTGTGGCCAATGGAGTTAATAATTTTACGCAATAATTCATTCGAAAAATAACTTTCGCTCATCATTACATCGTGAATGGCTTTTTCTATCTCGTTAATTCCGCTGGTTTTTAATATAAATCCTTTTACCCCTAATTCTATCATTTTATAATAATACTCCTCGTCACCAAACATGGTAACAGCAATTATTTTTAAATCAGGCATTATTTCCAGCGCCTTTTGAGTAGCCTCCATGCCATTCATATAGGGCATGTCTATGTCCATCAACACCAAATCAGGGTTCAATTGGTCTAGCATATCAATAAATTCTTTGCCATTGGAGGCATCGCCAATAACAGTAGCTATGTTTTCGGTGGTAAGGATGGTTGATAAACCCTGACGAAATATCAAATGATCATCCACAATTATAACTTTTGGAATTGCCATAATGTATTAGTTGATAAATGATTGCTTGTTATTTTCTTTATGCCATGATATACTTTTTTATATTTTATGTATAGGATAATCCGTTGAAATACAAATGTGTACCTAAGCCTTTCAACTTTCATCAGTACTTACATTTACGCAAATTTGATATTCTACGCCATTTCCTGGTTCACTATACATTTTTACTACACCACCAATGCCATTAATTCTATTTTCCATATTATTTAATCCTAATCCTCTTTGTTCTTCAATTGTTTTTGTTAATTCAAATCCGATTCCATCGTCTTTGTATCTGATATACAAATTATTATCTGTGTCATTTATATCTATTTGAATCCAATTGGCTCTAGCGTGTTTAATAGTATTGGTAATGCATTCAATTAATACGCGGTATAATGCTGCTTCTATTTCCATCTCAAAACGTCTATTGAGGTTGCATTTCAATATGATTTTCAGATTCGATGTCCGTTCAAACTTATTTATAAATCCCTGTATAGCAGATGATAATCCATATTCTGTGAGTAAATGTGGGCTCATTTTGTTTGATATTTCGGCTAGCGAAATCAGTGCTTCTTCAAGTACATGTTCCGCTTTGAGTATTATTTCATGTTGCATCTCTTTGCTTTTAGGCCTTTCTAATCCTTGTAAATATAAATTTATTGTGGATAGCAATGGCCCTAACCCATCGTGTAACTCTTTGGAGAAATTGGTTTTTTCTTTCTCTTCCGTCATAATAATGGCTTTCACAATGTTTCTGTTGTGTAATTTCTTTTTTTCAGTAATGTCAAACACTACACCGTATATCTCTTTATTGCTTGCCACATAGTTTAATGTCATTTCCATGTTTAATACCGATGTATCTTTTTTTAAGCAGTTAAGATCCATTTTTTTTGTCTTATTTTCAGTGGCATTTAAATCAATCATTTTTTTTAATTCATCTTTATACTCAGGCATTGCTAATTCAGTGATTTTCATGCCCTCCATTTCATTTTCATCATACCCAAAAATCACATTCATCGAATGATTGACGTAAATTATAATGCCATTTTTACACATAAATACGCCATCACTTATATTTTCAGAAAGGTTCTTGTATTTTTGTTCGCTATTTATCAATTCTAATTCCATTTCTTTTCTTTCGGTAATGTCTCTATTGCTCACCCTTATGCCGGTATAAGTTCCAAAATCATCATAAACCGATTGACATACATGACCAATCCATCTTATTTCCCCGTTTTTTTTTACAATTCTAATTTGTATTTCTTTGTTGGTTTCCTCGTTTATTTCTTCCTTCTGTTTGTGAAGTTGAAATTTTTTTAAATCCTCAGGGTAAATGATGTCTAATCGTAATTTTGGAGTTTCAATAAATTCGCGCTCGGTGTAGCCGGTAATTTTCTCTACCGATGGCGAGCAATACAATATGTTATCATTTGTATCCACCCACAATTCCCAATCGATTGTATAATTAGCAATGGTACGAAATTTCAATTCACTATCTTTCAATGCCTTTTCCACTTTTTTTAATCCTGTAATGTCCACCGCATAATGCAAAAAAATATCCTTACTTACTTTTATCCAATATACATCCCATATTAATCCAAAGGCATGAATTTCAGGGTTTCGTTGGTTTGGTGACTCCATAAAGCAATTGTCGGCCAAGCAAAAATTACATTTTAGACCATATTCTGCTGGCACTATTCCTGAGTATTCTGCAGCTATTTTCTTTTCTTTTTGCGTTAAAAATTCACTTTTTGAGAACTCCCGCCAGCATTGTCCCCCTACTTTTGCACCCATTTCAAATGCTTTTTTATTTGCTCCTAACACCACGCGGTTCGAAAACCGAATATACATTGCGGGGTAGGGTAGGGATGTTAAAAGAGTTTCGTTCAGTTCGGCTAGCTTTTTCAATTCTGTTATATCAACCATTGTGATTAAACATTTTTCGCCATTTTGGGCTATCTTACCTGCCAATAATACATATTGCAATATATTGTTATTATTATTGGTCAATGTTATTTCGCAGCTTTGTTTTATGTTTTTCTCAAATATTGCTTGAATGAAATTGTTGAAAATACTCTTTGTGTCGTTGGATACAAAGAATGCAAACCGTCTGTTTATCAGATAGAAACGTTCATTTCCGAGCATATCTGAGGCATACAGATTTATTTCAGAAATTATTCCTTCCCTCGATAGTGAGAAATATCCAGAGGGTGCAAAATCGAATAATTCGGTGTATTTTTCGGCCGCGTGCTGCGAAACTGTTCGCGCCCGTTTAAGCTCTTCATTCATCATTTCAAGCTCTATTTGATGTACTTCTAGTTGATGGATAAGCCTTTGGGTTTCTTCATCTAAAGACTTTAATTCTGTTTTATTTAAATCAATTTTGTCCGAGTTCATTTTGTCCAACTTCATTTTGTCCGAGTTTATATTGAAAAACTCATAGGGTTTTGAATTGAAGTGTTTTGTATGACTTGTATTGTGTATTTTTCTCATAATAATAAGTGTTAGTGTGTTTAATATTAAATAGGTGTCATACATTTTTTTTCTCATGAAATAATTTATTATTCAAACTCTTAATCTTTTATTTGTCATAATAGCTTGATTATGAGTTACACATTTACTTCTATTTGATAATCAACTCCTTTTCCGGGTTCACTGCTCAATTTTAATTTTCCACCAATGGTTTGTATTCTGTTTTTTAAATTAAACAGTCCTAAACCTTTATGTTCGGCTATCACTTTTTCGTAATCATAACCTACTCCATCATCTATGTAGTTAAGTTGAATTTGAGACCCAGTATCTGTTATTTTTATTTCTATTTTATTGGCTTGTGCATGTTTTATCGTGTTGTTAATGCATTCTATTACAGCTCTATACATTGCTGCTTCAATTTCTACATCTATGCGCCGTTCCATATTGCTTTGAAATCTTAAATTTATTTCCGTACTATGTTTTAGCTTGTTCATAAAGCTCTGAACAGCAGCACTTAAACCATAGTCTTCGAGCAAATGTGGACTCAATTTATTTGATATTTCGGTTACGGTTACCAGGGCTTCTTCCAATATACTTTCGGCTTTTTCAATAATCTCTTCGCGCAACTGATCTACATTTTGTCTTTTCGACCATTGAAGGTAAAGTTTTATGGTGGACAACAGTGGCCCCAAACCATCATGCAGTT
The DNA here is from genome assembly GCA_020049515.1 of Paludibacter sp. GTDB lineage: Bacteria > Bacteroidota > Bacteroidia > Bacteroidales > Paludibacteraceae > Paludibacter. The sequence goes on along the minus strand of JAIFKQ010000082.1, from coordinate 9,764 downwards.
CTTTCGAAAAATAGGACTTTTCTTTTTCCTCGGTTTGAATTATTGCTTTTACAATATTTTTTTTTTGCATTAGTTTACTTTCCGTAATATCATGTACTGCACCATACACAACTTTTTCGGAGGCCACATAATTGAAAATAATATCTACATAAAGTGTTGAATTGTCTTTTTTTATACCTTTTAATTCTTTGAATAATAATTGATTAGCTGTATTGTTAAGGTTAAGAAATTCTTCTAAATCATTGTTGCTCTCAAGTTCAAATAGCTCAATTAATAACTTGTCTTTCAACTGTAAATCATCGTACCCAAATATCAGATTCATGGCATTATTCACATATTCCAAAACTCCATTTCTGCTAATAAAAACTCCATCCGATATGTTTTCCGAAATCAATTTGTATTTTTGATTACTTATAATTAGTTGTTGTTCTATTTCTTTACGTTCGGTAATGTCGCGGTTGCTACCTCTTATTCCTATAAAGTGGCCCATTTCATTATACACAGGCCTACTCACATGCCCTATCCACTTAATGTTGTTCATTTTGTACACTATTCTGAATTGAATTTCGGTATGACCTTGTTCTGCCAAATCTTCTACTTTTTTGTGTGATTCATAAAGTTCTTTGTCCGCTGAGTAAATGATATTGGATAATAGTTCGGAATTTTCAAGAAATTCATTGGCACTATAGCCTGTAACCCTTTGGCAGGAAGGAGAACAATAAAGGAACGTTCCATTTTGGTCTGTCCAAAACTCCCAATCGTTCGTGTAATTAGCCACGGTTCGAAATTTTTCTTCACTCTTTCGCAGTTTTTCTTCTTCCAACTTATGTTCGGTAATGTCGGTGGCAATTGTTCCCGTGCAAAACATTTTTCCCTTTTCGTCAAAAATTGGAAATCTTTTCACTAAGCAGATGGTATCCTCGCCGCTATATAATTTTACAGGCAATTCACTTTGGGTGTATTCTCCTTCGGCTAATTTTTGAGCTGCTTTCTCTTCCTCCATATAGGTGCGTATTGGTTCTGCCAATTTATCTACGCCAAATGCCTCAGCATCAGTCATTCCTAATACTTGCGAAATGTCAGTTTTTCCTCTTCCTCTAAGCCATGCTTTATTGGCAGCCACTATTTTAAGGTTCAAATCTTTAACCACTATTCTATCCATCACGTTTTCAACCGATGCCAATAAGTATTTTCTTTCTTCTTCAATTCTTTTTATGTCTGTAATGTCTATAAAAACACATATCAGTCCAGCAGCTTTTCCATTTTCGTCGTAATACACATTTTTGAAATAAACGGCATCTCTTTCCTTATTTTCTTTATCCAATATTTTTGCCTCATACGTTAAGTGATTTTTGCCCGCCATTGTTTCCAAATCCATTTGATGATATATTTGAGATTGCTCTCCAGGCCACAAATCCATCACCGATTTACCTTTTATGAATTCTTCTGAAAATCCTGAATGATCCGTAAATGCATCATTACATCCCAAATAAAGCGCATTAGCATCTTTATAAAAGACAGGGATAGGAATTGATTTCAATAGTTTTTCGGTAAATTTCATATTACGCAATATCGACAATTCCATTTGTTTACGATAGGTAATGTCTTGAGCAAATACCGAAACACCAATAATATTGTTACTTGTATCATAAATGGGATTGTGAGCAACTTCAAAATAATGACGTTGCAGGCCAGGATCACCTGAAAATTCCGAATCCAAAAAATGTTCACCTTTCAATGCCCTATCTATATTTTTCTTGGCTTTTTCTCTATCTTCTGTCTCGGTTTGGTATTCCAAAATGTTATGACCAATTTCTATATCAACACCATAAAGTGCCCTCATGGTGGCGGCATGAATTTTATTGAAAGTGGTATAACAATAGTTGGTATCCAAAGAAAATACTGGTGAAAGCGAACTTTCCAAAATTGCGTTTAGTTTTGAATGTTGTATTTCCAATTCTTTTTCCAACTCTTTTCGTTCCGTAATTTCAGTAACAAACCCCTCAATATAAAGCGGATTGTGTTCTTCATCAAACACCATTCTACCACGTTCCCACACCCATCTACTTTCACCAGTTTTGGTTACAATTGGGTATTCCTGTTCAAAAACACTTTGTTTGCTTTGATCCATTTGAAATTTTGTCCACAAAAAATTCCGATAATCTTCATGTACAATATCATTAAATTTCACTTTCATTTCGGTAAACTCTTCTGGCGTATATCCGGTAATTGCCTCGCAGCCAGCACTTATGTAAATCATGTTCCAGTTGGGTTCATTTTTGCACCTGTACACATACCCTGGCAGGTTCATAATTAGATTTTTGAGCTTATGCTCGCTTTCTAAAAGCAATATCTCGGCTTGTATTCTTATTTTTTTTTCGTTAGCTTCTTCCAATGAGCGTTTGATGGCTAATGGTAGGCGAACCAAGCGGTCTTTCAAAATATAATCCACTGCACCTTGCTTAAGAAGTTCCACTGCCGTTTCCTCACCAATAAAACCAGATATGCAAATAAATGGAGTTTCGGCACAATTTTTTTTGCAAAACTCTAATGCTTTAAATGCATCATAATCAGGCAAATTAAAATCTGCTAAAATAATGTCGTAGCTGTTGGTTTTCAATGCATGCTCAAATTCTGCTTCCTTTTCAACCCTTAGTATTTTCAAAACATATCCTGCACTTATAAGACATTCGCGAATTAACGCAAAATCTAAAATTGAATCCTCAAGTGATAGAACATTCAATGCCGTTTCGAGTATTATTTCCTTTTTCATAGTCGTATTTCGTTAGTTCTACTTTGCCAATTTAAAGAGTAAACCAAAATAGACACAATAGAAAACAAAGAAAAGATAAATTTTAGAACCCAATAGACAAATAGCATTCGGTATTTTAAGGGATATCGGCTACTCATGATACAAAAAGTATTAACTATTGATTCTATTGTGGTTTATATATTTTCAAGTTTTATTTTAGTAAAGTTGAATTAGTGAAACGTAAGAATCAAAAAGAAAAAACAATCTTATTCTTTCATTTCAAGAAACACATCTTTGCTCTCAGGTTACGTTAACTTAATGGGGGGGGGTAGATTCCAAGAACGGCAATTCATTAGTTATACCCCAATACAATCCAACGTGTATTATTGCTTCAACAAAATTTTGAATATCCACTGGTTTCACCACATATCCATTAGCACCAAGCGTGTATGCTTTTTTCATATCTGGTTCTTCGCGCGATGAGGAAAGCATAACCACCGGTATTAGTTTAAAAGCTGCCGTATTTCTGATGTTTTCAAGCACTTCAATGCCGTCCATACGAGGCATTTTTATGTCCAGCAAAATAACGGCAGGATGCTCTTTTTTACGGTCGGCAAATTTTCCTTCGCATCGTAGGTATTCCAACACTTCCACGCCATCACTTACCACTACTACTCTATTGGAAAGGCCTTTGCCACTTAATGCCAACAGGGTAAGTTCCACATCGTTAGCATTGTCGTCTGCCAATAAAATTGTTCTAAATCCGTTCATAATGTTTTTCCTCCTTAGTTTATTTTTGGTAATGAAAAATAAAAAGTTGCACCTTTATTTATTTCCGATTCTGCCCAAGTACGTCCTCCATGTTTGGCAATAATCCGTTGTATATTGGCAAGTCCAATGCCCGTTCCTTCAAATTCGGCTGTGGAATGCAATCGCTGAAAAATTCCAAAAAGTTTACTTGCATACTTCATGTCAAAGCCAACACCATTGTCGCTGATACTAAAAATTGTTTCGTTTTCATTTTCTTCAAAATTAATTTCAATAATGCTCTCTTGCAATTTACTGCTGTATTTCAATGCATTATCAATCAAATTTACCCACACAATTAATAGTAAATTGTAATCGCCCATCACTTTTGGCATTTTAGAAATTTGCCATTTTATGTTTCTATTCAATGGATATTGCATTTGATTCTTGGCATTATCTATTATTTGATTCATGTTAATAAGTGATTTTTTTAGTTCGGCTCTACTTGTCCTAGAAAAATTTAGCAAGTCATCAATCAAGTTCCCCATTTTTTTTGCAGCATCTTTTATAATTGTCAAATAATGTTTCGTTTCTTCAGACAATTCAGTTTTTAATTCTTTAGCTAATAAATCGGAAAACCCAATGATGTGGCGTAGAGGAGCTCGCAAATCGTGAGAAACAGAATATGAAAAAGACTCTAGTTCTTTATTTAATTCTTCCAGTTGTTGGGTACGCTCTTTAACACGCATATCCAACGTTTCATTTAATTCTTTCATTTTCTCATTTACAGCTTTTTGTTCAGTAATATCTGTGGCTACCACAGCGGTACATGATAACTTTCCATTATCGTCATAAACTGGAAATTTTTTGGTGATAACAGTAATTTGCGAACCATTGTACGATGTGATGGTTTCCTCCCTCAAAACAAACTCACCCTGCGACAGCTTTTGGGCATCCAACTCATCTTTCATATAAGTGAGTATGGTATTTTTGTCACGTATCATGTCAAATATCTGATCATCAGTTTTTCCAATCACATCGCCCAACGAAGCATATCCAGCATTTTTGAGCCACATCGTGTTGGCAGCCACCACTCGTAGATTCAAATCTTTTACTACCATCAAATAGTCCGAATTATTTATTGCAGCCAATAGATAATTATTTACCTCTTCTATATGCTTTTGAGATGTAATATCTTGTATAGCACCTATTATTTTATGTGATTTGGTGTTTTCGATATAATAGCTATCATAAATGCCATGAACCCAGCGTACTTCATTATTATTCTGCTTAATAATTTTATATTCGATGTCCAATTTATTTTTTTCAATAAAATTTTCATTTGTCAAATAATCAAGTATAACATTTTGATATTCAGTATGAATTATATTATTCAAACCGGCTAAACTTCTATCATAGTTTTCATCAATTCCAAAAATTAAGTTCAACGTTTCTGAACTTTCCCAAGTATTAGTCGTTTTCTCAAAGGTAAAAGTACCATATAATGCATTTTGCTGGGTTAGTCTTAAAATAAATTCGCTGTTTCTTAGCTTTTCCTCTGCTTGTTTTCGTTCGGTAATGTCTATGCAAGTTCCCACCCATTCGCTACACGATCCATCTGTTCTAAAAAGTGGAATACCCCGCACCATAAAATCCCGATATACCCCATCGGCTCGCCTCACACGATATTCTACTTCATAGTTTATTTTGCGGGCATTACAATTTAACCATATCTCTGCAGTCCGTTCCATATCGTCGGGATGTATGACATCCATCCATTTCAGCCCTTTTACCTCCTCGTATGTTTGCCCAGTATATTCGCGCCACATAGGAATATCGTCCACCATTGCGTCCTCAGGTACCGACCATCCAATTTGCCCTGTAATTTCCATGTTGTACCGATACCGTTTTTCGCTTAACTTTAAATTCTCTTCTACCACTTTGAGCTCGGTAATGTCATTAAAACTTATCACAATTTCTGTTATTTCTTTCAGTTTATTCGTTAATAAAAACCCATTTACAGTTACCCAAACCACTTTGTTACTGTAAGGCTGGCAAATACCAAGTATTTGATTTTTAAAACCTTCTTTCTCTCTCCCAAGTCTATTTACCGGATAATCTTCAACTGCTAAAACTTCATACTCTTCATTTATAAATTTCCATGTAGAATCAATGTCCGTCTTACCTTCCATTTGTTCTGCGCTTAAACCCAGTAGCTCCGATGCTTTGGGATTACTCATAATTATCTTTTTATCAATAGAATGTACTAATATTCCAGTTTCGATATTTTGAAATAGACCACTGTATCTTTGTTCACTTATCTTTAATTCATTTTCCACCTTTATGCGTGCTGAAATATCAACCATTGCCAACCTGTATTCACTTTTATTATCCGAAATAGAACCTGATATATGTATCGGTATATGGTTTTTGTTCTCAGTAATTATATTTATTTCACAAAAAGGGGATGCATTGGTTGAGCGTATTTTTTCTAGAAATTGATTGTATGTAGTTAAACTGTTTTCAGCTACATAATTTACGAACGTTGAGTTTGCTAATTTTAATTTGCTTGTCCCCAGCATTTTCGAACCTTGCAAATTTATTTCCTGAATTTCACCCTGTCTATTTAATGAAAAATAACCTATAGGTGCTGATTCACATATATCTGAGTATTTTCTAAAATTGTCTAATGCCTCCTCTTTAATTTTTAACAATTCTTCTTTCTCCTTTTTCCAATCTATCAAAGCAATAGCCACCTCATTAATAAGCATATCAATTTCACTGTTTGAGATGGCAGTTGTAGTTAATTTCAATTTTATTTTCTCTAGTTCTTCCAACTTTGCATCAATGGAAAAATCCGCTCTTGTATTAGTTAATTTGCTCATGATAGCTCAATTTTTTGTACGAACAACAACATTCAGTATTTTAATCACTTACATTTTACTATGCCTTTAAATGCTTCTCTTTTTTAGATACTCAAAATAAATATTTAAGTTGTTTTTTGTATGTAAAAAAGTTTTTTTGCTAATGATTTTTGCTGTATAAAGGTAGGGTCTTTTATTCCGAAAATTACTGTGTAAAATCCTATTAATGATGGGGTGTAAACCTTATATTGTATGTGTATTTTTGCTATCTGAATGATGGGGAAAATGGAAGTTTTTAAGTATTTGACAATTCTCCTTAGGTTCCATTTTTTTAATTAGGTGAAATGGCTGATGCAGATGAAAAAAAATGCGTAAAGCCCTAATTTAATCGGTTTTTACGCATTTAATATGTAGTGTATATTGAGTAACAATGGTTCGTTATAAAAAATGTTTTTTTTAACGCTAAGTTGCAAACGGAGTATTCCAATGGAGTATTTCGACATTCCGAGAATCGGAACGTGCCGTTTTTACGGTATGGAACATGCCGATTTATCGGTAGTCGTTTGCGTTTACTCTTTTGTTTGAAATGAAATTACACTTAGTTAAAATTAAGCATTAAGTTCTTGTATATAAACATAATAGGTTATTTTATAACGAACTATTGGAGTAAAGCGCTGTTCTTTTATAGCTATTGTGTTGAAGTAGAATTAGATATTGTTTTTTGGAGCTGTAGTATAAAAATCTTTGAGGTAAAAAGGCTCAAAATATGCCACTTCTTCAAATTGTTTTTCGTTAAAACGCTTTTCTGCCAAAGAAATCATATTCTCCGCTAAAGGAAATAAATTATCTAAAAATAGAGCATTGGAATGTGTGAGGGTCGATTTACATTTCTCGGCACCATTGCCAAAAAAATAGACTTTATGATTTTCAAGTATTTCAATGTATGAACTTTCATCAATTATATCGGCCATGATAGCCCGATGTATTTCACCTTTTGAAGTATAAAAGGCAGCGTAAACCTCCATTCTTCGTGCATCTATCATGGGACAAAATAATCCCGTTTTTATAACGCCCGATGATTTAAGTGCTTGTTTTGTAAGTACTTCTAATGTGCTTACCGCAATGAGCGGAATATCCAGCCCGTAACATAGCCCTTTGGCAGTAGAAACACCAATACGTAACCCTGTGTAGGAGCCTGGACCGCTACTTACTGCCACCGCATCCAATCTTTTAGCTTGGAATCTTAAAAGTTCCATCCCCTCGGCAATAAATACGCTCAATAATGCAGCGTGATTCATGCCTTCGGTTTCAATTTTTGTGAAAATGCAGTTGCCATTTTCACTTATGGCTATTGAGCATACATTGGTAGAGGTTTCGATGTTTAGAATAATCATGCGTGTTTTATTTTATGAAAAATCATTACAAAATTAATCATTTTAATTGAATTTGTAAATCCTTTTCAGTATTTAAATTCTAACCTGCACAGGCCAGAACAAAAAAGAAATAGAAGGACGTGGATTTTAGCTGTCAAAAAGTGCTATCGCTAATTGATTTTTAAATCCTATTTTTCAACCTGTTTCAACCTAATTCCAATAGCTATCCGTGATATGTAAAAATAGGAACAGTTCTTTTTCTGTTACTGAAATTGATAGGCGACTTAAAATTTTTGCTTAAATACCTCTTGTCTCAACGTATCTATTTTTAAAATCTTATTACTCATAGAATAAACAAATTTTGAAAAAAACAATATTTGCTTTGGCAATTCATATTTTCCTAAAATTTTTCCCATCTCCTTTTTCAATAATAATTCTTTTTCTGGACTGTAAGTGTCTGATTCAATAGCCAATATCACTTTATTTTCCAACAATTCATCGGGAAGTGAAGTGATGAAATAGCTGGTAGAAATTATTCCTTCCAGCTTTTTTTCTACCCCTTCGGGATGAATTTTTATTCCGCCGGTGTTAATGACAGAATCCAATCTTCCTAACCAACGAAATGATTTTGTGCCATTAAGTTCTACTATGTCGTTTGTTTTTATTTCATCGTCCAATAAATGAGGAGCATTGATAATCAAGCATTCACGGTCGTCTTTATAAATGCTTACCCCATTAAGAACCGTGAAAAAATCTGATTTCTCATTACCATTAAACCGTCGCAATGCAATGTGCGAGCAAGTTTCGGTCATGCCGTAGGTTTCGTAAAGTGCTGACAGAATTGCTGCTGATAGTTTTTCAAGTTTAGAAGTCACCGGACCTCCTCCGACAATGATTTTTTGAACCAATTTGGTTTTCAAACTTTCTGACGAATGAAAGAGTTGATAAGGTGTAATGGCAGTGAAATTTATAGGTATTTGGAGATTCTGAAACGGATTGGCACTTGGCTCAACGGTTATCAAATTAAAACCACCAATGATGGCTCGCACCAACATCATTTTACCCGCAATATACGAAGCCGGCAAGCAAAGTAAAGCCGTTTTATCATCCGTTAATCCAAAAAACTGATTGGTCATTCGAGCCGAATTTCTCATACTGGCTTTTGCCAATTGGATGCTTTTGGGCTTGCCGGTGGAGCCTGAAGTTTGTGCAAGAATAGAATCTTTGTCGTTAAACCAATCTTTGAGAAAATGATAAATAGCATTTTGCCACGAATCATTTGATTCGTTGGTAATGAGTAATTTATTAATATTTTTTTGAGTATAAACGACTCCGTTTAGTTTGATTGTATTGTTATTCATTTTTATCTTTCAAAGCTTGTTTTGCATTCATAGGCGATACCACTTTTCGTCCTGTGCGGGCTTCCAATTCCTGGCGCGCTACTCGGGCTACATTTCCACCCTGTTTGGCAACTGTAACGTTTTCTTCAAAAGTTTCGGGTGCTACGGCTTGCGAGATATCTTTGGTTGAAGCCTCGGCTAACATATTCAGAATTAGCTCTGTATTGGTCATATTATCCCGCAGATTTTCTTTTTTTAGCCCTTTGAATTGTTTGTACTCCTTAGTCGATTTTTCAGACCAAGCGCGAGTAATAATATCAGTTAATGTTGCAAATTGCATTCCTTCTTGCATTCCACGGCTTTTCCATTCGTCAGTTAATTCTTTTCTTATTTCAATGCTTTTCAGACGTTGATTAATCCAACTTTCGGAATATCCCAACTGTAGGTATTGCGCCATAGCACGGTCGATGGTCAGTTCTGGGTCTTGCATTTCGTCCAATCGTTCTACTGCAACTTGCGCAATCCATAGTTTAAATGGCTCTGCTTTTGGCGACGGAATGGATTGAATCAAACGGAAAAGCTGCTCTGTATCAGCTACATCGGTCAAGTAGAATTTCCCATCGGCCGATTGCATTTTCAGTTGACTACAATTTGTAGTCAACTGACTTCCCTCTTTTTTTAAGCGTAA
>JAIFKQ010000128.1 GCA_020049515.1 Paludibacter sp. | reverse complement strand
CAGTTGATGGTAAAAATAGTGCATGACGAATTGGCCGAACTCATGGGCGGCACCAATGTGGACATCAATCTAAAAGGCTCACCTACCGTAATTCTGATGTCGGGTTTGCAAGGTTCCGGTAAAACTACTTTCTCGGGTAAGCTGGCCAACTATCTTAAAACCAAACGTGCTAAAAATCCATTGTTGGTGGCTTGTGACGTTTATCGTCCTGCGGCAATTGAGCAATTGAGAGTGCTTGGGGAACAACTATCTATACCTGTTTTTTCTGACATAAACAGCAAGAATCCAATAGCAATTGCCGAAGCAGCTATTAAGCATGCCAAAATGCATGGCAATGACGTGGTAATTGTGGATACTGCTGGTCGTTTGGCGGTGGATGAAATGATGATGAACGAAATTGCTGCCATCAAAAAAGCCATTCAACCACAGGAAATTTTGTTTGTGGTGGATGCCATGACAGGACAGGATGCCGTAAATACCGCCAAAGAATTTAACGACCGATTGGATTTCGATGGTGTGATTCTTACCAAATTAGATGGTGATACTCGCGGTGGTGCAGCACTTTCTATTCGTTCTGTTGTCAATAAACCCATCAAGTTTGTGGGTACAGGCGAGAAAATGGATGCATTGGATGTTTTTTATCCTGAACGTATGGCCGACCGTATTTTGGGAATGGGCGATATTGTTTCGTTGGTGGAACGCGCTCAAGAACAATACGATGAAGAGGATGCCCGACGGCTGCAAAAACGTATAGCCAAAAATCAATTTGATTTTAACGACTTCTTATCTCAAATAGCCCAAATAAAAAAAATGGGTAATATAAAAGAATTGGCAGCAATGATTCCGGGTATGGGAAAAGCGCTGAAAGATGTGGAAGTGGACGACAATGCCTTCACTGGCATTGAAGCTATTATTCATTCTATGACTCCGCACGAACGTGAAAATCCAGCTTTGCTGAACGGCAGTCGAAAAACGCGAATTGCCAAAGGAAGTGGAACTACCATTGTGGACGTGAACAGATTACTGAAGCAATTTGAGCAAACAAGTAAAATGATGAAAATGGCTACCGTTAGCCAAGGTAAATTGAAAATAGGAAAGAAAAGATAAATTCATTTACCTTTTATTTATTTACTGTTTACTATTTACTATTTTCGGCTCATCCGCTTTTTTGCGGTTAGTCGGATGAATTCGAAACACGAAACACGAAACAAATATGTATCAACTAATTGATGGCAAAGCCATTTCGGAAAAAGTAAAAGCAGAAATTGCTGAGGAGGTAAAAAATATAGTGGCTACCGGAAAACGAGCACCACATTTGGCTGTAATCATTGTGGGTCATGATGGCGGTAGCGAAACGTATGTAGCACACAAAGTAAAATCGTGCGAACAGGTCGGTTTCAAATCAACAAAAATCACTTTCGAAGCAGATGTTACCGAGGCTGAGCTGTTGGCGAAAATTGATGAACTGAACAATGATGAGGAATTGGATGGATTTATTGTGCAATTACCATTGCCTAAGCATATTTCAGAGCAAAAAGTAATTGAAGCCATCGATTATCGCAAAGATGTGGACGGATTTCACCCAGTAAACGTAGGTCGTTTGTCTATTGGTCTGCCATGTTATGTGTGTGCAACGCCTTCGGGTATTATTGAACTTATAAAACGCTACCAAATTCCTACCGTGGGCAAAAACTGCGTAGTGATTGGGCGCAGCAATATCGTAGGCAAACCAGTGGCATCGTTGATGATGCAAAAGGGATGCGATGCTACTGTAACGGTTTGCCACAGCCGCACCAAAAATCTGAAAGAAATCTGCTTGCAAGCCGATATTATCATTGCAGCTTTGGGTCAACCAGAATTTCTAACAGGCGACATGGTAAAAAACGGTGCAGCCGTAATAGATGTAGGAACAACCCGTGTTCCTTCTGACAAAACCAAAAGTGGCTTCCGCTTAAGTGGTGATGTAAAATTCGACGAAGTAGCACCAAAATGTTCTTTTATTACTCCTGTTCCAGGAGGAGTAGGCCCGATGACGATAGTATCGTTGCTAAAAAATACGCTGTTGGCAGCAAAAGGGGAAATCTATAATTAATTCATAATTAGTAATTCATAATTCATAATTAGCAGTGATGCACTAAACTTGTATTTGTATTTGTATCTTATTGATATACAATTTGATATATGACTTTTATGATTTGACGATTTGAATAGAAAATTTATATTTGAATATATTTATATAATACTCAATATTTCTAGTTGTTTTGTTTTCATAGCATTACTCAGTGTCAAGCTATTATATCAAATCGCAATATATTTATTTACATATTAATGCATCAGTAGTAATTCATAATTAGTAATTGTGAATTATGAATTATGAATTATGAATTGAAAATCCAATGTCATTATTCTACGTTCCATCTCTTGCTACGGCACACATACTTCCAGAAGAGGAATCGCAACATGCCATTAAGGTCTTGCGATTACAAATTGGTGATTCCATCACTGTGGTAGATGGAATTGGTGGATTCTACAATGCACAAATTACCAACCCGCATCACAAACACTGCGGTTTCAAAATTACCGAAACCATAGCCGAATTTGGCAAACGGGATTACAAATTACACATAGCCATAGCACCCACCAAAAACATCGAACGCCTTGAGTGGTTTATCGAAAAAGCTACCGAGATAGGCATTGATGAAATTACCCCAATTATCTGTCGCCACTCCGAACGGAAAATCATTAAAGCTGAGCGACTTGAGAAAATTATTGTTTCGGCTGCCAAACAATCTGTAAAAGCATATTTCCCAAAACTGAATGCACTTTGCACTTTTGAGGAGTTAATAAAAGAACACCATGCAAGTCAGAAATTTATCGCACATTGCTACGAAGAAGACAAGAAATTACTTCAAGAAGAGATAATTAAATCAATGAATGTGTTGATTTTGATTGGCCCAGAAGGAGATTTTAGCAAAGAAGAAGTAGAAAAAGCCATATCGGCTGGATTCAATCCTGTTTCACTCGGACATAGTAGGTTGCGAACCGAAACGGCCGGAGTGACTGCCTGCTGCACTGTGGCAATAATGAATGGGTAAATTTACACACTCTGCTCCCACCCTATTTTGCTTGGCAATTATCATTCTTTTTATTTGTAATTACAAAAGGCGGTTTTTAACTCGACTGCACACAAGTGTTATTCGTTTTTTAGACTCTAAATAGAGTCTATATTAACCATAAGAATACAAACTTCGAAACTGAAAAAGTATCTTTGTGCTAAAAACTAGACACTTAATCTATTTATTTACTGAAGTCCACATCACGCAAGAATTAATTGACAGACAAAAACACACCACTGTGCCTTTCCATATGTCCGGCTCTATACTAGCGTTATGTTAAGCAAATTTTGACGTATTGATAAAGAGTTTAGTTAGTGTTGCACAGAATCTTCAAATCTTCAAATTTTCAAATCTTCAAATCAAAACAGCACTAGTTACTTTTGAAAACAGGCTAAAAGTGAACTTTAATTAATAATTCTTGGTCCAAACCTTTTCTGTATTTGTGTATTATCTCTATCAATTTCAGCAGTTTATTTTCCTTAATTCTTTGGCAGTCAAAGTTTATTTTTTGTACATCGTATCGCTTTTTGCTGCCATAGTTTTTTAGCAAGTCGTCAATATTGCTTGGCACAAAAAAACTGGCTCTTTCGCCCATATACTTCTGAAATTCATTTTGATAAATACCAATTCCGGCAAAATCATAATCGCCAAAATGCAAGTAATTGTTGGGAATTGATTGCAACCACTTTGCTAAATCCTTACTTTGATTTTGTGGATAACGACTTACAAAAAGGGGGGTTATGTCTTGAAAAAGATACTGTTGTTTTTCTAAATGTCTGAAGTTTTCGGGATTTTCGATGCCCACAATTGTAACGTCAGCGGCAGGCATAAATCCTTCAAAATCGTAAATAAACTGGAACGTTCCTGTGGTGGGAGAAATAATATGCTCCGCACCATTTAAGGTACTACTAATTGGCATATAGCTATTTACTAAAAATCCTTTGAAGGTTCTAATGGCCTTTGCTTTTGAATCGGCCGCCACTGCTACAATGTCAGCACGAGTAGATTCTTCATTTTTCAATGCTTCAATGTAGCTGCTTAGGTCATTTATTGCAAAATGATTTTTGAGGTACAACTCCATTTGCTGCTTATCAATTAATTGTATGCTACTGTTCACTTTTCCTGGGCGATAAATGATTCCTTCGGCAATTAAATCCTGCACCAGGGCATACTTCATTTTGCTAGCAGGTAATTTTTGTCCCTCTACCAACTGCAACAGTTTTTCGGCAATATTCAACGTTAATTTCATTTCCACTATCTGTTATTGGTAATCAAACGGTTGATAATGGTAACGCTTTTATCATCTTTTGCCAGTTTGTAGGTGTATTTATAAGCCAGAGCATCAAAGGATTGCGGCGAGCTGTTGATGAGCATGATGTTTCGGTCGTTGGCAAATTTCAAAATGCCACGCACGTTGGTAGGGTGCAATTTCCCTATTTCATCCATCATGCAATGTAGCTTAAAATCTTTGAATCGGTGTTTAGTGGCGCCTTCTTTAAACACGTTGAGCATCATGATGTTAATCATAGCTTTTACCAACACATCCGTGCCGTCAGAGCCCACATTGGCCAAATTTTGCACCCAGTTGGTGTCGTTGTCATTCTCGATAATCTTAAATTCCAATTCAAAAGAATCGGATAGATTGATGTCTTTGTGCTTATAATCAGCTATTTCCTTCACCAATTGCATGAGCAATGCGGTGGCCTTTTTGTTCTTGTCGTCACGGTTCATTTCGTTGGTAGAAAACAGATTGGCCACTCCCAAATCATTCACATTCTCATCATTAAACTTTTTGATTTCTGATAATAAATGTACTACTTTGTTGCCACTTTGCACCACCCTGAGTTGTATGCTTTTGATAACTCCCGCAAAATTCCTATTCACAAAATCTTTGTTTATATCACTGATAACAGATTGAATTTCACCTTCTTTCGACAGCAAATCGGTGGTTTCCTTGCCCACTTGTTTGATTATATTAGCAAAAAGTTCATTCACTCTTTTCTCGTACATTGAAATTTTGTCTTCTTCTATAAACTCGTTCAAATCGTCGGCAAACTGGAAGTATTCCGATTGCTCTATCAAATTGGTTTTGAAGCTAAAAATGTTTTGTGACGAGAAGTTTCCATTGAATTTGTTTATGGCTTCCTGCAATGCTCGGTATCGGTCAATCCC
>JAIFKQ010000038.1 GCA_020049515.1 Paludibacter sp. | reverse complement strand
ATTACGGAGATTATGCAGATGCCTATTTTGATTTAGCCGATCAATTTGAAAATCTTTTTCAACGACAAGTTGATTTAGTTACTGAAAAATCATTGTCAAATCCCTATTTTATTTATTCTATAAACAAAACAAAAACACTACTTTATGGAAATTGAAATCAAAAAGTTATAGTTTGATATTGAATAATATATATCATCAACCTGAGAAATAAAAAGATGCAAAGAGAATTATTTTCTTTGCATCTTTTTTATCCAACTATCATTTCAGGGCTAATTTTCTTTACAAGTCCTTTCAAAACATCTCCAGGACCTAATTCAATAAATTCAGTAGCTCCATCTGTTACCATATTTTTCACAGTTTGTGTCCAGCGTACTGGTGCAGTTAACTGATCAATAAGGTTTTGTTTGATGGCTTCAGCTTCTGTTTGTGGATAGGCATTTACGTTTTGGTAAATTGGGCAAATAGGTGTGCTAAAAGAAGTTGCGTTGATAGCAGCTTGCAATTCTTCACTTGCTGGTTGCATCAATGGAGAGTGGAATGCACCGCCCACTGGCAATTTCAATGCACGTTTTGCTCCTTTTTCTTTCATCAACTCACATGCTTTGTCAATTCCTTCGATAGAACCGGAAATTACCAATTGTCCAGGACAGTTATAGTTGGCCGGAACAACAATTAATCCTTTGATTGAATCACATACTTCTTCTACAGCTTCGTCGCTAAGTCCAAGTACAGCAGCCATGGTAGAAGGTTCTGATTCACAGGCTTTTTGCATGGCCATGGCACGTGCATACACCAGTTTCAAGCCATCTTCGAACGACAATGCTTTGGAAGTAACCAAGGCCGAGAACTCTCCCAAAGAGTGTCCAGCTACCATATCGGGTTTAAAATCGTCACCCAAAACAAGTGCTGAAATTACAGAGTGAAGAAAAACAGCTGGTTGCGTTACTTTGGTTTGTTTTAAATCTTCCGGTGTTCCTTCAAACATGATATCTGTAATGCGATATCCAAGAATATCATTCGCTTTTTCAAAATACTCTTTCGCCAAAGGTGAGTTATCGTACAAATCTTTGCCCATTCCTACAAATTGAGCCCCCTGACCGGGAAATACATAAGCTTTCATATAATTCTATATTTAGTTTTTTATTTTGCAATAATAACGATGAAACAACTGGATATATACTTGATATATAAATAAATAAATGGAAGTATAATGAGATTTATTTTGCAAACAGAGCGCAAAGGTAATAAAAAGATAATAAATAGCATAAATAACCACTATAAACTTATTGTAAATACCTCAAGAAAGGTATTATTTATCTCAAAATCAATTATTTAATTTCAATCTAATGGTTTTTATTGTATTGTCTAAAAAAACGAGTAACTTTGTAACAAAAAATAATCCCTTATGGAACTAATTCTTAAGTATTTTCCAAACCTTTCCGTTGCTCAAACAGCTCAATTTGAAGCACTTTACGCATTATACATTGAATGGAACGAAAAAATAAATGTCATTTCTCGCAAAGACATCGAAAACCTTTACGAACATCATGTGTTACATTCATTAGCAATAGCCGAGATTCTTCACTTTCAACCCGGAACAACCATTCTGGATGTTGGAACAGGAGGTGGTTTTCCGGGTATTCCTTTGGCCATTTTGTTTCCT
Organism: Paludibacter sp.; assembly: GCA_020049515.1. Classification (GTDB taxonomy): domain Bacteria; phylum Bacteroidota; class Bacteroidia; order Bacteroidales; family Paludibacteraceae; genus Paludibacter. The sequence continues at coordinate 3,884 of JAIFKQ010000038.1, read as the reverse complement.
GAAGCTAAGTTTGTTTTGATTGATTCCATCGGAAAAAAGATTAAAGTGGGAAATGAAGTAGCAACAGCTATTGGCTTAAAAAACATAACGTTGAAGCATTTGAGGGTGCAGGACGAAAAAGACAAATATGATTATGTAGTAAGCCGTGCAGTAATGCCTTTGGACGATTTAATTAAGCTTATTCAAAAGAATATCAGCAAGAAACAAAAGAACGCCCTTCCCAACGGACTTATCTGCCTAAAAGGTGGTGAACTTCATCATGAAGTGCTACCTTACAAAAATATAGCCGATTTATATGAAGTAAGTGATTATTTTTCGGAAGAATACTTTAAAACAAAAAAAGCGGTGTATGTACCGTTATAAGTGATTAGTGGTTAATGATTAGTGATAAATTGAAAACCGCTAAAATCTTCATCCCGATAGCTATCGGGACTTCAAATCTTCAAACTCTATTTTTAAATCATGACAATTAAAACATTCACATTCAATCCTTTTCAAGAAAATACATACCTTGTTTTTGACGAAACCAACGAAACCGTACTTATAGATGCTGGTTGTTTGCAAAATCCCGAAAAGCAATTGCTAAAAACGTTTATCGAGGACAAGAACCTAACAATTAAACGAGTAATCAACACTCATTTGCATCTCGACCATCAATTTGGGAATAAATTTGCGTTTGACACCTATGGAATTGCTCCAGAGGCTTGTGTGGCAGATGAGTTCTTGTTGGAAAATGTTGTTGCACAAGCTCGTTCCTTTGGTTTTCCTATTGATGAAGAAGCACAACCACTTGGAGCCTATATTATTGAAAATCAAGAAATAGAGTTTGGAAATTCTAGTTTAAAAGCTATTCATGTTCCTGGACATTCACCTGGAAGCATGGCTTTCTATTCCGAAAAGGAAGGTGTTTTGATTGCTGGCGACGTACTTTTTCAAGGTTCTATTGGCAGAACAGATTTACCACAGGGTGATTATGCTACTCTGATTCTGTCGATTACCAAAAAATTGTTGATATTACCCGATTCCACGGTTGTTTATTGTGGTCACGGTCCCACAACCACTATTGGGTACGAAAAGAAAAACAATCCGTATCTTTAAATTACTGGTAGAGATTATTCTCTTTAATGAATTGTAATACAGAAGGATGTATCCATTGGCTAACATCCTTTTTTTTTGCAATATATTCACGAATTTCAGTGGAAGATACATTATAAATGGGACTGGAAAGTAATTTCATTTGAGGATATTGGCTTGCAACATCTTTAAAATCATACCCTGTACGAGGATAAACCAATACTGGATACTCTCTAAGCAACCGTTCGTAGGTTTTCCATTGATTAAAAACATGCGCATTGTCACTTCCAATAATAAGTTGGAATTGATTATCAGGATATTGGGCAGTTAATAAGTGCAATGTATCGATAGTGTACGATGGAATGGGCATTGTAAACTCAATATCAGAAGCCTTAATGTGTGGTTGATCCTGAATGGCTATAACCAACATTTCCAATCGAATGTACTCGTCAATTAATTCCGATTGAAGCTTCAACGGATTGCAAGGTGAAACAACCAACCAGACTTCGTCAACTATTTTATTTTCAATTAGATAGTTGGCTAGCTTTTGGTGTCCTACATGAATAGGATTGAACGAACCGGAGTAGATACCAATTCGCTTTTGTTCTAATTCTGTTGAAGAATTAGTTTTTATTTTAGGATAATTAATATCTGTTTGATTAGTATTTTCTACTAGCTCCATATTATCAACTAATTATTAAGCCTGTTTAGGAATTCCCGAATTACATTTTCGGTTTCTAATTTGGCTTTATCTAAATCATCATTCACCACAACAATATCGAATTGTTGCGCAAATGTCATTTCATAATCAGCCTTACCAATTCTCTTTTCAATCATCTCAGGAGCATCAGTTCCACGATTAATTAATCGATTATGAAGAATTTCCATGCTGGGTGCTGCAATAAAAACAGCAAGTGCTTGGTTGCCAAACTCTTTTTTAATATTTATTCCGCCCACTACATCAACATCAAGAACAATATTTTTACCATTACTAGTAATATGCTCTACTTCACTGCGAAGCGTACCATAATAACAATTTGGATATACTTCTTCGTACTCTAAAAACTCCTGATTATCAATTCGTTGGCGAAATTCTTCTGGAGTAAGGTAATAATAATCAATTCCATGCTTTTCATTTCCCCGAGGCGCACGACTTGTTGCCGAAATAGAAAATTCCAGGTTAAAACCACATGTCAATACATGTTTAACTAGTGTACTTTTACCCGCTCCCGATGGAGCTGAAAATATTATTAATTTGCCGTTCATTTTTTCTATTTCTTACTTCTCACTACTAACTACAAACTTCATACTACTTACAATACATTCAACACTTGTTCCTTAATTTGTTCTAAGTCGTCTTTCATCAATACCACAATTTTTTGCATCTCACTGTTGTTGGATTTTGAACCAAGCGTATTTACTTCACGACCAATCTCTTGAGCAATAAAACCAAGCTTCTTGCCTGGTGACTTTTCGTGTTGCATGGTTTCAATAAAGTATTCCAAATGATTACGTAAGCGTACCTTTTCTTCGTTCACATCGAGTTTTTCAATATAAAAAATCAATTCTTGCTCCAATCTATTTTTGTCGTAATCTATTTTTTCCGACAATGCAATCAAGCTTTCTTCCAATCTTGCTTTAATTTTCTCTACTCTTTCGGCTTCAAAAGGTGCAACTTCATCTAATAACTGACTGATATGGGCTATCTTTCTATCAAATACTCCTTCCAATGATTTACCTTCTTGAATACGAAAATCATTCAACTGATCAATGGCCAAACCAATAACCTTCTTGATTTCCAACCACTCGTTTTCATCCAGTTCTACCGTTTCTGTTTTCATTGTGTCGGGCAAACGAAGCAATACATCAAACCAATTAGCAGGAACTTCAATGCCCAAATTGTTGGATAGAGTCTTGATTTGCTGATAATAAGCTTCTACAACAGATTGATTGATTTGCGAAACAGATTCTTTTCCAGAATTATCAATATAAAGAGATAAATCTATTTTACCACGCTCTAGTTTTTGTGAAAGCTCATTACGTATTTCAATATCTTTTTCGCGATACAAACCAGATATTCGCGTTGACACATCCAACTGTTTGCTGTTGAGCGATTTGATTTCTACTACTATCTTTTTATTTCCGTACTCGCAAGTGGCTTTACCAAAGCCTGTCATCGATTGTATCATTATTAGTGGATTATTTAGTTCCCAAACTTTGTAGAAAAGCTTTAAGAATTTAGTTGGAATAAAATTTATTTCTGCAAAAGTAGTATTTTATTTTTAAAGTAGCGTTTAAATGCAATAGACTCAACTAAAAAGTGAGTTACAACCGATAGCAAAACTGAGGTTCTAAAGCAAATACCTGAAATCCAGAGGGCACAATAATTTAAAATGTAATCTCAAAATGTAAACATTTTATAATTTACAAGAAAATAATATAAAAAACCAGCCTAGTGAGTAATCACTAACTAACTTTGCACTCACAAGCAAAAAATTGTTGCAATAGAATTATGAAAGTTAGAGATAGGATAAAGCCTTTCAATCTCAGCTTGATAGTCTCAACTTTAAGTATTTATTTTAATAGACTTATTATTATGGAAATAACTCCCCGCCAATTAGAAATAATAGAAGCCACAGGAAAAATTCTAACCAAATCAGGCACAAGTGGATTGACGATAAAGAATTTAGCAAAAGAAATGAATTTTTCTGAAAGTGCAATTTACAGACATTTTGCAAGTAAAGAAGATATTATACTTGCCATGATGGGTTATTTGGCAGAAAGCATTGATGAGAGATTATCAAATATAC
>JAIFKQ010000089.1 GCA_020049515.1 Paludibacter sp. | reverse complement strand
CACCACCTTTTTGATTTGATAGGCCATTGGGTTTTCTTTCCAATCGGCATTGGCAGCATCGCCATAAATAGTGGCAACATACCACTGGTTAGCATCCAAAAACGAGAATGGAATCACTCCAGTGCGGGCATTCTCGTCGGTAATGCCACCTACAAACCAGTTGTCAGTTCCCTTAGCTTTACGGGCAATAGTAATATAGTCGCCAGGCTCAGCCTCTAAGTATTTTGTATCGTCCCAATCCACTGCCACATCCTTGATAAACTGAAAAGCATCCATGCGTTTTTTGTAATTCTCGGGCAGGTCGGCAGCCATTTGTATCGGGCTGTACATTGTTATATAAAGTGCCACTTGGTTGGTGTTTTTGGGGTCGTAATAGCTTAGTTTAATTTCAAATATGCCTGGTGTATAATCCATTGGGCCTCCCATCAAGCGTGTGAATGGTAGAATGGTTTCATGTTCGGGTGCATTACCCGAGCCACAAGCATTGTATTCATTCCCACGAGCCGATTCGCAAGCCAACCAGTTGGGGTATGTTCGGCACAATCCTGTGGGACGGACAGCTTCGTGCGAATCCACCATGATATTGTTTTTTCCCATTTTCTCGACTACACGATTGTAATGATTCACCATCCATTGTCCGTCATGATGTTCGCCTCGCGGAATAATTAACCCTACATATCCAGTCTTTACTGAATTATAGTCGTTTTCTTTCATGAATTTTATAGCGTTATCAATATGTCGTTCGTAATTGCTTACAGATGCTGAGGTTTCGTGGTGCATTATGATTTTCACACCTTTTGCTGCGGCGTAAGCTTTCAGTTCTTTTACATTAAAATCTGGATATGGCGTTACAAAATCAAACACTTCCTCTTTTGTGTTCCCAATCCAGTCTTCCCAGCCCACATTCCATCCTTCAACCAAAAGCCCTCCAAAACCATTTTCAGCTGCAAAGTCCAGATAGCGTTTAACGTTGGCTGTAGTTGCACCATGTTTTCCCGATGGGGTTAGCGCTTTCCAGTCTGTATCTTTGAGACGTATATTAGGGGCGTCGGCATAGCTCCATGTGAAGCCGTTGGGTACAAACATTCCCCACCAAACTCCCATGAATTTTAGAGGTTTGATATAACTTGGGTCAGCAATTTTGCTCGGTTCATTTAGGTTCAATATAGTTTTTGAGGCCAATATGTCGGAAGCATTATCGCTCACTATCACGGTGCGCCATGGGGTGTGATGTGGTGTTTGCATGTACGCTTTTACGCCCAATGCATCGGGTACTAGCGACGAAGTAAGTATAAAGTTGGTTTGGTCAACCAATAGATGCATTGCCGAGTAATCAATTAATGCGGCTTCGAAAATGCTGATGTACAATCCTTCTGCTGTTTTCATCAACAACGGACTTTGTACCGCATTTTTGGCAAAATAATCATGTAAGAAAATACCTTCAAAGTCAACTTTAGATGCATCCACTTCAGAAAGCTTAGAAATTGTATATGGATATTCGTTGGTGTCGTAATCTCCAGGTATCCAGAAGGTTTTATGGTTTCCAGTGAGTGCAAATTGTGTGCGTTCGTTCAAAACCTGAAAGTAATTTAGATTAGGTTGCTTGTCGAACTCATACCGAAAGCCCAAACCATCATTAAATAATCTGAACCGGATTTTCATGATGCGTTGTTCGGCTTTTTGCTCCAATACTACCAACAATTCATTGTAATTACTCCTAATTTCGCTCACCTCGCCCCATACTGGTTTCCATGTTTCGTCGAAAGTGCTTCGTTGCATTTTTTGGATACTAAAACCCTCCAGTAAAGAGTTGGCTTTTTTTAATTCCAAGCCCAATTTGGATGTTTTAATCACTGGGTTTTCTTTGTAAAATAAAGCATATTGTGCCTCACCTTGTGCATTTATCACAAATTCTAATCGGAACTTTTTGTCTGGAGATAGCAGGCTTTCAGCAAAGCCCATCAAGCTAAACGAAATTGCCATTAATAGGAACATGGATTTTCTCATAATTGTATTGTTTTTTTTTATTCAGTTTTTTATTAGTTCTAATTCTACTTTGTCAAATTAAAGAGCTAAATACAATAGTTAACATTTCTAATGCTGTTTTATGGATTTAAAAGCATAATGTGTTAAAATAAAAAAAGAAGATTACGATTTGTCGGAAATGGTATTTATCTATTGTGTTCTAAAATATATCTTTCTTTGTTTCTTTTGTGTTCCCGATAGCTATTTCCGAAATATCGGGACAAGCTGCGATGGTTCTTCATTTTTTAAGTTTCATTTTAGTAAAGTAGAATTAGAATTATTGTTTTGCAAAAATATAAATTCTTCATATTCAATAAATTTATTTTAATCGAAAAGAATGTTTGTATCAATGCAAACGTTTGATTTAAGTTGAATCAGTGTTTCAAACACAAGAGGATTAGTGAAAATATATATGCAAATATGCCCTACACTTACAACAATAAGTGCGAATTGCTCAACTGAAATTAGATAATAACTAGATAATATTTCCTGTTTTACTTGCATTTAGGTTAAAAATGTGCTGTTATTTCATCTTTTTTTACGACCTTTGTGCCCCAAATACACTTATAAAAACTTGAATGAAAACAAATAATGAAAAATGGCAAGGAAGTTCGAAAGGAAAATCGACTACTGGTGCCAGCCGTGATGGTAAACCGTTTGAAAAACGCGATGTGAAATCGATATTAAAAGGAACAAGAGGAGCCGCAAAATTTGGTACTGATAGGCCAAGTGCTGGAAACTCTGATTCTCAAAAAAGAGATGATAGTCGTCCTGCTTATGGAGACAGAAAGCCTTATGGAAGTTCTGATTCTAAACCAGCTTATGGTGATAAAAAACCGTTTGAAAATAGAGATAGTCAGCCAACGGGTGAACGCAGAAAATTTGAATTGAAAGATGGCGGACGTGCAGCTTATGGCGATAGAAAACCTTATGAAAGTAGAGATTCAAAACCAGCTTTTGGAGATAGAAAGCCTTACGTAGGTGGCGGAGATAAACCAGCTTATGGTGATAGAAAACCCTACGTAGGTGGCGGTGACAAACCAGCTTATGGTGACAGAAAGCCAGCTTACGGAGATTCAAAACCAGCTTATGGTGATAGAAAACCAGCTTATGGTGATGCAAAACCAGCTTATGGCGACAGAAAGCCAGCTTACGGTGATAGAAAACCAGCTTACGGAGATGCAAGACCTGCTTATGGTGATAGAAAACCTGCTTATGGTGATGCTAAACCCGCTTATGGCGACAGAAAACCAGCTTACGGAGATGCTAAGCCAGCTTATGGCGACAGAAAACCAGCTTTTGGTGACCGCAAACCCGCTTATGGAGATGCTAAACCTGCCTATGGCGACAGAAAACCTTTTGCAGGTCGTGATAGTAAACCTTCTTTTGGACCAAGAAAACCTTATGATAAGGATGCCAGATCAGAAAATTTAGATAGCAACGGCGAAAAAATTTATGGAAGACCACAGCACTCATCAAACGATGAGCCTTCTGGCGCTAAGCTTGCTTTCCAAAAATTGCCTTCAGGTACAAGATCCGAATTTACTGAAACACGTTACGACAATAAAAAAGACGGCGTTACCTTCCGCAAACGGAGCGATGATGGATATGATCCCAATGCTAAATATAGCAATAAGAAACAATTAGAATACAAAAAAGTAATGGCTGATTTGACTCAACCATTGCGTTTGAATAAGTTTTTGGCCAATGCTGGAATTTGCTCTCGTCGCGAAGCTGATGAATATATAAAAGCAGGTGTTATCTCAGTGAATGGCGAAATTGTTACTGAAATGGGAGTGAAAGTGTTGCATACCGATAAAGTTATGTTTCACGAACAAACCGTTCAGTCTGAGAAAAAAGTATATCTATTACTCAATAAACCAAAAGATTGCGTAACAACAACCGAAGATACGCATGAGCGGTTAACGGTTCTTGATTTGGTGAAAAATGCTTGCAGCGAAAGAATTTATCCTGTTGGACGATTAGACAGAAATACTACTGGTGTTTTATTATTGACCAACGATGGTGATTTGGCTTCAAAACTAACGCATCCAAAGTATGATAAGAAAAAAATATATCACGTAGCATTGGATAAAGTGCTTGAAGAAGCAGATTATAATACTATTTTAGCCGGAGTTGTGTTGGATGACGAAACAATAGCCGCTGATGCATTGGAGTTTGTGAAACAAGGTGATTTAAAGCAAGTTGGTATTGAAATTCACTCGGGTCAAAATCGTGTAGTTCGTCGTATATTCGAAAAACTGGGTTATAAAGTAATTCGTTTGGATCGCGTTTTCTTTGCTGGACTTACCAAAAAAAGCTTGCCACGTGGAAAATATCGTTTCTTAAACGAGCGCGAAGTGAATATGCTTAAAATGGGAGCTCACGCTTAAATAATTAATAATTAATAATTAATAATGCATAATTCATAATTAAACTTCAACTCCTCTGCAACTATTGTAGGGGAGTTTTTGTTTTATTGCTGTATAAAATTCAAATTTATTTGTTATTGTTTAAAAATTATATATTTCAAAATATGAAACTCCCCTGATTAAAGTAATTAACCAGGACACAAGGAGACGATTATTGATGAATCTAACCACTCTCTATTCCCCCGTAATTTATCCCGATTTATCGGGAGGGGGTTAGGGGCCTATTATGATTAAATATGAAAAAAGTAGTAATTGCAGGAGGTTCAGGATTTATAGGGACTTACCTTGATACAAGGTTTCGCGAAATTGGTTATAAAGTTGTAATCATATCCCGAAGTCCAGTCCATGTTTCTTGGTTGCCAACTGATTTGCAAAAAGCCGTAGAAGGAGCTGAATTGGTAATAAACTTGGCCGGAAAAACGATTAATTGCAGACACAGCGAAACCAACCGAAAAGCTATATTGGAGTCGAGAATTAAGAGTACTAAACTGATTGGAGATGCCATTTTAGCCAGTAAAAATCCCCCAAAACTTTGGATAAATGCAAGTGGAGCAGCTATTTATAAGGCGTCGGAAGAAAAAGCCATGACCGAGGACGAAACCGAATTTGCCAGCGGTTTTATGGCCGATGTGGTTCGTAAATGGGAAAGTGCTTTTTTTGAGTTTGAATTACAACAAACACGTCAAGTTGCATTGCGTACTTCTGTGGTGTTGGGCAAAAATGGTGGCGCCTTAAAACCCCTAGCAATGCTAAGTCGCTTGGGATTAGGCGGAAAGCAAGCTGATGGAACACAGATTTTTAGTTGGATTCATATTGAAGATTACTTCCGCATTGTTCAATTTTTAATTAAAGAAACTGCTATTCAGGGCGTAATAAATTGCACATCGCCCCATCCATTGTCGAATACTGATTTTATGACTTCGCTTCGCAAGGCTAATTCTGCCCTTTTTGGAATTCCAGCACCACGATTTGCAATTGTTATTGGCGCTAAATTGATTGGTACGGAGGCTAAGTTACTTCTTGATAGTTTGTTTGTTATTCCAAAAAGACTGCTTAAAAGCGATTTTAAATTTGCATTTCCTACTATCGATAAAGCATTGGCCGATTTACTGAAATGATTACCATTTTATGGTATTCATACCTTTTTCCTTTAAATACTTATTGGTTAATGTAAAATGTTCATTTCCAATAAATCCACGGTAAGCAGATAAGGGAGAAGGATGTACTGATTTGAGTACAAGATGTTTATTTTCATCAATAAAATAGCATTTCTTTTGGGCGTAAGCACCCCAAAGCATAAATACAATGTGTTGTTTCTCAGTAGCTAATTTATGAATTACTGCATCTGTGAATTTCTCCCAGCCTTGTTTTTGATGCGAACCAGCTTTGTGAATCTCAACGGTCATAATGGCATTAAGTAGCAGAACGCCCTGTTGCGCCCAATGAGTTAAATTGCCACTAAAAGGAGCCGAAATTCCCAAATCACGTTCTATTTCCTTGAAAATATTCCGTAATGAAGGTGGAAAAGCGACGCCATCATTCACCGAAAAACATAATCCATGTGCCTGACCTTCTTCATGATAAGGATCTTGGCCAATAATAACCACCTTTACATCATCCAATGGACATTGCTCAAAAGCATTGAAAATGAGTTTCTTTGGCGGAAAAATCAATTTCTGAACATACTCATTCTCTACAAAATCAGTCAATTTTAAAAAGTATTCCTTCTCAAATTCTGGCTGCAAAAATTCTTTCCAAGATGGTTCTATATTTATGTCCATATTTTTATGTCCCTAAATCTCCCAAAGTGGGAGTAAAAGTTAGCATGTTTTATTTTGTATTCATTTTATTTATCGTTAACTAAACTATTCAATTCCCCTTTAGAGGGCTACCCAACGGGCGGGGTGGATATTTCCCCTTTAGGCAATAGGGCTTCTACCGCCTCTTTCAATTGCGCCATTGCTTGCTTCAAAATACTTCTCGGGCAAGCAGCATTCAACCGTAAGTGATATTCACCACCCGGTCCAAAAATCGTACCTTTGTTAAGACCTAGTCCAGCTTTGTGAACAAAAAAGTCCTGTAAATCGTCCGTTTCCATTCCCATTTCTTCGCAATCTAGCCACAACAAATAAGTTGCTTCTGGTATCATCGGTTTTATTTGCGGAATGTTTGTTTTCAAAAAATTAATCACGTAATCGATGTTACCTTCCACGTATTCAAGCATTTGTTTTCTCCATGCACCACCTTTTTCATAAGCAGCTTGCGTGGCAATGTATGCAAAAGTATTGCCTCCAGTTTGTTCTATTCTTTCCAAATAGTTTACATATTTAGCCCGCAAATCTGAATTTGGAATAATGTAGGACGAACTTACCAATCCAGGCATATTGAAGGTTTTGGTAGGCGCCATAAGGGTTACGCTAATGTTGGCAGCCGTATCAGAAACGGTGGCAAACGGAATGTGTTTTTTATTGCGGAGTACCAAATCAGAATGAATTTCATCTGAAATAACAACGATATTATGTTTTGCACAAATTTCAGCCAAGCGTATTAACGTATCAGCATCCCAAGCCCTTCCTCCCGGATTATGTGGATTGCATAAAATAAGCATTCGGGTTTTAGTCGTGATTTTTTGCATTAAGTCTTCAAAATCCATTTCAAATATGCCATTCACTTCTTTCAATTGATTAAAAACCAATTCTCTACTATTGTTTTTTACTACATGTATGAACGGATAATAAACCGGTGGCTGAATGATTACTTCGTCACCAATTTCACTGTAGGTTTCAATGGCAAAGGCAATTCCCGAAACTATTCCAGGCAAAAAACCAACCCATTGACTTTTTACTTCCCAGCCGTGAAGTGCTTTTATCCAATTAGTTAGTGCTGGAATAAAACCTTTTGGTAACTTAGAATATCCAAATATCGGATGTTCGCAACGCTCTTTAATAGCATTGATAATAAAATCAGGCGTGCGAAAATCCATGTCGGCAACCCACAGTGGCAGTACGTTTTCTGTTCCAAATAGTGCTTTGCAGCGTTCTATTTTTATTGCATCGGTATTGTGTCGGTCAATAATTTCGTCGAAGTAATAGAGCCCCCCTGTCCCCGAAGGGGGAGTTAAAGACACATCTTCTTTTCTTTCTATTTTTTTAATCATTCTAATAGGTATAAATTCAGTAAAACTCTTAATTCCCACTTCGGGGGTTAGGGTGCAAATTCTATCGGTTTTCCAATACTGGCATTTGGCATCGGAATGTTCAATAATCGCGATAGGGTAGGAGCAATATCGGTTGTTTTATAAGATGTTATCACTTTTTGAGGAGTAATTTTTCCACCAAAAAAATACAGCGGTGTGTAGGAAGTGATGGTATTTGACTCGCCTACAGGATTATTCTTATCGTCCACTTCCATCCAACCCGGAAGCAAGGTGATAATAATATCGCCTACACTATTTTTGTTTGTCGAATTTCGGACTCTATCCAAAATACTGCTACCATTGCCACTGTAATTTAACGCTTGCGAGGTTGTAAATGCAGCTTGTATGCCTTCAAACTCAAGCATAAAATCGGCTATGGTTTGCTGCATTTCTCGAATGTTGACTTTTTTCTCTTCAATTTTCTTTTTATTGAGAAAAATGTTTTTGGCGTAATACCCCTCAATCCAACGTTCTTGCCCATAAATAGCCATTAAATAAGCACTCAATAAAGCCATTGAACGACCAGCATTAAAATATCCTGCTGGTATCTTGTTTTCGCCCAAAATGGTTGGTGAATGTACCGATGTTTGATTTCCGAACATGAATAACAAGGTTTTATCCATGCCAATCTTACTGTCTATTTTTTGCAAAATACTTTGAATTTCTTTGTCTAATCGCAAGTAAATATCTTCTTTTTCAGCTGATTGGAGTGAGAATGTTTTTTCGTATGGAGTTTTTACCGTAAACTGCAACAGCATCATATCTGGATACTTATCCATTCCCAATTGTTCTTCGGTAATAATTTTCAAGCCCAACTCTGCCACCAGTGAATTGGCCGAAGGGGTTGTTTTAAGTATAGTTGAAGGCGAAGTTTTCGTTTTTTTACTACTCGGTTCGTAGAGAAATCCATTCTTTTTATCCTCTTTATTGGCTGCATTAAAATACGTGTTTATTGCAAACAAGGGTGTCCAGCTGCGAGTGGCGTAAGTATTGAAAGTACCATTTACGTTCATTTCGTCCGCCCAGCGCGAAAGACCCTCACTGTAATAGCCAGTAGTAACCCATTTTTGTTGCACATCATCTATCCATGCCACGCTTTTAGCCGTGTGTCCGCCTAGCATGATGGCATCTTCTGCATTTATTGCCACGGCGTAACTCTTTGATTTGTTGGGATATGCAAGCATTAGCTCATCCACTATGGTGCTCGAAAGTAGCTTATGTGCCGAAACGGTAAGTTTGGTGCCAATCCCAGCTTCATCATCATCTTCAATAATTGAGTGTACTTTGGTGCTTTCGCGACTGAAAAAATTGTTTCCGGCAATGCCGTTATAAAATGGAGTAGAACCTGTCATTACGGTTGCAATATCAGATGCATTTCCAGCAGAAACAATATCGTAATGTATGTTCTGACAGTTTGCTCCTTTTTCTATTATGCGTTTTATACCATTGTTTTCCAGGTAATTCCAAAGTAAATCGATGTGTTTTTGTTGCAGTCCGTCCACCATTATTCCAACTACCAATCGCGGCTGTTCGGTGGTGCTTGGTTGCGAAAATAATTTCAAACCAATGATTAACATGGAGAAAGTTAGAACGAGAATTCGGAATGAGAATATCATTGATAATTTTAGGTGTTTAATTTTTTTATACTACAAAAATACAACAAAAGAACGATATGAAAGCGACTTTGGTATTTCCTATTTCATATAAATAATATGGTTGGTTAAAAATTAGTTTGCTTGCCCTTGCTACCTAATTACAATGTTCAATCTGAAATTTTACGTCGTCTTTTGGTATGAAGTTTTCAGATTAGATTGCTAATGTGCAGACTGAGTAGTAGTTATAGCTTTTTATTTTCTGAAGGTTATAGCTTATATTAATATCTATGGAGAGTTTTGGCTTTTGTGTGTAATTAAAAAAGTGGATATTATTCAGTTTTGCAACTGTTTAATATCCACTATAATCGTTTTAGTTTTTAAATCCAGAAGTGATTAGTTACAACCACAACCGCTTCCGCAGCCACCACTTTTTGCTTCGGTGTCGTCGCTTCCACAACCGCCATCTCCGCAACCGCCATCTCCACATCCGCCGTCTCCACAACTGCTTTCGCCAGAGCCACATCCGCATCCGCTTCCACAACCGCCGCCACTTAATGCCGACAATTCTTTTTCGGTAGCTTCCCGCACTTCTAGTACAGTACCCTTAAAGTGTAGTGTTTCGCCAGCCAACGGGTGGTTTAAATCTACTTTTACATGTTCGTCGCTTACCGAAACTACTTGTGCATTTACACGGTTTCCTTCATTGTCCATTAAAGGAACTACATTGCCTTCAAATATCATTTCTTCGTCTAGTTTGCCATCAATTTCAAAAATTGCACGGTCTAAATCCAATACGCTTTCGTCGTCATATTCTCCGTAAGCATCTTCGGTGTTTATAATGAAGTCAAATTTATCGCCTGTTTGCATTCCGAATAAATTTTCTTCAAATTTGGGCAACATCATTCCCACTCCATAAATAAAACTTAATGGTTTTTCGATGGTTGCTTTTTCCATCAATTCTAATTCACCATCTAATTCGGCATCTACATACAATTCGTATTCTGCCAATACTGTTTTGTTTGCTGTAATTTTCATTTTCTTTTTTTTTGTGTTTATTATCTTTTTATACTAAAAAACTTTTTGCTAAATAAATAATCTGTAACTTCTTTCAGTAAACCTAAAAATAGATTATATGTGTACGTAGAATATTTTGAAATTGAGAGCACTTTGAATAATCCAGTTTTTAGGAAATCTCATTCCTCCTTTTTTCTAATGTCTTTATTTTAAACATTATATCAACTTTCTAACCTTTTTATTGTATCCTATTTTGGCTTATTGAAACAGGAAAGAAATATAGGAAATATATAACTTTATAATAACTCAATACCAGGTAATATTGTTCGCTCCATAACTACTTTGTTTTTCATATTTTAAATCCTGAAGCATACTTGCATTTACCCCAATGCGAACATTGTATGATTTGTACACTCCAAAAGGAACAACGCTGCCAGTCATGGTCCAGCAATGCAGATTTCGGGTGATATTAATATTGGTGTAGGTAAATTCTTTTGCTTTAAAATCGTAAGAAGTACTGCTAGAAAACTTCCAATTTGTTGTTAATGACAGGTTTCCAGATAAGCTTAGGTTATGAGTAAAATCCATTTCGTATTCCATTTTCGATTTGTCAAATACATTTGTATTTCCGTATCGTATTGAATAACTGGCACTAATACTCCATGGTATGGTTACCTTTTGATATCCATCTTGGCCCAATTCTGCTTTCTTATTTTCAGTATTATTTTCAGAGTTTTTCTTATCCCCTATTTCTTTTTCATTCGTTTTTAAGTCAGATTGTTCATTTTCATCCGTATTTGCTGTTTTGCTTTTAGTGTCTTTTTTTGGTTTTGCTTTAAATGTTTGGTTGCTAATGGTATAACTGTATGAGGTGCTTGTGCCCAAAAAGCGTGGAAACTGTCCATTATTCCAACGTAATTTATTCACTCGTACAGGGTTACCACTGCTATTTAACTCATACATATAAGGGTCGAAAGCGCCACTTAGACTTAAACTGTAGCTCTTACCAAGTTTTAATCGCATATTGGCACTAAATTGTGACCATTGCATAGAGTCAGCTGCCATATTGTACCCTCCACTTACCGAAAGGTTATCTATCAAACTTACTTTTGTAAATGGATTTGTGCCAGTAGTATCTTTATCATTTCGTAATTTCATTTCCACATTATTACTAAGCGAAAAATTGATATTCCCCGATTTGCCCACACCTGGTGTGCCATATAAACTGCCTTCGTAATGAGAGTATTGAACTGTTGTAGGGTTTGAACTATCTAAGGCTGTTTTGATATACGAATCATAATAGCCCCAAGAAGCTGCTCCAAAATCGGGCATATAACTAAATCCTACTGTGGGGGTTATAACGTGGCGTATGCGGTCAACTTTATCCCCAAATAATGAACGGATTGGAATATAATAACCATAAAGTTTTGTTGAAGCAGATACTCCCATGTTAAAATCATAAACTCTATGAAAACCATTTGTAGTGTCAGAATTTACTTTTTGGTTGGCATTATCCCATTCTTTGTCTATCGATTGCAAATACCAACGTTCGTTATAATTAATAGAAGGTGAGACGTTTATATATTTTAAAATATTAAAAGTAGTACTCACTGGCACGCTATGTCTCATTCCGTTTCGCCAGTCGCGCGAAAGCGATGATGATAGCAGTAGTTTCTCTTTTGTATCAATGCTATTGGCTATTGTGCCCGAGTATGACATTGAAATTTTTTCGTACCAGCGTTCTTTACCCACTGCATTTTTTCGTTTCAAGGGGTAAATCCTACTCATTGAAATCGAAATATTTGGTAATGTTAAACTTATCGTAGAGTCTTTTGTCCGTTGGTTTATTAGCATACTACCCGAAATGCTGAAAGGGCTTTCTGGAAATCGTTGCGAAAATGAAACGCTCGAACCTTTGGTGTTTTCAGAATTTAATTCAGGCCTAGAATAACTATTTATATTACTGCGATTGTAGCCACTTGTAGAAAAATTTACGCTCGATGATAAGCTAAAATAAGGATTAGCCTTTTGATCTTGCGAGTGCGACCACCTAATACTCATGTTATTGGCTTTGCTATAGTCGGCCATGTCTTTTTCGCCTGTCACATCTTCGCGATAGCTTACATTCAAACTTCCTCGGTATTTATAACGCTTTATGTAACTTGTATTTCCGGCCAATGCCCAGGTACCTTTGGTGTAAATATCCCCTCTTAGCTCCAAATCAAAATAATTGTTTAGTGCAAAATAATAACCTCCGTTAGTTAATCCAATTCCACGGGTTAATTCATCCACAAAAGTAGGCATCAATATACCCGAAGAGTACTTATCCGTAAAAGGGAAAAAACCAAACGGTATAGCTATAGGTAGAGGCACATCGGCAATTACTAAATGGGCTGGCCCGGTAACAATGTAGCCCCCAGGCTTCACTTTTGCTTTGGATAAACTAAGGTAAAAGTCTGGATGCTCGTGATTGTCGCATGTGGTATATTTTCCGCCTGCAATGCAAAGCAAATCTCCGTCTGTTTTTTTTGTTTTATCGCTAATTACATAACCTTCACCTTGTTGGGTAACAGCTTGACGAATAAACCCTTTTTTTGTTTTTAAGTTATATGTCAATTCTTTTGAGCCATATTCTGTTTCCCCCTCTTTAAAAACAGGCTCACCTACTTTTTCGCCAATACTATCCAACGTTCCATGTGCATATATTAGGCTACTATCCATTTTTATACGAACAAAATCTGCTTTAAGATTAATGTTTTTATAGGAAATATCGCTTTTGCCATGCAAAAATCCTGTTCCGTTTCCATAAAAAACAATTGAATCTTGCGCACTATAAACTATTTCAGCGTCTATTTGGTTCGATTTTTGTTTATTAGGAATTGGTATCTTGACTGTATCAGCCATTGATTTGTTGGCAATTGCATTGTTGGTAGTCAAATTCTCTTCGTTTTTAGGTGCTAGTTTATCTTGACTAAACCCTATTTTGGGAAAAGTTAAGCATGTAAAAAGAAGCAAATACTGAATTGTCTTGCTGAAATTTAGGTAGTTACAGATTTGCATCCGATAGTTTTCTGGATTTCATAATTGGGCTGCAAATTTACTCAAAAAATAGGAGTCTTTTTTTATTATATTCGTTTTTTATGAATAATTTGAAATATTACTACTTATTTTGGCATATAAAACAGGATTAAAAGACTACTTTTGTATCAATTTTTTGGTTCTAATTTCAATTTTGCCTTTCTAATAATACTTGTTACATTCAGTGAAGGGCAATGTATAATTTTTTTTTATCAGTATATATTTTTTTTAGTTCTAAAAATAGCAGTAAAAACGATACCTTTAATTCGTTGAAGAATGACATTTTGTTTTTAAATCTACAATAATACTTTTAACATGAAGCACAGCAAAATGCATTTGCATTTTCTCAAACATACTTTCATAATAATAGCTCTATTTTTTTCATGCGCATCAATAGCTCAAGATGCTCGGTTTATAGTGGTGCTAGATGCAGGTCATGGTGGTCATGATCCTGGTGCAATGGGTGATATTGCACGCGAAAAAGACATAAATTTGGCGGTGGTACTTAATTTGGGTGCTATGCTCGAACGCAATTTTAAGGACGTAAAAGTAATTTATACTCGCAAAACAGATGTGTATTTAACGCTACAAGAACGGGCAGATATTGTGAATAACAATCACGCCGATTTGTTTATTTGCATTCATACCAATGCCTCCAAAAGCTCAGCTGCTTATGGAGCCGAAACATTTACCCTTGGTTTAGCAAAATCAAAAGCAAATTTGGACGTGGCAATGCGTGAAAACTCTGTGATTTTACTCGAAGAGGATTACCGTACAAAATACAAAGGATTTGATCCTGCGTCTGTCGAATCCTACATAATGTTTGAGTTTATGCAAGATAAGTATATAGATAAAAGTGTAGAGTTCTCTTCTAATATCCAAAAACAATTTGTTAGCTATAGTCATCGATCAGATCGAGGCGTTAGACAAGCCGGATTTTGGGTTTTACACCGTTCAGCCTGCCCAAGCGTACTTATTGAGCTTGGATTTATCTCTAATCCTGCCGAAGAAAGATACTTAAACTCTGAAAATGGCCAAACAGAAATGGCATCTGCTATTTACAACGCTTTCATTATGTACAAACGGAATCACGATAAAATGTCGGGTCGTCAAAACGCTAGTGTTTCAACGCATGATTTGATTGTGAATAAGGCTGATACTAGCAAAGAGATTGTTTCAACCAAGGTAGAAACAACAGAGTCGAAAAATACAACTATATTAAATGATGTTGATTCCTATCCAAACAAAGCAAATGAAGCTAACCAAGTGCCAATATTTAAAGTACAACTGCTAGCTTCATCTGGAAAATTGAACAACAAATCTCCAAAATTTAAAGGGCTAAAAAACGTTGATTATTTTGTTGAAGATGGTTTGTATAAATACACCATTGGAAAAGAAACAGCATACAAAGAAATTCTTAAAGTTAGGGATAAAATTGCAACCAAATTTCCCCAGTCATTTGTTATAGCCTTTGTAGGTGATAAAAAAATGACAGCAAAAGAAGCATTGATGTTAATTAAGTAAAGTTGTTTGATTTCCATTTTTTTTTGAGCAGTTATCTTTTTTTTAAATCGAATTAAGTTAGTAGGAGTTTTTTTACATACATAAAGCATACAGATAAGTCAGCAGAATGAATAAGAAGTTTTTTACACGTGAATTTAAAGTTGGATTAATGTCCATTGTAGCAGTATTTATATTATATTATGGTATAGAATTTCTGAAAGGTATTGATGTTTTCTCACCAATAAATTATTATTATGGCTCATACAGCAATCTTGGTGGTTTGGTTCCCTCATCACCGGTTTATGTAAAAGGTTTCAAAGTAGGTCAGGTAGAAGAAATTAAATATGATTTTTCAAAGCAAAACTCTTTCTTAATTAAAATATCTGTTTCTGGCGATATAAAATTACCAAAAGGAAGAACAGTAATACAATTGTACGATGACGGATTGATGGGAGGCAAAGCTATTCAGTTAATTTACGCCCCCATTTCCCCAGAGCAATTGATGCATAGCCCCAACGATACTATTCCAACTGAAATTGGTATCGGTTTAATGGCTCAACTTTCGGGCGACTTAATGCCCAAAATTCAAACCATTTCTACTCAGGCCGATTCATTAATACGATCAGTACGTGTTTTGGTTGAAAGCAAACATCTTACCAGTAGTTTAGCGTCCATTGAAAGTACTACCGCCGATTTAGCCATTAGCTCTGCTCAGCTAAAAGGAATGATGACAACAGACGTTCCTCATATATTGGGTGATGTGAAAGTCCTTACATCTGATTTTAAGCAGATTTCGGGCAACTTAAAAAAAATTGATTATGCAGCTACCTTTGCGAGTATAAATCAAACAATTTCCAACCTCAATTTGATTTCGGAAAAAATGAACAGCTCTGAAGGTACCATTGGACTTTTATTGAACAACAAAGATTTATATCTCAATCTTTCCAATACAGCTGCAAGTGCTGATAAATTAGTTATCGACTTAAAAAATAATCCTAATAGATATGTCCATTTTTCACTCTTTGGAAGAAAGCTAAAGTAAACTTTTATTTTAGCTGTTTTCTAAATAACAAACTTGCAGAAATTATTTATTTCTAACTTAATTTAAATCCGAAACCTTTTATAAACAAGAGTTTCGGTTTTTTTAACCCTAATTTAATACAGAGAATGAGATTTATGTTAATTGACTTATTGTCAGTGACTTAAAAATTAGTTCTAGTCCTAAATGCCTAAAATACAGATGCTTTTTTTAAAGTACTGATAATAAAATGAATGCCTATATGATAAATGACGACAAAACTAAATGATTTTTTTATGTCATAAATATTTCTCAATTTTGTAGCCCTTTTGATGGTAAATAATGTATTGTCAAACACTATTCTATTTTTATTAATTATTTCTTTTTATTTGAAAAATGCTAAATAATCACGAACAACTATGGACTCGCTGCTTAAACGTTATTAAAGATAACATAAGCGAAGCATCTTACAATACCTGGTTTGCGCCGATTGTAGCATTAAAGTATGAAAATAGCATTTTTGTATTGCAAGTACCAAGTCAATTTTTTGTAGAATACATTGAAGAGAAATACATCGATTTGCTTCGCATGACTTTGTATCGTGAAGTAGGAGTAGGAACCCGCTTGGAATACCGTGTGATGATTGATAAATCGAGTGGTAGAGGTACACAAATACCCAGTTCAAGTGAAAAACCAACACCCAAAGCCAACAAACAAGGCTCTTATATTAGTCCTTATAATAAGCCTCAGTTGCCCGAAATTGACCCTCAATTAAATCCTGCTCACAATTTCAATAACCTCATCGAAGGTAACAGTAACAAATTGGCCCGCACAGCAGGAATTAGTATTGCTAACGAGCCAGGAAAAACCATTTTCAATCCATTGTTTGTCTATGGCCAATCTGGGGTGGGTAAAACTCACTTAGCAAATGCTATTGGTGTAATGACCAAACAATTAAACCCCGAAAAAAGGGTGTTGTATCTTTCGGCAAATACATTTCAAATTCAATATACAGATGCTGTACGCAGCAATAGTGTGAATGATTTTTTGAATTTCTATCAAACCATTGATGTATTGATTGTGGATGATATTCAGGAATTTGCTGGCAAAACCGCTACTCAAAATACGTTCTTTCATATCTTTAATCACCTGCATCAAACAGGCAAACAGCTGGTTCTTACTTCCGACCGTTCGCCAATCGTAATGGTAGGTTTAGAACAACGATTGCTCACCCGCTTTAAATGGGGATTGTCTGCCGAAATAGAAAAACCTGATTTCGATTTGCGTAAATCTATTCTTGAAAGTAAGATATACCGCGATGGACTTGAAATACCAGAAGATGTGGTCGATTTTATAGCAGAACATGTTGTTGATAATGTTCGTGACCTCGAAGGTGTGCTCGTGTCACTTATGGCACATTCCACGCTTGCCAACATTCAAATTGATGTTGCATTGGCCGAAAAAGTAATTAGTCGTATTGTAAATATCACCAAAAAAGTAAATACGGTAGAAAAAATCAGAGACACTGTTTGCGAGTATTTTTCATTATCAGTAGATGCAATTTCTACCAAAAGCCGTAAACGCGAAGTAGTACAAGCACGTCAAATTGCCATGTACTTGTCCAAACAGCTTACAAAGAACTCCTTGGCCTCTATTGGAAATGCAATTGGACAACGCGATCATGCCACTGTACTACATGCTTGTAAAATTGTAACAGATTTGATGGATTGCGATAAAAACTTTAGAATTAGTTTGAGAGAAATTGAAGAGAAACTTAAAAAGTAAGCTTATATTTCTTTTGATGTATATTTTATTAAAAAAAGAGGGCTGCCAGATTTGGTAGCCTTTTTTAATTTGCTTAATTGTTTATACTCTACATTCTATTTTTTGGCTTTAAAGCCGCTTTAATATCAGCAAAAATATCAAAACACATACGAAAAGTGCTTGGGCATTTTTTTTAGCATCAATCTATTGCAACATACACAGAATTAGATGCTCTTTTACCCATCTCGCTACTTGAAAATACATAACAGCAGATTAACTCCTTAGCTAACATATTTTTATGGGCGTAAGAAATTGATGCTTCCACCTTACTGCTGTTGCGCTAATTTTTAATATTTGCTTGTAACTCTTAAGAAACAAATGAAGAATAGCACGCGGATTTTCGCGGGTAAAGCGGATTGAAAACGGATATGAAAAAATGCAAGCATTTTTGATTGCGCTCCTAAAATCAATTTACGAAGTAAATTTTAAATCCGTCTTTTTATCCGCTCCATCAGTTAAATCCGCGTTCTATTCTTTTGTTTCATTCCATTTTTTGTCCTGATTTTTTCGTTCTTTGATTTGACGATTTGATTTGAACTGAAAATGTAATTTTGCGGATAAAAACGTAAGATTATGAATAAAGGCAAATATGTTTTTTCTCAAGTACTCGATTTGGTTTCCAGGTATGAGTTTGAGAAATGTGTCAAAAGATATTTTGGCAACTATCATGTACGAGATTTAGATTGCTGGAATCAGTTTGTTCAACTTTTTTATGGACAACTGACCTCCCTCAACTCATTGCACGATATTTGTTTAGTTCTTAAGGCGCATAAAGGTAAGCTTTACCATTTGGGAATTAAACAGTTTGTAGCTGTATCCACTTTATCGCGAGCTAATGAGAAACGAGATTGGCAAATTTTTGCCGATTTTGGCTCATATCTCATAAAAACTGTACGTCCACATTTATGCTGATAGCCGTATTCCAAGTATTAATCTGGACAATGAAATTTTTGCACTTGATTCAACTACAATCTCGTTGAGCATTAATCTTTTTACTTGGGCAGAAGGAAAATATTCACGAGGTGCTGTAAATGTTCACACTTTACTTGATTTACGTGGGAGCATTCCAACATTTATTCTCGTTACAGATGGTAAATATCACGACAGTAATGCACTCGATGTGATTATTCCAATTTCAGGTGCAATATATCTAATGGATAAAGCATATGTTGATTTTCTTGCATTATATCGGATTCATTTAGCGGCTGCATATTTTGTTACAAGAGCAAAGAAATCAATGAGATATAAAATTATTGAGCAAAATTTCAATATAGACAATAGTACTGGTTTAATCTCTGACAAACCGGTTGTGTCAACTAGTACCAAATCAAAAAAGCTGTATCCCGAAAAACTAAGATTGGTCGAATTTTACGACAGCGAAACAGATAATTACTTGGTTTTTTTATCCAATAATTTTGAAGTTACTGCTTTAGAAATAGCAAATCTCTACAAAAAAAGATGGAGCATAGAAGTATTTTTTAAATGGATAAAAAACAAAATCTAATTGTAAAAAAACTTTGGGGACATTCCGAAAATGCAGTTAAAACCCATTTATGAGTAGCAATATGCACTTATCTTATTGTAGCGCACGTCAAACATGCATTAAAAAGTGAACTCACGATTTACGAATTAATGCAAATCTTGGGCATTTTTACCAATTTTCAGGACAATCAAAATGTCAAAGAACTTCAATATGATTTATTTGCTGATAATAGTTAATTATTAGCGCAACAGCAGTAATTCTTCATGTAAGAAGGATGAAGAACATATAATGCTGGAAATAAATCACTACATTTGTCGGATAAAGGATGTAAAAAAAACTGGAAGGAAGGAGATACAACGCAATAATTATACAAATAAAACCAAAAAAATGAAGTACAAACGGATTAAATGTAGTGCTGTACTCCTGTTGGGTCTTGGGCTCACGGGATTACAGGCACAAGAAAGCCTCAACGCCACAGGCGCGATGGCTACGGGGAGTGGTGGCAATGCTGCTTACAGTGTGGGACAGGTGGTTTATACCACCAATACATCAGGTGCTAACGGCTCGGTGGCGCAGGGTGTGCAGCAGCTTTACGAAATTTCGATAGTAACGGCAATTGAACAAGGCAAAGGTATTGATCTGTCAATGGCGGTGTATCCTAACCCTGCCACCGATTATCTGATATTGAGTGTAGCCGATTTTGAACTTTCAAATTTGTCGTACCAACTCTACGACATGAATGGACGGCTATTGCAGAGTCAAAAAATTACTGGTGCGCAAACAAACATTGCCATGAGTAGTTTTATGCCAGCCGTCTATTTTGTGAAAATCACCGCCGTAGAGACGATGCATGCATCGTCTAAGGAATTAAAATCATTTAAAATCATCAAAAAATAAACATCATGAGAAAGTTATTCATTGCATTTTTCGCCCTCGTTATGTGCACCGCAACGGTGTGGGCACAGTCGCCTCAGAAAATGAGTTATCAAGCCGTAGTGCGCAATGCCACCAATCAGTTGATAGCCAATACCACCGTAGGCATGAAGATAAGTATGCTGCAAGGTTCGGCAAGTGGCACGGCAGCGTATGTAGAAACACAAACTCCCGTGACCAATGCCAACGGTTTGGTAAGTATAGAAATTGGAGGAGGTACGCTAATAAGTGGCACATTTTCAGCCATTGATTGGGCGAATGGACCCTATTTTATAAAAACAGAAACCGACCCCGCCGGTGGCACCAATTACACCATTACTGGAGTGAGCCAATTGCTGAGTGTACCTTATGCATTATATGCCTTATCAGCAGGAAGTTTATCTAGTTCGGCTATATTATTGCCGGCAGTGGCTACCGTACAAGCAGCTTCGAATATACTATCCTATTCTGCCACAGTAAACGGCACCGTAAACGGCAAAGGATTAAGCTCAACCGTAAGTTTTGAATATGGATTAACTACGGCATACGGAAGCACTGCTTGGGCAGCCCAAACCCCTGTAACCGGAGCAAGCAATGTGGCTGTAAGCGCAGCACTAACAGGACTACAAAGTAACACCACCTATCATTATCGCATCAAAACCAGCAATGCAGTAAATATTAGTTATAGCGATGATGTTAGTTTCACAACGGTACTTTCTGCACCACAGCTCACCACTACCGCTATTTCTTCAATAACCGGCACCACAGCTTCATCGGGAGGAAATATAACGTATGACGGCGGTGCTTCCGTAACCGCCCGCGGTGTATGCTGGAGTACAACTTCAAGCCCCACCACAGCTGATAGCAAAACCACCGATGCAACAGGAACAGGAGCATTTGTAAGTGCGATAACAGGGCTTGCCAATGGAACAAAATACTATGTGCGAGCCTATGCCACCAATAGTGTAGGTACAAGTTATGGTTCAGAAGTCAATTTCACTACTTATTTTATACCTACACTTACTACTGCTCCTGCTCTTGATATAAAAGGCAATACAGCAACAGCAGGTGGTGCAATTACCAATGTTGGAGGTGGTTCTGTAACAGCACAAGGTTTATGTTGGAGTACAAGTGCCACGCCTACAACAGCCAACAGTGTAACTACATCATTCACTGCTATTATGACAGGCTTATCGCCCAATACCACCTATTACGTTAGATCTTATGCCACAAACCCAGATGGTACAGGCTATGGTAGTGAAATCAGTTTTAATTCAGGGCAGCTCATAGGCGCTACTTTTGGTGGTGGTTTGGTGTTTTATAACGACGGCTTAGGGCATGGTTTAAGCTCAGCACCCACCGACCAAAGCGCAGGTATTCAATGGTACAATGGAAGTTATACCGTTACAGGTGCAACAGCAACTGCCATAGGTACAGGAAACGCCAACACAAATACCATTGTGGCATCGCAAGGAGCAGGAAGTTATGCAGCCAAATTATGTGCCGATTTAGTACTGAACACCTACTCCGACTGGTACTTACCATCTAAAAATGAATTAAACTTAATGTATGTTAATTTAAAGTCAAATAGTATGGGAGGCTTTGCCGCTAGCAGCTATTGGAGTTCCAGCGAGAACTATAACTACTACGCTTGGAACCAGTTTTTCAGCAATGGCAACCAGTACAGCTACAGCTACAAGTACTACACGTACTATGTGCGTGCAGTCCGAGCTTTTTAGCCATTTAACTATTTTAGCCATTTAATGAATTCCCCTGTGGGGAAAATTTTTTTTTTGAGAAAATAGGGGGTTTAATAATTTAATATTTCTTTATGGCACTTTATTATGATTTGCAGGTTTTTAAAGACGTTTATAGCCTGGTACAGAAGGTATTTTTATACACACAGGATTTTCCGCGCGAGTATAAATATACGTTGGCACAGGATATGAAACGTGATGTTTGTAGAGACGATGCATGCATCGTCTCTACCGTGCCAACAAGTCGCACCAAAAAGCAGAAGTGTTGGATGGTTTTTTGGATGATTTCGAATTATTGAAACTAGAAATCAGACTCAGCGTGGACATGAAATTATTGTCGCTCAAACGACAAATAGAACTATCGGTACTCATGGAGAGTATCGGACGACAAATCACCGGTTGGCGCAATGCTAATAGGTGATGTTTAATGCCTGAATTCCGGCGGCTATGGCTACTGGGAGCGTGCACGATTTAGTTAAAAAGGATAAAGACACTGTCTAAAGTTTACTTGTCCCCTCATTTTGAGGGGACAAGTATTATAGGGCAGTTGATGGATAGGATAATTTCCGTGGTTAAAAACCGAATTTGATGATTTTATTGATACAAGTTTATACTCAGTAGCTGAGCTAAATGAGATAGTATCTTTTTTTTGAAAGCCTTTCAGTAGCAGTGGACGAGGAAATAAATATGGGTGTTAAGACAAACGGTCTTTGCTTACTGGTGTCATATTGTATTGAAGGAATACAACAAAATCCTTTTATTTCATAACAACACAGTAAAATGTAGAGCTACCCTTTCATTCGCTTATTTGGGAGCTTGTAGGAAAATTAAAGTAACCATTCAATGCAACTGAACTTAAAATATACGGTTCGACTTTATTAATTTCCAAAGGAGAATTCATCACCCTCTACACATTAAATGGACAAACGTTACAAACCATAAAATCGAAAGGTTAAAAGAGAACCATTTTAGCAAGCTCCAATGCAATATATTTAGTAAAAACGAATGAGAAAACATTTAAAGTGAGGATGGTAAGTGTGTAAAAAACTTTTTTTTGCTAACCACTGCCAGAGTCTTCGTCTGCTGACAGTGTTTGTAAATGTATTAGCGATAAAATGGTTCAATAACTAACATTATTGAAAAAGAATCCGTATTTTTGTCATTCGATAAAAGAACCCCATTATGCGACGACAAGACATAGTAAAGAATTTAAGTGAAATAATTCACAGGGAAGCACCTGAAGCCAAAGTAATCCTTTATGGCTCTGAGGCACGGGGCGATGCAGCGCCCGAAAGCGATATTGATTTGTTAATACTACTGGATAAAGATAAAGTAACATTGGAAGATGAGGAAAAAATAACTTATCCAATTTATCTTTTAGAGCTTAAAACCGGGATTTTAATTAGTCCGATGGTTCTTGCAAAAAAATCATGGGAAAACCGACCATTAAAAACTCCGTTTTACATAAATGTGATGAATGAAGGAGTGGAAATATGAAACAAACTTTGGATGAAGAAAGTATAAAAGGATTGGTTGCTTATAGAGTTCAGCGTTCTAAAGAAACCATGTTGGAGGCAAGGTTAATGATTGATGAAGGTTATCTTAATGGAGCTATAAATCGATTGTATTATGCTTGTTATTATATAGTTATTGCATTATTAATCAAGAATGGAGTGTCGGCACAAACGCATGCAGGCACAAAACAAATGCTTGGTTTGCACTTCGTTGTGAATGGAAAATTAGCACCAAAAATTAGTAGTATTTACGCAACATTATTCGAGAAAAGACACAGTAGCGATTATGATGATTTTGCATTTTATGATAACGAAACGTTAGAAAAACTTTACCCTCAAGCAAAAGAATTTATCGAAACAATTGAAAATTTATTAAAAGACCTCGTCCAACCGGATATATAATCAATTAGGTGTTCAAAAGTTGGGCGATGCGATGTTGGGATTTGTTTCAATCCCAACTTTTGTATTCTTCGGATTTTTAATCCGTTTTAAGAAATCTTCGACGAATGAGCCTACGTCGCGGTGGGAAGGAGAGCTTACCGATAAAAATCATCATGTACCATCCGCTTTTTCATATTAAAGCTATTCGGCTGGTATTCAGAAATTGAATATCAGTCGATTACATTTATAAAAGATTGAATTTCAGTGAATTAATAGGAGAAGTAGAAGTTGCACAAGTGAGAAGCGACATCCTCAATGATGTAACAAACGACAAATCAATATTGGTGTCATTGAAG
>JAIFKQ010000123.1 GCA_020049515.1 Paludibacter sp. | reverse complement strand
ATAGTACTTTTGCATCGTATAAAGTAAATAACACCGTTTATGACCAATCGTTTTTTTACATACTTCTTTTTTTACTTTTACTTTAGTAAGTGAAAGCAGGATAATCTTTATGTAAAATACAACACTATATAAATAGAAAATACATGAAAATCCTGCTCAACATTGAGTAGGATTTTTTTTATTCCAAATCAGAACGAATTAAATATGAAAACTGTAGCCATACAAGGTGTAAGTGGAGCATTTCACGAAATTGCTGCCCGTGAGTTTTTTAAAGGAGAAGACATTGCAATCATGGAATGCCATACCTTTAAGGATTTATTTCAGGCGTTGGCACAAGACGAAGCTTTGTTGGGCATAGTAGCCATCGAAAACACCATAGCTGGCAGCCTGTTACAAAACAATAACTTGCTGCGCGATAGTGGATGCTTGATAGTGGGAGAATACAAACTGCACATTGAACAAAATTTGGCCGTACTGCCGGGTCAACGCATTGAAGATATCGACGAGGTTTATTCGCACCCCATTGCTCTGATGCAATGCGAGGATTTTTTGGATCAGCACAAACACATCAAGGCCATTGAGAGTGAAGATACCGCTTTGTCGGCCAAAGATATTGCTGACAATAAACTGACCCGACGAGGTGCTATTTGTAGCTCATTGGCAGCCGAAATGTACGGATTGGAAATTATTGCCAAAGGAATTGAAACCAACAAACGTAATTTCACCCGTTTTCTGATTATTGCCGAACCTAGTTTGGCTGAAAAAATGGTGGATGCTTCCACCATAAACAAATCGTCGCTGGTATTTACCTTACCGCACGAAGAGGGCAGCTTTACAAAAATACAATCGCTGCCCATTATTGGTGAGGAATGGAAATATCAATTCTACATCAATCTAACTTTTAAAGATTATGTACGTTATAAACAAGCATTGGATGCTATCCGACCATTAACCAATGACTTTCAAATTTTGGGAGAATACTTTGAGGGATAGATGGTAGATTGTAGTTGGTAGTTGATAGTTTGTAGTTGGTAGTTTGTAGTTGGTAGTTTGTAGTAAGAAAATAAGAAAGAAAGAAAATAAATTAATTAATTAAATAATCAGGACTAACCTAATTCCCCTATGAATAATATAAAACCAGCAAACCGTTTAAATAGTGTTTCGGAGTATTACTTTTCGGCAAAATTGCGAGAAGTGGGCGAAATGAATGCGGCAGGAAAAAAAGTAATTAATTTAGGTATCGGCAATCCCGATTTGCCACCTTCTACGGAAACAATAACTGCTCTTTGCACAGAGGCTCAAAAGCCTGATGTGCATGGCTATCAAAGCTATGTGGGCATTCCAGAGCTTCGTAATGAATTTGCCCATTGGTACAAAAAGTGGTACGATGTGACATTAAATCCTGCAACGGAAATTCAGCCGCTGATTGGTTCTAAGGAAGGAATTTTGCACATTACTTTGGCATTTGTCAATCCTGGTGATAGTGTATTGGTTCCAAATCCGGGTTATCCAACTTACACTTCGGCAAGCAGAATTTGCGAAGCGAATATTGTTTCGTACGATTTGGACGAAAACAACGATTGGCAACCCGACTTTGAGGCCTTGGAAAAAATGGATTTGAGCAACGTAAAGTTGATGTGGGTCAATTATCCAAACATGCCTACTGGTGCAAATGCTACTTTAGAATTGTTCGAAAAACTAGTGGCATTTGGCAAAAAACACAGCATTGTTATTTGCAACGATAATCCTTACAGTTTTATTCTAAACGAAGAGAAACTGAGTATTTTGTCGGTGGAAGGAGCAAAAGATATTTGCATTGAAATGAATTCGATGAGCAAATCGCACAATATGGCGGGTTGGCGTATGGCCATGTTGGCCACCAATGCTGAATTTGTGCAATGGATATTGAAAGTAAAATCGAATGTGGATTCGGGTATGTATCGCCCCATGATGGTGGCTGCGGTGGCTGCATTAAAAAACTCAGAAGCGTGGCATGCCGAAATCAACAAAGTATATGCGCGTCGCCGGAAGTTGGCTTTGCAAATAATGGATGCGCTTCACTGCGAATATGATACCAATCAAGTGGGCATGTTTGTGTGGGCAAAAATTCCCGATTCGTATGCAGATTCTGGCGTGCTAGCCGACGAAATACTGTATGGCAAAAACGTTTTTATCACACCCGGATTTATTTTTGGCGACAAAGGAAATCGATATGTGCGCATCTCGCTTTGTTGTCCGGAACCCATGTTGGAAGAGGCATTGAATCGGATAGCCCCCTAACCCCCTAAAGGGGATAAACAAGAAATAAGAATGGGACGCGGATTTTCGCTGATAAAGCAGATTATCCCGATCACTATCGGGACGGATTTTAAAATACTTCGTATTTTGATTTGAATGCAATATTTAGAACGCAAATTACACAAAAAACGCAAATCAGAAAAAATAATTCTCTCGATAGCTATCGAATAAAATTTGCGGTAATTTGTGTTTTTTGCGTTCAAAAAAATATTATTGTGCCAATCCCGATATCTATCGTGGAACACGAATTTGAGAGATAAGGTACTAAAGGTGAACAAGAAAAAGGAATACTAAAATTAAACATAAACACAAACTAGTTGTTTAGCACTATTGATTTAGCTTTCAACTGTAAACTATCAACTATCAACTAAAAAATATGGATTTACAATCAATTTTATTACCAGGAGTTGACGCCAAGCGTCCTCTAATTATAGCTGGGCCGTGTAGCGCGGAAACGGAAGAACAAGTAATGGAAACAGCCCGCAAATTGGCTGAACGTGGCGTGAAAATTTTCCGTGCTGGAATTTGGAAACCACGTACCAAACCGGGAGGTTTTGAAGGTCTTGGGGCTGAAGCATTGCCTTGGCTCAAGCGTGTGAAAACAGAATTGGGCATGTACACCGCCGTGGAAGTAGCTACTGCTAAGCACGTTCGCGAATGTTTGGCGCATGACGTGGATATACTTTGGATTGGTGCGCGTACGTCTGCTAACCCTTTTGCGGTGCAAGAAATTGCTGATGCCTTGGAAGGGATTGACATTCCGGTGTTAATTAAAAATCCTGTGAATCCTGATTTGGATTTGTGGATTGGTGCTATCGAACGTATCTACAACGCTGGTATTCGTCGCATTGGCGCCATTCACCGCGGATTTAGTACTGCCGACAAAAAAATCTACCGCAACCTACCACAATGGCATATCCCTATCGAATTGCATCGTCAGTTGCCTAATTTGCCTATTATATGCGACCCGAGTCACATTGGTGGAAAGCGCGAATTGATAGCACCACTTTGCCAACAAGCCATGGACTTGAACTTTGATGGTTTAATCGTAGAGTCACATTGCAATCCAGACAAAGCTTGGAGTGATGCTGCACAACAAGTAACTCCTGAGATACTAGATTTCATTTTGAATACGCTCGTTATTCGCGATATGACTCAAAGTACTGAAAGTTTGTCGGCTTTGCGTCGTCAAATTGATGAATTGGACAACAGTTTATTGGAGTTATTGGCACGTCGTATGCGCGTTTCTGTGGAAATAGGAGTTTACAAGAAAGAGCATAATATGCCAATTTTACAAGCACAACGTTACGACGAGATAATTTCAAAACGCATCACGCAAGCCGAACAAATGGGCATGGACGGTGAATTTATGAAAACTGTGTTGGTGGCCATTCACGAAGAATCGGTTCGTCACCAAATGGATATAATGAAATAATAATGTTGAGAATCAATTGAAATAGTTTGAGAATAATCATTGGACTTGGTAAATTTAAAATGTAACGCATTTTTTGTTGATCAAGTCCAATTTTTTATTTTCTAAATTAATATTCGATATTTACGATAAAAAATAATTTTGGCATTATTATTGTTAATTATTAGTTTCTATTACTGTTTTGCAATTAACAAAGTACTAATACTCACCTTTTAATTTTTATTCCATGGAAAACAAGTTTCTCTTAAAAATGGCTTCACTATTTATGGTGATAACTTTACTTTTTTCAGGTTGCGTCAGTTCCACTTTAATTCAGTCGTATCCCCCTGGCGCCAAGGTATATATTGATGGTGAGCCTGTTGGAGTAACACCCTATTGGCACAGCGACACAAAAATAACGGGCAGCAATACCAATGTAGATTTACTAAAAGAAGGCTATGAGCCTCTATACACATCGTTTAATCGCACGGAACAAATAAATCCGGGTGCCATTATTGGCGGTCTTTTTGTGTGGCCTATTTTTCTGTGGTCGATGGAATACAAACCCACGCACAATTATGAATTGATGGCACTGAAGAATATTTCTGCTGCTGACTCTGCGCAGACTATGAACATACAAATAAATGAACAGCAACCTCCTATACAAGAGCAACCTGTTTCGCCAAAAGTAAAAAGATTGAAAGAACTCAAGCAACTATTAGATGAAAACGTAATTACAAAAGAGGATTTTGAGAAACAAAAACAAAGGATTCTTGGCGAGTTATAATCTGTAGTTTTTTCCTTGAGGCCTATTATCATCACAATAAAAATATCCCTTTATCAGCATTGGTAGAGGGATTTTTTTCTTATTGAATAATGCCTTAATGATTCTAACAAAACTTAGGTAGGTAGAGATTTACATCAAAAACCATTATCTTTGTACCCTTATAAAATGTAAATAAACTCCACAATCATGATTGATTACTCAAAAATACCCTCTCCATGCTTTGTGCTCGACGAGGCGGCTTTTCGCAAAAACCTTATGCTTATCAAATCGGTAAAAGACAGGGCGGGCGTAGAAATTATTCTGGCTTTCAAAGCGTTTGCTCAATGGCGATTATTTCCTATCGTACGTGATTATATACCTTATTCCACAGCAAGTTCGCTAGCCGAAGCCCGATTGGCAAAGGAGGAAATGGGCAGTTTGGCACATACCTATGGACCTGCCTATACCGATAAAGAATTTCCGGAAATAATGGCTTATAGCAGTCACATTACATTCAATTCGCTGTCACAATTCCATCGTTTTTACCCACAAAGTCAGTTCAATAACATATCGTGCGGGCTGCGTATCAATCCTGAATTTTCGGATGTGGAAACAGATTTGTATAATCCTTGCGCGTCTGGTTCACGGCTGGGCGTAGTGCTGGATTTATTGGAAGATAAATTGCCGGATGGCGTGGAAGGGCTTCATTTTCATACCCTGTGCGAATCCAATTCGTATGATTTGGAGCGAACGTTGAACGTGGTGGATGAAAAATTCGGCAAGTTTTTTTCGCAAATAAAATGGCTGAATATGGGCGGTGGACATTTAATGACCAAGGATGATTATGATGTGGAGCATTTAATAACAGTTTTACTGGCATTTAAGGCTAAATATCCTCATTTACAACTGATACTTGAGCCAGGCAGTGCTTTTGCTTGGCGCACGGGCGCATTGGTTTCGTCGGTGGTAGATATTGTTGAAAACCAGGGCATTAAAACGGCCATGCTCGATGTATCTTTTTCGTGTCACATGCCCGATTGCCTAGAAATGCCTTACAAACCTGCCATTGTGGGAGCTACAGATTATGTTGCCGGAAAACCAACGTACCGCATGGGCGGAAATAGCTGCCTATCGGGCGACTTTTATGGCGACTGGTCGTTTGAGCAGGAACTAAAAATTGGCGATCGCATTGTGTTTGAGGACATGATGCATTACACCCTAGTAAAAACCACCATGTTTAATGGAGTGACTCACCCTAGCTTAGGTAAATGGACTTTAAAAAATGAGTTCAAGCTAATAAGAAAATTTGGTTATGAAGATTATAAAAACAGAATGTCTTAACAAATTTACAAGACACTACCAGCTTAAAACATTTGGTCAAACAACACTAGCTTTAAATAACATAAAATCATGGAAAATCTTCAAAATTCACTTGGCACTTTTACTTGGCTTTTACCCGTTATCATTATTTTGGCACTTTGGGATAGTGTTTGGAAATTAATAGGATTATGGAAGGCCGCTAGAAATAATCATCTTGGGTGGTTTATTTGCATAGGCATTTTTAACACCATGGGCATTGTACCGATTATCTATATTTTGTCTAACAAAAAACCGCGAGTCCTGAATTGAGAACAGAAATAGGTGGTCAAAAAGTGTTATTGAGATCTGACAACACCGAAACTCCGTTTTCCGCTGCATAAAAAAAGGATAGTTTCACTTTCCAAATTACATTTTAAAAACACAAGACACAAGATAACAAACCGATTTTTATCGGCAGCCTTGTTTTTAACTCCTACGAAGTTGAAACCCTACGCCGAACAAACTGCGACCTCTTTACAAGCTAAAAAGTTGAAACCTTTGCCAAAATAACTGCTGAACACAGCCTACGGTAATGTTGAATACTTGTCGTACTGTATAATTACAAAAAAACAGTCGGTTCTACGGATTTTTCTTTCTTTTCTTTTTTTTTACGCTTACACATAAC
Source organism: Paludibacter sp. (assembly GCA_020049515.1). Classification (GTDB taxonomy): domain Bacteria; phylum Bacteroidota; class Bacteroidia; order Bacteroidales; family Paludibacteraceae; genus Paludibacter. Next base: position 1,161 of record JAIFKQ010000123.1, on the reverse strand, counting down.
GTCCAGCAGCTTGGCGAAGTGGCGGTTTTTCAGTACCAAAGTTACTAAAAATTCCTGAACTTCGGTTAAGCACTTTCGCTTCTAAAAAAGCACTGAACCCGCCATTTTGCCAAACTGCTTGTTAGCGGATGCTTTTTTTTACCACTTTTCTTCTTTTTTTGTGATAGATTTCAACATATAATTATTTAGTGATAAAATTAAAGGATTTACATAATCATCAATTTGCTGTTTTAAATCTCTCCAAACTTTATTTCTCCAACCTTTTGTACTTATATCTCTTGGACATTCTTCATCTGTCGTAATTAAACCGAATGAAGCTTGTCCACCAGCATTTAATAGATTTCCTTCGTGAATAAAGTTTGAAATTTCGTATTTATACCTTCCATCTTTTACATAAATTGTAATTGTGTAGCTAATATTTCCTTTTGTTCCATTACTATATACAAACACATTGCTGTTGTATTTAAAGCTACCTTTTCCAATAATTTTCCCTTCTTCTTTATCTTCAAATTGAATTACATTTTGAGAATTTTTATAATTTTCAGCAAACCAAGATTTTGCGTTTATAAATAATTGACTTGCTTTAGTTAATGAATCAACTTTTACAACATTTGTATAAATTAAATCTTTTGAAGTTTCTTGAGAAAAACAAATGAGATTTAAAATTAAAAATAAAACTGTTAGTGCGATTTTTTTCATAATTTGTGGTTTTAGATATTATAAATTTATGTGATTTTTGGATAAAGTTTCCGCTAACATCAATATATGCGCTACTCAAATACCTGTATGCGAGGTGCAATAGCGCATATTTCCGCCTTATCTACTAAAAAGCAAATACATATTCTACTTATATTCAAAGGAATAAGACATTTTATATTTTGATGATAGTAGCGCATATTGGAATTTAGATTTTTTGCAGATGCATTTAATAGATTGATTTGCAAAGATAGAATTTATTTTTTAAACTTTACTAAATATTTGCTTTTATATTTTTAAATTGTCCAATGGGCTTTTTATTTGGTCAAATCACCCGTCCGACCGGATATACCCCTCATTCCTTATTCAAATGCTGGACGCCGCGTTGTTGGGATTTATTTCTATCCGCGATAGCTATCGGGACCAACTTTTGTATTCTTAGTCCCGATAGCTATCGGGATGCGA
>JAIFKQ010000014.1 GCA_020049515.1 Paludibacter sp. | reverse complement strand
GTTGTGAATATGCTTTTTCAGGTGTTAAAACAGCCGTAATGAAGTTGTCAAGCAAGGTCAGAATTATCTTATAACCAGCCAATTCTACATCTAAAACTTCCGATGAACGATAGATTTTATCAAAAGCCATTTTGGAACAATTTTGATAAGCCACCGCCGATTGCTCAGGCAAATATTTAATAATAGATGAGCCGAAAGTGCCGTCCAGAATAGGTGCCTCATTCTCAACAAAAACTGCCGAACATTGGTCAATCAGTTTTCCAATAACCGACGACCGCAGATAGGCAATTTGTTCGTTCACATCCGTTACCATTTGCATGGTTTCGAGTATGCGCGTTTTTCTTTGTTCATCAAAATAACCCAAAAACAGGAATTTTGTTTCGTCGGTGGTCAATATTTTTAATTTGTGCGCATCCTCAATGTCCATTATTTGGTAGCAAATATCGTCGGCAGCTTCCACCAAATAGACCAAAGGATGGCGGGCATATCTGTTTGCATTATCTGCCAAACGAGGAATACCCAATTCGGCAGCTATTTTATCAAAATCCAGTTTTTCCATATCAAAAAAACCAAACTTTTGCTTTTTCTCATCAGAATATATTGATGAGTATGGATATTTTACAATGGAAGCCAATGTGCTATAAGTAAGTACAAAACCACCTTGTCGGCGACCATTAAACTGATGCGTTAGCAACCGAAATGTATTGGCATTTCCCTCAAAACAGGTGCAATCTTTCCATTCTTCAGCTGTCATTTGGGGTTGTAAATGTTGCCCGTTTCCTTCCGAAAAGAAAGTGGCTATGGCTTTCTCGCCCGAGTGTCCAAATGGTGGATTGCCAAGGTCGTGTGCCAAACAAGCTGCTGAAACAATCGAACCTATTTCCTCCAAAAATGGCGAAACCACACCATCTCTTTCCTGCAAACGGTGGGCTACGCTTGAGCCCAGCGACCGTCCCACGCAGGCTACTTCTAAACTGTGCGTCAACCTATTGTGAACAAATACGCTACCGGGTAATGGAAAAACTTGCGTTTTATTTTGCAACCGACGAAATGGTGCCGAAAATATCAGACGGTCGTAATCGCGCTGAAATTCGCTGCGGTCGTCAGGCCTTTTGGCATGGTAAGCCTCCATTCCAAAGCGTTTGGTAGAAAGTAATTGGGTCCAATTCATGGTTAAATCGTTTTGTGTTTCGTGTTTCGTGTTTCGTGTTTCGTGTTTCGTGTTTCGTGTTCTGCAAAATAAAATTAACTTCGGTTTATTCCCCCTTCGGGGGTTCGGGGGCTTTTCCCTTTAGGGGGTTAGGGGCTGTTTTACAACACCATTCTCTGCATAGAAATTGCTCGGATGGCTTATAGCATATTCATTTTCAAACGAATGTGGCACAGGGTCCGAAGAATGATGCATGTGAAATTGAATGGCTTCGTAAGTCAGCCGTTTAATTCTGTAGCTCTTTATTTTGAAACGCTCCGTTAAATTTACATCTTCCAAGCCTCGCCCAATGATTGTTTCGTCATACCCATTTACGGATAAAAAATCGGCTTTGTGAACAGAAAAATTGGATCCATAAGCATAATAATGCTTCACAAACTGATTCAATATTGTATAAATAAATGGAATATAAAGTCCTCTTTTGCGCTCCTTCAACGTATATTCCTTAGAAAGATAAGATTGTTTTTCAAATAATTTATCCTTTATGTCGCTGATTGTTATGTTGCAGGTTGTTTTTTCGTTAAGCATTATTCTTCGGCCAGCAAGTACCACATTCTTCTCCCTTCTTTTGTAATGTCTGTCTATAAACTGGTGATGCAAAATGCAATCTCCATCAATAAAAATCAGATAATCTGAATCACTTGCCATTGCTGCTGCATTGACAATAATTGTTTTGCGAAAACCCTTGTCTTCATGCTGCAAATGTTTTATTGGAAACTCAAATTTACCCTCAAATTTACTCGATACTTCAAGCATTGGGGGATATGCTCCATCCTCGGCAATAATAATTTCAAAGTATTTAAAAGTCTGATTTAACAATGAATACAGAATTTTTTCGAGGTAATCCGTATGTTTGTAACAAGCTATTATCAAAGAAGCTTTTGGTGTTTTATTCATCTCTGTTTTTTTTAATTCTACTTAATTCTACTTTACTAAATAAAAGATTCAACTACTATCCGAAAATATTGGACTCTACGATAGGTTCAATGGGTCACAATTCAAATAACGCTTTATACATTATTTTAAAATACTATTTCTTAATTTTTCTATTGTGTCTAATGTGGTTCAATTTTTTATTCGCCGTTAATTTTAGTAAAGTACAATTAGTAAGTTGTAGTAAATAAACTGCGTTTTAAACCTCAAATTTTCAAATAAATAATTTTCAAACCCTTTATTGCGGCATGTGATAATTTTTCAATTCTGCTCTCAATGTTTTGCTTTTTCCGTCGGTCACTTTATCCATCCATCGCCAAAAATTTACGCCGTGATTCATCTCTTTTGTGTGGCAAAGTTCGTGAAGTATCACATAATCAACCAAATGCGAAGGAAGCAACATCAAATACAGCGATAGATTAATGCTTTTTAGTCCCGAGCAACTTCCCCAGCGTGTTTTGCTCGATTGAATTTTTACATCCGAGAACGTAAAACCATATTTATCAGCCAATTGTTTAGTCCGGTTGGGGAAAAGCCGTTTGGCTTCTTTGCGCATAAAGTAGCTGATACCGTTCCAAAAATGTTGTTGGGTTTGGGGAGTGCTGCAATCGGTTTGGTGTGGAAATTCTATGTTTAACGTGTTGTTTTTGAGTGAGAAATAAATGTTTTTTCGCTCCGTGGGTTTTGCTTCTACTTTGAAAGTTAGCGTTTGTAGCTGGGTATTTTCATTGATTAAAATATTGCTTTTCTCAATTCCTTTTTCTATCTTTTCTTGTTTTGAAATCAGTTTACTGCGAATGGAATTGATAAAATCCATTGCATCTTGTTCGCTTTTTTTGTATGGCAAAGTTACTTTTAAGCCCGTACTCAAAATACGCACCCTAATGTGCTTCGACCTTTCGTTGCTGGCAAATTCTATGGTTCCTAACTCGGCATCTGTAAGCATAATCTGAAAGAGAAATATTGTAAAATGACTAGAAAACAGCACAAAGGTACATTATTTTTGTTCACATAATGTGGGTTTATTACTTTAAAGGAATAACTTTGCAGAAAATTTTCAAATTGGGAAGCAAAAACTTAGTTTTAAATTATAACCCGTAACATATTGCCAATTTATGATAAACGCAAAGAATATTCACAAAAGTTTTGGAGAGTTAGAAGTGCTCAAAGGAGTTGATTTGAAAATTAAAAAAGGAGAAATCGTTTCGATAGTTGGTCCAAGTGGTGCCGGAAAAACTACTTTGTTGCAAATTTTGGGTACGCTCGACAAACCGAATGCAGGAGATGTGTTGGTGAATGATGTTGATTTTAGCAAATTGGGCGAAAAGCAGTTGGCTGTTTTTAGAAACCAGCATATCGGTTTTATCTTTCAGTTTCATCAATTATTACCCGAATTTACTGCATTGGAAAACGTGATGATACCCGCTTTGATAGCTCGAAAAGACAGCGCCCAAACGACTCAAAAAGCCAAGGAGTTGTTGAAATTTCTGCAACTTTCCGACCGCATGGAGCACAAACCGAGCGAACTTTCGGGCGGCGAAAAACAGCGTGTGGCGGTGGCTCGGGCACTAATTAATGACCCTGGACTAATTTTGGCAGATGAACCTTCGGGAAGCCTTGACACAAAAAACAAGGAGGAATTACACCGGTTATTGTTCGATTTGCGCGACAGGTTTGGGTTGACAATTGTAATTGTTACGCATGATAAAGAATTGGCAGCATTGTCCGACAGGGTGATTGAAATGAGGGATGGCCAGATAATTCGTGAAAATTAGTTCGGCTCGAATAAGGTTTTTATTTCAACAATCAATTATGAGTGAATGGTTTAAACGAACTTTTAAGCCTAAAAAAAAGAAACCACAATAGACACAATAGATAATAAAATAAAAGATAAATTTTAGACTAAGCTGATAAATTTCAGTTATGGGAAATCCGAATCGCCGTTCGGTATTTAAAAAAAATAATTTTTAGAATTGTGAAAACAGTTTTAGAAACAAGCGGAGTTTGTTTGCTAATTAATTTATTTAAGCAAAACTAACGAATTCCATAGTAACACTGAATATAGCTCAGCCTTCTCATCAATCTTTAAAAGAAAGAAAAAACCTTTTTGATAAAAAACTGTTAGAAATACAAGACTCTTAATTTTAGGATTCAAAATTAATCAATAAATTGACGGATTATTTAGAAGCTAAGCTTGTAATTGTTGAGAAACTCCACTAATATTCAGCACGAATATTTAACATTAATAAAAAGCACAACACAGATGGATTTTACTTTATTAATTACAAATCTCACAAACCCTACCCTATTGTTTTTTGTATTGGGAATTTTTGCAGTAATCGTAAAAAGCGACCTCGAAATTCCAGAATCATCCAGCAAATTTATTTCTTTGTATTTGCTCTTTGCCATTGGTTTTAAAGGTGGTCAAGAGTTGGCAACTAGTGGATTTACTACCGAAATTGTTTATTCATTATTATTTGGATTAGCAGTTGCCTCTGTTATTCCATTTTATACATTTTTTATTTTAAAAAGAAAAATGAGTATCAGTGATGCAGGCGCTGTAGCTGCCACTTACGGCTCGGTAAGTGCAGTTACGTTTGTAGCCGCTGTATCGTTTCTCGAAGCGCAGAAAATACCTTTTGGCGGTCACATGGTGGCGGTGATGGCACTTATGGAGTCTCCAGCCATTATTATGGGTATCATTTTAATGATGAAATACGATGAAGGCACTCGCAGCAAAGATAAATTGACAGAAACCATAAAGCATTCTTTCACTAACGGAAGCGTGTTGATGATTATTGGGAGTTTAATTATTGGGCTTATTGCCGATACCAAACAGGCTGAAGGTATTAAACCATTTACAACTGATATTTTTAAAGGTTTTCTTGCCATTTTTTTGTTGGAAATGGGTATGGTTACTGCAAGACGTTTTTCGTCATTCAGAAAATATGGATGGTTTGCTACTGCGTTTGCCATTGTTGTTCCGTTGATAAATGGCTGTATAGTAGCTGCTTTAACAGGGTTTTTTATACAGGATGCTGGCAATAGATTTATATTTGCCATACTTGCCGCAAGTGCCTCGTACATTGCAGTACCAGCTGCCATGCGACTAGCAGCACCTAAGGCTGACCCAGGTCTGTATATTCCTATGGCACTGGGTATTACATTCCCTTTTAATATTACAATTGGAATGCCTTTGTATTTTTTTATTGTAAACTTAACCTAATTTCAACAGATATATTATGGAGCAACTAGTAACATCGGATTTTAAACTTGGAATTATTGCTGGTGGTCAGTTGGGAAAAATGTTGGTACTAGCTGCGAGCAATTGGGATGTGAAAACGTATGTGTTAGATACCGAAGTGCACTGCCCAGCTTCAACATGCTGTACTACTTTTGTTAAAGGAAATCAACTTGAATATGATGATGTCATTAAATTTGGAGCCATGGTTGATCTGATCACATTTGAAATTGAAAATGTGAACATTAAAGCATTACAGAAATTAAAAAGTGAGGGCAAAAAAATATTTCCCGATCCAGACGCACTGGCAATTATTCAGGATAAAGGGTTGCAAAAAGAATTTTATAAAGAGAATAATATTCCATCTCCTCAGTTTAACTTATTTCCGAGTAAATCTTCTCTTATTACAGCTATAAATACCGGTGAAATTTCTTTCCCATTTGTACAAAAGCTAAGAATGGGTGGATACGATGGCAAGGGAGTGGTTATCATAAAATCGTCAACCGAATTAGAAAAATTGCTAGATGGCCCTTCATTGGTAGAAAAATTGGTTGATATACAAAAAGAAATATCTGTAATAGTGGCACGAAACCACCACGGAGAAATGAAGTGTTTTCCGGTAGTGGAAATGGAATTTAATGACGCTAATATGGTAGAAACGCTAATTTGCCCTTCTTCCTTGGATGCTAAAATTACTGAGCAGGCAACCAAAATTGCAACAGATATTATTGCTTCATTTAAACTCTGCGGCCTATTGGCAGTGGAATTATTTGTTGATAAAAACAATGTGGTTTGGGTAAATGAAATTGCACCACGCCCTCACAACAGCGGTCATCATACCATTGAAAGTACAATAACTTCTCAGTACGAACAACTGTTAAGAGCAATATTCGATTTTCCATTGGGTAGTACACAGGTGAAAATGCCGTCGGTGATGATTAATTTATTGGGAGAGCCAGGTTATGAAGGAAAAGTAAAATACGAAGGTTTAACGGATTGTATGGGCATTGAGGGCGTAAAGATTCATTTGTATGGGAAAAAAATAACAAATCCATTTCGAAAAATGGGGCACGTTACTGTTCTTGGCAATTCATTAGAAGAGGCTAAAAAGAAAGCAAGTATTGTTAAACAGAAATTAAAAGTGAAATCATGGTAAACCCTTTAGTGAGCATAGTGATGGGCTCAGATTCCGATATGCCTATAATGAAGCAAGCAGCAACCATTTTGGAAGAATTTAATGTGCCATACGAAATAACAATTGTTTCGGCACATCGGACGCCAAAAAGACTGTTTGATTTTTCGGAAAATGCGCACAAAAGAGGAGTTTCGGTGATTATTGCCGGAGCTGGGGGAGCTGCGCATTTGCCCGGAATGGTAGCAGCTATTTCGCCTTTGCCGGTGATTGGTGTGCCCATTAAATCGTCCAATTCTATAGACGGTTGGGATTCTGTTTTATCAATTCTCCAAATGCCTGGCGGTGTGCCCGTGGCAACAGTAGCTCTGAATGGTGCGAAAAATGCTGGCCTGCTGGCAGTACAAATTCTTTCGGTGAGGGAAGTACATTTGCAAAATAAAATGCTTGAATACAAAGAAAAAATGAATAACGACGTGTTGACAAAGATCGAAAGATTGAATGCGGGTGATTGAAACACATCTGCTTATCAAAGATATTTTAATTTGAAAATTCTGTGCCGGAAACACTTAATGGTTAATCTACACATCGTTAACTGTCTGGCGTAACACAAGTTGTGATAGAAATACCATAACCTTATTCTCTCAAACACACTAAAAGGGTTGGATTTATTTAAATCCAACCCTTCATTCATTACAACACACTTATTAAAAAAAATCCTTTTCAAAAAATTAACTTTCTACCTGTGTAAACACCTAACATAGAAAGCAATATCCACACGCCATTGCCAACAGGTAAACTTCCGCCTCCTGGCTCGCTTGGACCGCCTGAGCCACCCGATTTTTGTCTGCCATTGCTGCTGCTAGAACTTGTGTTGCTATTGGCTGTTTTGCCACTGGGCGTGGTGGTGCGTGTATCTGGCTGAATTAATCCGCCAATATTTACTTTGCTAATATTTTGAGCATTAGCATTGTAATTGGTGGTTGCTATGGATATTGGTTGCGACCCACTGCTGCCGTAGTTTACTTTACTGCTGGTGCTAGCTATAGCGCTTGAATTGTTCATGCTTTGCACACCCGATTGCATGGCATTGGTGGGAATTAAATCTACGTTGGTAGATGAACCCGACTGAGCAGCATTGGCAGCATTGGGCTTGGAAATAGGCATCTTTACGCTCGACAAATCGGAACGAAATTCATTCCCTTTTAACTCCGCTGCGCTGTTGACCGACAACAAGTTGATAGACTTCTTTTTTGATAAAGCCCCGAAGCTTGCCGACATGTTTTTTTGCTCCATTTCGGACCCAAAAAACATGAATGCGTATCCGGTTATGCCCAATACTATTATTAAAAGGAGCAATACCCCTGTATTATTTGAATTATTTGTCATGATTGATATTTGAATTAAATGGGTGAATAACTAATTAAATGAATTTTGAAACCTCGTCAGACCACTTGAAGCGGCCTGACGGATAATTTCAAAAAAAGTCGAATTAGAAAATTACTTTTTGAGTAATGATACTTGTTCCTTTTTGCAATTGTACAGTATAAATACCTTTGGCTTTGAGGCTAATTTCCAATGCATTGCTGGTAGCTATTTTGCTTGCCACCATTCTACCCAAAGCATCAAACACACGAATGGTTGAATTTACTGTCAAATCAGTTAGTAACAACTGACTGTTGGCAATGGACAGTTTGATATCACCTGCACCTGCTACATTCACGTTGGCAGTCGGTACGCGGTGGGCAGTAATAGCAAAACGGCTATTATTTGTTCCTGCAGCGGCTATAAACGTGTAATTGGAAACCAACAAATCGGTAACGGTAGCTGGGCTGGTGCTTTTGTCGGTCAAAAGCAATTGCGACAAGCTACTTGCTTTTGAACCATTGGCACTGATGGTGGTTGTGCCTGCCGTTTTGGTATAAATACCTACCGGAAGATTGTCCACGCTGCTCATTGGCAAACCATTGAAAGCATAATTTATTCCATTTAAGCTGGTATAAATTTGTGGTTTGGAAGTGCCAGTGCCTATCCATTTTTCAAAATCACTACCAATTTCATAGCTAGTTGTAAAGGCATTGTCCATACGAAGCAACGCGTAATCGGAGCCAGTAGCACTTTTGAAGTTCAGTTGCACTTCTTCCTTCAACTCATTGGCTGCTACCGAAGGTGCTAAAGTACGACCACCCGTGGCGGCTGCAAACGATATTCCTGTGCCAGCCAATGTATTACTTGCTTGAATAAAGTAGGCCGAAAATGGATTGATAGTAGGCGCAGTGGCTTTGGTCCATGGTGTATAATTATCTGCTACTCCATCATATACATAAATATCAAATTCTCCAGCTGCTTTACTAGCAATGTATTTGCTCAAAAATGGTTGTCCAATCAAATTCCAACCACGATTATTAGCTAGCGCACCTGTGTTTTCGGCCACCGTAATAGTCTTGTCGGTTTCGGCATTCAACGTACCACCCGTTGATAAGGGGAACGACAAAGTAACGGGATCTAGTTCGGTGTCACTCAACGAAAACACATAGCCTTTGTTGGCAATAAGTTCTGCGCCCACAAAATGTTTCCAGTTAGAGCCAATTCCGTTTGTACCTCTTGTGGCTCCATCGTAATACTTGATAAATAAATTGCCCGCATCACCGTTTAAAGTTGGTTTTGGGTCACCGTTGGCTTTTGTGATATTAGCCACCACTACATTGTAAGGGAACGACATAAAATACCATTTGTTTTTATCAATTGTTTTCAACAGTCGAACCGTAGTGGCGGTAATATTTGCATCCAGTTTCACAGCGGTTGCATTTCCATCAATATCAGCAGTAAGCGTTAATGTGGTAACCGTAAGTGGATTTCCCGAGCTTACATTCAATTTTCCGGTGCTGGCAATGGTCATATTTTCAATTGCAGAAGCAGCATTTACTACTGGCTGATTGGTAGGTGCACCAGGGATAATGGTAATGTCCGAAGCCGTGGGCACTACTGCCGGGCTCCAGTTGCTTGCCGTGTTCCAGTTG
>JAIFKQ010000099.1 GCA_020049515.1 Paludibacter sp. | reverse complement strand
TGCAGATCCGCTACTTAATCCAGCTGCCAACAATGGTGGGCCAACATTTACTATGGCACTTCAAATAGGAAGTTCGGCTATAAATGCAGGTATCACGGGTACTGATATTCCTACAACCGACCAACGGGGAGTATATGCAAATGGAATACGTGATATTGGTGCGTATGAATTTGATGGTATGCCAATAGCAGGTGCTGGTACAGTGGGCGCCCCTTACCAAATTGCCACTCTGGCCGATTTACGTTACCTTTCGGAACATGCTACTTTATGGGCAAGCGGCTTGTATTTTATCCAAACTGCCGATATTGATGCAAGCTCAACAAGTACTTTGAATAGTGATGGTGCAGGTGGATATTATGGTTTTTCGCCAATAGGAAACGAATCAACAGAGTTTCAGGCCAATTATGATGGTCAAAACCATTCCATTAGTGGCTTGTATATTAATCGCCCATTAACGGATTATATTGGTTTATTTGGATATGTAATTAATGAAACATTAAATGTAAACCTAACTAATTGTAGCATTTCAGGTAACGGTTATGTTGGGGCACTTGCAGGCTATTTCCGGGGTACTGTTTCTAACTGTAGTTCTACCGGTTCTGTGGCAGGGTTTAGTGCCAATGTCGGCGGTCTTATTGGCAGTATTGGATTTGGAACTTTTACGAATAGTTTTTCTGCAAGCACAGTAACAGTGACAGGTAATAACTCAGGTTACTCGGGTGGATTTGCTGGATATATTCAAGATGCTACCATCAACAAATGTTATAGTACAAGCAATGTGAGTGGTGTCTATTCAGTTGGTGGCTTTGTTGGACATATTCGTGTTGATGAAGAGCCGCTCAATATTACTAATTGCTACGCTACGGGCACTATTATAGGTGCCGACGAAGTAGGTGGTTTTATTGGATATTCAGAAAGTGGCACTGTATCAAACTGCTACAGCGGTTCAGTCGTTAGTCTTTCTGCCCTTGTCCCTGCCCCTAAAAATTCAAACAGCAGTAAGATTGTTAGTAAGACTATTGGTACAAAAAATGGGTTTGTGGGATTCTACCAATTAGGCACAATTACCAATTGTTATTTCGATGCAGATATTGATGGCATTGCTGTCACAGTATCGGGAACAAATAACAATGGTGCAACAGGTAAAAAAACTGCCGAAATGAAAACGCTAGCAACTTTTACCGATTGGGATTTTGCAACTACTCCGGTTTGGAGTATTGACGTAAACAGAAACTACGGTTATCCGTATTTAGCTTGGCAAACAATTCCAATTACCGCACCAGAAGTACAAGCATCCGAAGTGTTAGTATCACTCGTACACAATAACGATATGACTATCAGTTGGACAAATGGAAATGGCGCTGCCAGACTAGTGTTTGTAAAAGAAGGAACCGGAGCTATCAGCAACCCTGTTAACCAAAGCACTTACACAGCCAATAGCGAGTGGGCAACTCCAGGAACTCAACTCGGCACTTCAGGATATTATTGCGTATATAACGGCTCTGGTAATACGGTGAAAGTAATCAGCTTAGCTAAAAATACCGAATATAGCATTCAGGCGTTTGAATACAACGGTGGAGAGGGTGCGCAAGAGTATTGCACAATTGTAGGTGCGAACAATCCGATAAGCCAAACTACTAGCAACGAAAGTGAAGCAGGTTTCAATGCCGCAAATGCCAGCCAATTAGGGGTTTATCCAAATCCGGCCAAAGACAGGGCTATTTTGCAATTGGGCAGCTCTATCAGCGGAAACGTACAGGTGAATATCTTCGATTTGTCTGGAAAATTACAGCTTGTACAACAGCAAATTGCAACCGATGCAAACAGCAGCATATTGCTTAATTTGAGCGGATTAAAAGCTGGATACTACCAATTGCAAATCATTGGAACTCGGAAAACGGAAACGCTTCGATTGCTGAAAGAGTAGGATTTTAATGGCTGTTTGGTGGCAATAAATCTGATTGCTTTTGACGGTTAATAATAAAAAAAGGAGGTGAGTTGAGTATTACTGACCTCCTATCCAACAAAAAGAGATTGCTGCAACACATGTTGTCAGCAATCTCTTTTTTTTGTTGCGAAAAGCAACAAGTCAAGCGTTGTGTTTTAGCATCCAAAGCGTGAGACTGCTCTTACAAACCGATTTAAATTTGTTTGAAAACGAAGTGGACGCATGCTTATAATTGACTTGTACGTTTTGTCATACCAACAAAAAAGCCACTCAAAATAAATTTGAATGGCTTCTTATATTACGATAAGCTAACTATACTTTCTTAGTACAACAAGCTTTTGGGGCATCGGCTTTAGAAGTTGCTTTAACCTCTTTAGAAGTACATGTTTTACCTTCTTTTTTGCATTCTTTCTCACATTTTGCTTTTTCTACAGCAGTCATCGATTTGCATTCTGCTTCCGATTTGCCGCTACAACACTTCGTTGCTTTTGCCTTTTCGTCTTTGGCACAGCATGCTTTTGCATCTGCTTTAACTTCAGCTTTAACTTCAGTAGTAGCTTTTGCTGTTTTTGAAACAGGTTTTGTTTGTGCATTTAAAGCACCGAAAGATACGAAAATCGCAATAAGCGATAAAATGGCAATTCTTTTTTTCATTTTTGGATTGTTTTTAAAATTAAATTTGATTGATGTAATTTAAAGAGTGATTGATGTAAAATTACAAATCATCTATTCAAAATGCTATTCAATAAATCCTTGTAACAAATGATATTAGCTATTTGTTTAAAAGTGACCTCAAATATTTGAATAGCGAGATAAAGATAGATGGATTAATTATATGACAATAACATTGCTGTAATGTTTTATTTTTTTTTAGTTTTACTTTGCTAAAATAAACCGCGACTAAAAAATTGTATTACAATAGTTACAATAGAAAAAAAATAAGAAAAGTACACAATAGGAAAATACCTTACAGCATTTAAGAAATAATCCTTTTAAATAATGTATAAAGAGTTATTTAAATTGTGATCTATTGATCATATCGAAGAATCCATTTTTTCGGATAGTGATTCAAACTTTAATGTAATGAAGTAGAATTAGAGACTTCAGATAATTGACTTAATATATTTAAGATAAGCATACACCCTATTTTCATGAGAAATGTTGCAACTGCAAAGTTTAGATGCTTATTATCATTCATATAGAATAATCAATTTATAACATCGGCTTCAAAAAAAAAATCTACTTAATCGAGTTTTCATTTTCAGGAATAACAGTAGCTTCATAGCCAATCTTTTTGAAGCCAGCCTGCAGGTTTTCCACAGTTGTATTGCTCAAGTCGTAAGTTACCAGCACCGTTTTCTTTTCCAGATTTACAACGAGGTCTCTCACGCCCTTTTCAAAAGCTATATTTTTCTCAATCTTTGCTTTACAGCTTGCGCAATCCATCGAAACGTCAAACAATACTTTCGCCTTGTTCGATTGTTTTTTTGCATCTGCCGAAAATACCATTGCTGATATTAAAATCGCTATTAGCGACATAAAAATTTTATTTGTTTTCATATTATTTATTTGTTTAATACGTTCTTAAAACTTGTTTTTTAATTACCATCATTAAGTGGCTGCGTCCAAGCCCCATCTCAATCCAATATAAATTTTCCGTCCGTGCATTGGTCCCCAAACCATAGAGGCATCAAAATCGGAACTGAATGGATTTTGAACATCTATTATGGGATTCTTTTGCACAAAATTACCAATATTTTCAGACCCCAGATACACCGACCAGGTTCTAAAGTACTTGGTTATCTGAGCATTCATTACAGTGTAGGGTTTAAATTCTTTTTCCCACAATGGATTTAAAATATCAGGGTCTGGCAATCGTCCTCCGCCATTGTGTTGCAACGTAAAATCAAATTGCCATTTTTTGAGTGGCGTTTGGTACGACGTTGTGAACAATGATTTAGAGCGGCTGGTGAGTGGCTTTTCGCGCAAAACGCCTCCAATAGTGCTTTCGGCATCCGAAATTCGGTGAGCTACAGTGGCCGTGAGCCCTCTAATTATTTCCAAATTTGCTTCTAACTGAAAACTGTTGGCATAGGATTTTCCCACAAGGTTGGAGAAAGTGACTGCGTGCGGATTGGTATCCATATCCACCGTCACTTGTTGCTCAAAATCAGTATAATACCATTCGGCAGTAATCCCCATTTCCTTGCCAAACAAGGGCACAAAAGTATGCGCGCTGAGACCATAATTCCAAGCCGACTCCATTTTTAAATTGGTATCGAAAGTCATTGCACGATTGCTAGCCAACATAAAATTATTTTCGGCCAGCACATTGGGCGATCGATACCCTTTACCGGCAGAGGCACGCAAAAGAAAAAAATCGGAGAAATTATATTTTAAATGCAAACGAGGCGTTACAAATGAGCCATATAATGAATTATAATCGGCTCTTAGGCCTGCCAATGCTACAAATTTGTCATTGAGATTAAAGGTGTATTCGGCAAAAACGCCCGGCACATATTCTCGGCTAACAAAATTGTCTAATTGACTTACAGTTAAGCTTTCATCGTAATTATCAAAATTAAAACTAGCACCCGTTGATAATTTATGAGCAGGTCCAAAGCTGGTTT
This sequence comes from Paludibacter sp., assembly GCA_020049515.1. Taxonomy (GTDB): domain Bacteria; phylum Bacteroidota; class Bacteroidia; order Bacteroidales; family Paludibacteraceae; genus Paludibacter. The sequence continues at coordinate 13,636 of JAIFKQ010000099.1, read as the reverse complement.
GATATATCAGGTTTGCATACAAATTTCCCTGATGTCCGTCGTAACTTTTTAAACCATAATGTGCATTTTGAGTGTGCAAAGAACCGCTCAACAGCAAACCTACACTAGCACCTTTTGCCTCGTTAAACACATATCCATTTTTCACAAAAAACTCATAACGCTCCGTTTCAATGCCAATATGATAGCGAGGAGTTGAAGTATGCGATGTCATTTGCCCACCCATTCTTGCTTCGGACAATGCCCTTACAAAAACCTGCGAAACGTAACTGTCCTTTTTATAATTCCACCTATTTATAAAGTTATATTGCTTAACCATAGGCATATCCATAAATCCATCCCCGTTTTCGTCCAAACTGCTAAGCTCGTCGGAGGCATGCAGCAGAATTCCCGTGGACAAATAATCTGAGACCTTAGCCGATGCGTTAACATTGACTTCTACCCTACCCGCATCACTTGCAAATATATTGGCCGCAACAATTTCGCTCGCTTGCGGCTTTATATATTCCACGTTAATTTGACCTGTAATAGCCTCATATCCATTCACTACCGATGCTGTGCCTTTAGAAACTTGTATGCTTTCCATCCACGGACCAGGAATGTAACCTAAGCCATAAGAAGCCGAAATGCCACGCAAATTTGGAATATTTTCGGTGAGCATTTGCACATAAGTGCCTGACAGACCGAGCATTTTAATTTGCTTGGCGCCAGTAGCAGCATCGCTGTAGGAAACATCTACCGATGGATTGGTTTCAAAACTTTCGGACAAATTGCAACAAGCGGCCTTACAAAGCTCGGTTGCCGTAATTTTCTCGGTTTGAAAAACTGCTGTTCGAGACTTTATTGTACCCAGCTTTTTGCCTGAAACAGAAACTTCGGCCAATTGAATTATCTCGTTTAAAACAACATGAATTGGCAAATGGACATCTGTAACTATTATTGTATCCGATATAAATGAATTAATGCTAAAAACCAAGGTCTTATTCTGAGAATTTTCGGGCAATGAAAATTCTCCAAACTGATTGGACAAAGCACTTATACTTGTACCTTGCCAATAAATACTAACCCCAAGCAAGGGTTCTCCTTTTACATCAACCACTTTTCCCTTAATATTGGAAAATGAATTGATGGCAAAGAAGATATAGCTTAAAATAAAAATTATCTTCTTCATATTTTGATAAATTATTGAAAATTATTGCATAGAAAAAACAGCAATCAAAATAAAAATTTGATTGCGAAACTCACAATTTATCAATAAGAATCAAATAAGAAATACGGCGTTTAATGCCAATAATTCACGCCCAGATGGCGGAAAAGGTTTTTGAGGAGGTTGAATAATGCAGTTTAAAGCCAATAGTGGTTTTGTAATGAGAATATTTTCCAATGAGTAAAATAAATCAAAACAAACAATTGGACTAGAAATTAAAACGGTAGCAATAGATGGTGTATCTATTTGAAGACGGAGCAAATGACAACTGAGTGGCAAATGATGCACATCATTGCAAGCTATATCTTCATGTTGTTGATTGCAGCATTGTTCTTCTTTTTGTTCATGAACCGCATGGCAAGAACTTGCTGAAATAGCTTCAATGCCCTCATCAGCACAAGAATTGCAGCAATAGTTCACCACATTATATCCCACTCCAGCCAATAGAAAATAGGCTGCGAACAGAACTGTAAATATGTACTTTGTGGCTTTTAAAATCATAACGGGGGCAAAGATAGTGAGATTTAAAACTATTCCGCAAATTAAATCAGACTTTTTACATATTATTTGTTTTAAATATTGTAATTTTGCAGGATAAATAAAATAAACACTTTCATTATGAACAAGCAGTTTACCCTATTGATATTAAGCATTTTAATGTCTCTAACTTTTTTTTCTTGCAAACAAAAAACAATCAAAACAGATGAAAACAACCTAACGAAAAGGGTATTTATATCGTCTGATACGAGCAAAGGGGCGCTCAATGTGGACATCCACGTAGAATTGCCTGTTGCTTTTGAAAATGCAAGCATTTTAGACTCAATACGTGCTACCATAATATCAAATCTTTTTGGCAAAAAGTACATTTCTCAACCAAATGATTCAATTGTAAATCTTTTTGTTACAGACATTTCACTTGATTATATAGCAAATAATGAACCTTTGTTAGATGAATTAGATAGTGTAAGTTCATATTCGTTTAACAATGATCACACCATTGAAGGATTTAGTTTACTGACCGACAAAAACATATATTGTTACGGCATAGACAGATATGTATATATGGGTGGTGCTCATGGACTTAGCAACAGAATGTATCTTAACTTCGACCTCAAAACCGGTAAATTAATTACTGAAAATGATTTATTTAAAAGTAATACCATTTCTGCTATTGCCAAGCTAATAAAAACCCGAATTGTAGAACAAAGTAAAGAAACAAGCGAAGAGGGCACTCCGCAAATCAACAATTTGGATGAAACAGACTTTTGGCCTGACTCGATAAAACCAAATGGCAATTTCTACATCACCGATGGTAGTATCAACTATGTGTTTAATCCTTACGAAATTGCACCTTACTATATTGGTCAAACAGAAGTGATTTTAGCATACGAACGCATCAAAGATTTTTTAAAACCAAACAACCCAATTGCGTATTTGGTAGAGAAACAATCAAAAAAGTAATTCTAAAAAGAACAAACAGCCCAAACTTTTAAGGAGAATTATTCCTATTTTATCATCAATTCTCTTCAAACTTTATTGAATACACTGGGACTTTGATATGTATAAAAACGAATGACGGCTAGTAGCCTATAATTATCACTAGCCTTATTTGGTTTAAAACGATTCTTTTATACACCTTACTTTCAGTCCTAAGTTACTTCTAATCCTAATTTTCGATCAAAGAACACACCTATAAGAGTAAATGAAAACATTTTTCGAACAATTAAAAATCCGCAGGAGCATCCGAAAATACCTATCCCTGCCGATAGAATCTGAAAAAATAGCACTCATCACCCAAGCCGCACTTATGTCTCCAGCCTCCAAACGGAGCAATCCATGGGAGTTTATTGTAGTGCAAAAGCCAGAAATGCTTGTGGAGCTATCAAAATGCAGACCAATGGGCTGTCAGTTTTTAGCCGAAGCACCCCTTGCAATAGTGGTAATAGCTGACACTACCAAGAGCGATGTGTGGATTGAAGATGCGGCCATTGCGGCCACAATCATACAATTACAAGCACATCATTTAGGGCTTGGAAGCTGCTGGATACAAGTTTACCTGCGACAAAAGGACGAAAAGACCAGCACTGAGCAGTATATAAAAAGTTTATTGGGAGTTCCAGAGCAATTTGCAGTGTTAAACATCATATCCATCGGGTATCCAAATGAAGAGAAAAAACCTCACGACGAAGCCAAACTAGAAACGGATAAAATTCATGCAAATCGTTTTTGATAAATAGCAAGTTCAAACACTGCTTATATTATTTTACAAATACTGAATTGAAACCGATATTTAAAACAAAAAATGAAATCGGCAATTTTCAAATTACTATTGATTCATACATTTTTCATTATAACTCAATTCACAGCTTATGGCTTCTAAAAATGACAATCGGTTAGCCTGGGGTATTACCCTACTCGTATTTGGTGTTTTGTTTTTGGTACGACAACTTAATTTCATGCCAACCGATATATCAAAAGTAGTTTTCGATTTAAAAAATTACCCTCTCATTATTGGGGCTATTTTTTTATTGGCTCACTCCAACAAAAACATTGGAATAGTACTTATTGTATTGGGGCTTTTGTTTCGATTGCCCGACATTATCAATTGGTCAAAAGATATTTCTGAATTTATATGGCCTGTACTACTTATAATAGCGGGCGCAGTACTTGTTTTTAGAAAAAAATAATACCAAATCGGATAATAATTAGCTAAAAAAAATACGAGCATGAAAGTAGTTTTCATTGGATCTGGCAATGTAGCCACACAATTAGGGTTGGCTTTAAAGTCGAAAGGTATTATAATCAGTCAGATATATAGCCGAACAGAGGAAAACGCAAAAGAATTGGCCGAAAAACTTGATACGCAATATACTAGCAACATTTCAGAAATAGTGCAAGATGCCGACATGTATATTTATGCACTGAAGGACAGCCAGCTTGTCAATTTCCTAGACAAATTCGACCTGCCACAAGAGGCTATTCATGTACACACAGCTGGAAGCATACATATATCTACTTTCGACGGATTTGCAAAAAAATATGGAGTTTTCTATCCGCTTCAAACTTTCTCGAAAGATAAAACCGTATATTTTAACCAAATACCCATTTGTATTGAAAGCAGCACGGAGCAAGTACATAGCGAGCTAGAAGAACTGGCCTACTTATTAACCATGAAAGTTTATTCGCTCAATTCGGAACAACGCAGACAGCTACATTTAGCAGCTGTTTTTGCCTGCAACTTTACCAATTATATGTATGACATTGCATACGAGGTTATTGGCAAAGCTGGAATTGGCTTTGAAATTCTGCATCCGCTCATTATGGAAACAGCTAACAAGGTTAAAACAACAACTCCATTCAAGGCGCAAACCGGACCAGCAATAAGGTATGACAAAAAAACAATCAAAAAACACCTTTGGATGCTTAAAGAAGAGCCCGATTTTAAAAAAGTGTATTTAGAGTTAAGTAATGACATACATAAACGACACAAAAAAGGAAAATTGGAAACAACGTTTTCCAGCAAATTAACAAACAAATTATTTCAATTATTTTTTTCTAAGCAGAACAAATGACACACTATCTAAAACTCATACGCATTCAAAATTTAGCATTAATAGCATTTATTCAACTTACAATGCAATATGCTGTCATACTACCAATTCTTCAAACATTTGGATTTGAAACAGTTATTGACGGATGGCTACTAGGGCTGTTAATTGCAGCTACTGTATTTATTGCGGCAGGCGGCTACACGTTAAACGATTATTTTGATATAAAAATTGATGCCATCAATAAACCCGAAAAACAAATTGTGGGTAAAATAGTTAATCGAAGTACGGCCATGACAATCCACCAAATTTTGACTGGTATTGGTATTGCTTGTGGATTGCTGCTGTCTTATGTTGTACAAAATTTCACCCTTACATTTATTTTTATTGTGGTACCTGGCTTGTTGTGGTTTTATTCGGCAAGTTACAAACGCCAATTTATGATTGGCAATTTGGTCGTTGCTTTTATGGCAGCCCTATTAATATTGATAGTTGGCGTGGCTCAGATAGCATTTTTGAAAAAAGAATTTGGAATGCTAATTTTCGAAACTTCAATTCCAAAAAACATATATGGTTGGATTGGAGGATTTGCAATATTCTCTTTTCTAACCACTTGGATACGCGAAATAATAAAAGACCTAGAAGATGAGAAAGGCGACAGGGAAATGGAATGTCGTACGCTTGCCATAAAATGGGGAGCATATAAAACTAAATTGTTTCTATATTGTTTAATAATCGTTACTATTGCTAGCTTATTTCTTGTTAATGAATTTTACATTCATTTTGAGGGTACACTTACCATCCGATATATCATTTTTGGTTTTGTACTCCCTTTTATAGCGTTGGGCTACTTTATTTATAGTTCAAAAAGTCCAGTAGAATACCGTCAGGCTTCTACACTATCAAAAGTAATAATGATTATAGGTGTGATGTACAGTTTTGTATTTTATTATTTGCAAGCAAAAACGTATGGCATTAGCATTTTTAACCTGTTTATTTTGAAGTAAAAAAAGTGAACATAATGGGTTATCCAGTATTTATTGTTGTAATTTAGCTACATGGGAATAACAAAAAAAGCACACTTATTCTGAAATTGATAAATTGACTGTCATTTCTTTTTTAAATTTTGTTCTGCAGAATAGAATAAAACACAAAAAAGAAAACAACAATTATATAGACTACACATTAACAGTACAAGACATATTGTCTTGATTTCAAAAGCATTAATGAGCTTAAATTACCGAAAGGCAATTATACTATTTGGCTCATTTCTGCAACCTCATTATTCATCTATTGTGCCTTTTGTGGGTTACTCTATAATTTAGCAAAGTAGAATTAGGTATAATTATAAACCATCAAATTGTCAAAATGCTTTCACATCTTAAAAACTACAACATAATTTTAGGCTCTAGATCGCCTCGAAGACAAGAACTTTTGTCAGGACTAAATATTGAATTTGAAACTGCCATAATAGATGTGGAAGAAACTTATCCAAGGGAAATTGTGGGCGTTGATATCCCTATGTATTTGGCCGAAAAAAAGGCGAATGCTTATGCAAAAAAACTAGACGAAAATGATTTGCTGATTACTGCAGACACTATCGTTTGGCTAGAAGGAAAAGTTTATAATAAGCCTAAAGATAAAGCTGAGGCAACTAATATGCTCAAAAATTTGTCGGGCAAAACGCACCAAGTAATTACAGGAGTATCCATTAGTACCAAACATAAACGGAAAACATTTCACGTTATTTCCGAAGTACGCTTTGCGAGACTGACAAGTCAAGAGATTGATTTTTATCTTGAAAATTATTCCCCATACGACAAGGCCGGCGCCTATGGAGTGCAAGAATGGATTGGATACATTGGGGTGGAATTCATTGAAGGGTCGTATTTTAATGTTATGGGACTACCCGTTCAACGGCTTTATACAGAATTAAAAAGATGGGACAAATAATAAGAAAGTAAGGTCGTTTTTAAGCGACCTTTTTTTTGCTATATCAAGTAACCACCTTACAGTTATTTAACAAAGACTTTAAGCTTCTAGTAATTTCAACTCCGACAATAAAACGCAATCAATATTCTTTCGAACAGATGGATATTATTTAAAATGAAGTCTTGGGACTGACAGGCAAAGACATCAATACTGAATGCATAAAAGAGTGATTACTCCTTCCTCCATTTCGTCAAAACAAACTGATGAAAAGTGCTACATTCAATACCGTTACAATTATTCCAAGAGAGTAAAGTAGGTATTTCGAGAATAAGGTATTTTTATATTTACCCATCACTTTCTCGGAAGAGGTTAGATAAACTTGCAAAAAGATAGTGAAAGGCAACTGAATACTTAATAACATCTGCGAGTAAATGAGGCCTTTAAATGGATTAGAAATTAAATAAATGATTGCCAATGCAATAAAAAGCGAAATGGCAACCCCCATTCTGGAGTGATTGTCTTTTATGTCATAAGGCTCCTTATACATTCCAGCAAAAATACTACCCGCAGCCATGCCAGAAGTAATGGTAGAGGCCACACCCGCAAACAAAAGTGCTACCGCAAAAACCACGGATGCATTGCTGCCAAGTAAAGGAATCAAAAGCTGATTGGCCTGCTGAAGCTCCGAAACAGGAGTTTTAGTTCTGAAAAAGGTGGCAGCAGCAAGTAAAATCATAGCACTGTTGATGGCCCAACCAATAAGCATAGAAACCAATGTATCCAAAAATTCGTAGCGCAATTGTTTCTTAATAATCTTTTCATCCTGCAAATTCCATTGACGACTTTGAATCACTTCCGAATGTAAAAACAAATTGTGGGGCATCACCACAGCGCCTAAAACACTCATTATAACTAGCATTGATCCTTCTGGAAAAGTTGGTGTAACCCAGCCTGCAACTGCACTGTTCCAATCAATATTCACCAACGAAAGTTCGTACAAAAAAGAAAGTCCAATGACCGAAACAAATGCAATTATCCATTTTTCGATAATCCGGTAGGAATTTGTCACTAGCATTATGCAAACAAAAAGGGTAACTAGCAGAGAACCAGCTCTAATAGGAATTCCAAAAAGCATATTAAGCGCAATACCACCACCCAATATTTCGGCCAAAGAAGTAGAAATGGAAGCCATCATGGCCGACGACAACAGAAACTTGGAGTAACGGGGCTTGAGGTGAATGGCTGCAGCCTCCGACAAGCAAAGACCTGATGCAATACCCAAGTGAGCCACATTGTGCTGCAATATGATGAGCATAATGGTTGACAAAGTGACCATCCAAAGCAAAGCATAACCATAGTCGGCACCAGCAGCTAAATTTGATGCCCAATTGCCCGGGTCGATAAAACCAACTGTGACCAATAAGCCTGGACCAATAAATTTGAAAATATCTAAACTTCCATACTTGGGTTTGTAGGATTTGTTATCTATATTTTTGAATAATTTGAACATGAGAAAAATTATTATCTAATTTATAATGAAATAATAGCACATTTAAATAAAAAGGCCGCCTGAATGCATGGTGAGCATAAATACTCACAAGCAAGGCAGTAATATGAATCTTTGTGCGTCAAAGCTAACAAATAATTTTGACAGAGAAAATAATCATAACATTTATTCTTTATTCTACACATTACTTCATCTAAAGCGCATTCGATATTACAACAAAAAAAAACGATTCCATTATCCACTATGAATTTGAAGGAAAGAATAAGTCTAACAAATTGTTATTCAATGTTGTTAGGCATGGTGCTTGTCTCTTGAGGTTCATCCTCTTTGTTAACCTCCTTTGCTTTATCCCAAAGAACTGGACCTAGTTTCATCAACGGCTTATAAGCAATTGAATTCTCTTTTGTCTCATTTTTCATAATCAAAAAACGGCTATCCACAGCATCAAAAACATTGAGCAACACACTGATTATTAAAGCATATTTTAAAGCGCCAAAAATTCCACCCAGGAATTTATTAAACCCGCCCAAAGAAATAGAATCCAACACCTTATCGAGCATTTTGGACAAGACAAGCAGCACCACAGCAATGGAAATAAATATAAAAAGATATGAAAGGGGGAGAGCTGTTTTGGGTGAAAAATCAAAGGATTTTACCAATAAATCCGACACGGTAGGCGCAAGAAACTTGGCAGCATAAATGCCCAACACGATGGCAGCCAACGATGCCAACTCCTTCACCAATCCTTTGAAAAGTCCAAAAATAAATCCGAGTGCAATGGGTATAAGCAAAAATAAGTCTAATGAATTCATAGTGGAGTGTTTTTTTAGCAATGGATTGTTAGAACAATCATTTTTTTATAACCAACTTTTTTTAGTGGATACAAAGGTATGAAAAAACCTCGAAAATCATTTCTGTTAGCTAATTTAGCACTTATCAAATCAGAATTGTAAATCTACAAACTATGCTGATTAAGATGACATCAATAGCTTTGAGTTAATTTGCGATGCAATTAAATACTGATTTGCAGTAGATTAAGACGCAGTAAATGGTGAACCTCTAAAAGTTATTTTGTTTTGGCATGGATATTGAAATAGCCCATTCAACAACAAATAAAAAAATCATATATTATTCACCGCCAAAAAAAATTACGATCATGAAAGCAAAAGTAGCAAGCCTATTAGTGATACTGTTAATGACAGCCTCTCAATTTATGGCACAGAAAAAAATTACCGTTGAAGCCGAAAGTTATGATATTAGCAATAATCTCGATTTACAAGCTGTAGCTTCGGTTTTTGGAGAATCGAAAGATTTACAAGATTTTGAGATGAAGCTAAACGATTACGACAGCAAAATTTCAAATCTTGATTTGAACAATGATGGCGAGGTAGATTATTTGAGAGTGATAGAAACATCCGAAAACAATGTGCACGTAGTAGTGGTTCAGGCCGTATTGGATAGAGATGTTTTTCAAGATGTGGCTTCAATAGTAGTAGAAAAGAAAAAAAATAGGAGAACTTACGTGCAAGTAGTAGGCGACCCATTCCTTTACGGAGTTAACTATATTATTGAACCAGTTTACGTTTATACACCGTCCATTTACAGCTTCTTTTGGAGCCCACGGTATGTAAGTTGGAATTCACCCTACTATTGGGGATATTATCCAACACATTACCGCTACCGCAATCCGTACGAAATAAATATCTATTTATCAAATGTTTATCTACACGTAAACCATCAACACAGATATTATTATACAGAAAGATACAGAAATGATTACGCCATAAAATTACATCAGAGAGTAAGCCGAAACGACTTCGGAAACAAGTATCCCGACCGTAATTTTAGCTACCGCAACAAAGATTTAAGGAATAAACAAGAGTATAACAACAAACGCAGTGGCGGAGAAAGAAGCATTCCCACTCGCCCAAGCTATCAAGGCAGTGAAAATGGAAGGAAAACCAATAACACCAACGGCGCGAGCATGGATAGGACTCAAAATGGAAGCCGAAATTCAAGTGCAACACGAAATTCACAACAAAACACTGAAAGCAGAAGTTCAAATTCCAATGCAAACCAACGAATGACACAGACAAGAACTAACAACAGTGGCACTAGAAGTATGGAGTCAAATAGGAGCGAACGAGAGGTAAATCAAAGCAGACCAGCTACCAGTTCTAGTCGCGGAACCAATCAAACCCAATCTTCGGACAATACCAATAGAAGTAGCAGAAATTCAGGCACCGTAAACAGAGAAAGCAGCAATACAAATTCGGCTACAAGAGAGAGCAATATAAGAGAAAGCAGTACGAGAGAAAACAATGCTAGAAACAGCAATTCCAATACAGTTGGAAGAGAAAACAATACTAGAACTGCACCAGCTGTAAGCCAGCCAAGTAGCACAAGATCGGAATCGAGATCAAGCGAAAGTAGCAGAAGCAATAACACGCCAAGCGAAAGAGGTAGCCGCTCGTCGGAAAACAATACGAACCGTAGATAAAAAAATATCAAATCATTTGACTGGTTTTCATCAAAACGAAACCGCTGAGACAATTCTATAAAAGAAGTTTCTTGGCGGTTTTTTTTAATAAAAGTGCGCTTTGCAGAAGCATTTTATTATCAAAAGAACAGGGTAGTGAAATGTAATGCGGACTATGAGTGGAAGTATAAAAAAAGTCTAAGAGATGATTTTGATGTATTTCTTGAGAAGAAATTTTGGCGAATATACGATATTTGATTATCAAACAATTTCAGCTTCAACTCTCAGCCGAAACAAGTATTCTTGTTCCGTTTGTCCAGGTGTAGGAATAAACTCTGCTTTGTACAAGCAATCTAAGGTTGCCAAATCCATAATGGTAGAATAGCCAGAACGGGAGATAATGTACTTAGAGCCAATTAAAACCGAAGCCAATTCCCCGCTAGTAAGGTGCGATACGAAAGTGATATTTCCAATCTTCATTTCTTTTTTCACACCATCGGGCTGACCCAACACAATAAGCGTTTGGTGCTTGGCAGCGCTATAACGCTGTATTACAGTATTCTCAAGCATTGTTCGTTGCGGCTCTACACCCGAAAGTACTGCCACCACCTCAAAATCGGTGTTGGGTAGAATCCCTTTTATATTTTTAAAACGAGAAAGTATTCCTATAAACTTAGCATTATAGGGCAAAGGATATTTATGTGCCAAATCGCCAGACAAGCCGCCATTTTCATGAAAATCTGGAATCCAACACTCTTTATATCTGTTTATTATACAGCGGTGGATCATCCAAACCAACGGTTCTAACAGCTTGAATCTTTTGGGCATTTTCACCATCAATTGGTGCGTAATATAAATGGAATGTACTTTTTTGGTCCACATTCCAAAACGATTATCGGATATTACTTGATCGAAATGTTCTTTTTTCAACAACCTTTTCAGCCAATAATGCTCGCTGATTATGCGCGTTACAATGGCAGGAAAACTTTTGAACATAGCCGAAACTTGGGACTTTCCACTGCTGTAACGAATAGGATAAGACGGGTAATCGATGAAGCGAATGCCTGGAAATTCTTGCCGCAAAAAAGCCAGCGGAAAGCCGTCCGAAACCAAAACTAGTTCGTGGCCGTCAGCTATAAGTTGTTGGATAATTGGCACACAGCGCGTAGCATGTCCCAAACCCCAATTTAATGGACAAATTAGTATTTTCATAACCCCTAGCCCCAAAAGGGGGATTTTAAGACGCAGTTAACCATTTGATTACTAGAACAAAATAAATAGCAAAATATCCAAATAAATATGGTTTTAGGAGTAAGAAATATATAAGGGAACTGCGAATCTTCAAATTTTCAAATCTTCAAATCTTCAAATCTTCAAACTCTTTATTAACGCGTCAAACCGCAAAAAAACGTCCCGATAGCTATCGTGGAGTACGCTGCGAACCGGAACACGAAACACGAAACACGAAACACGAAAGCTACTCCGCCACAGAAACTTCCAACCCCAGCTTTCTAGCTTTATCAGCTATCTTATTCAGCTCTTCCTGACTGATTTTCTCCAGTTGTTGAATTGGTGTTTCGCGGTCGATGGTATAAATCATGACTTGCTGCGGACGAATTTCCACCAAAGCTTTGAGCCATGCTTCTACTTCCACATCGGTGGTATTATCAAACTTTTCACCCTTGTATTCGCCCCGCAAAAACATGGTTTGAATAATTAATCGTCCTTCAAATCGCTTCAAATGATCAATAAACCACGCCACATTGATGTGTTTGCCTGTCGGTCTGTCCACAAGTTGCAAAGTTCTATCAATGGCTGTATCGAATTTCAAAATATTGTTGTCAACCTTATTTAATGCGCTAAAAATGTGCGGTTTATGAATGCGTGTGGAATTAGACAGTACGCTCACTTTGGCTGTGGGGCAAAATTCGTTTCGCAATTCGATGGTGTCGTCAATAATGGCCTCAAAATCAGCGTGCAAGGTAGGCTCACCATTTCCGGCAAACGTAATGACATCTGGCGTTTGGTTGGCAGCAAGCATTTCCTGCAATTTGGTTTTCAGCGCATTATACACATCCGTGCGTGTGGGAATGGTCGATTCCTGCATGGTGGTATTGAATCCGCACTCGCAATAGAGGCAGTCGAATGAGCAAATTTTAGCATCGGTAGGAAGCAAATTTACACCGAGCGAAAGTCCCAGCCTACGGCTTTGAATGGGTCCGAAAATTAATTGGTCGAAAAGAAACATGGATATATATTTATTAGAATATTAACGTCATTTGCACTTTTTTTGATTCGTTTTAAAATTTATAAAACCAGGTACACATTGGGATTGGAAAGGTAGCTGAAGCTGCCTCATTGTCAGTTGCTGCTCCTTTGATTCTAAAAAAAGAAATACCTGCAAGTGAAACTTGGAAGGCTTTATTATCTGATTTCTGAAAACGCATGCCTGGCATCAAAAATAGGTACACTGCCCGAGCATCTGATTGTAAAGATACGGGGTTGAAATCGACTTTATTAATTAGATCTTGAGTTTCGTTTATAGGATAATTATACCAACTCTCTGAATAATTATACATTCCTATCATACTGTCAAATATAAAACTAGCTTTTACCCCTACCTTGGTTATTCCAGCAATAGAAATAATCGGACCATTGGATTTATTTAATGTGTATTTGATGATACTTCTATTATTTATGTTTGATTGCCCTGAACTCAAATATGCATAACCCGCAGCCACCGTTAAATTTTGTTTTGCATCTCCAAAAGTTACATTTCCAAAATGCAAACCGCCATATCCTCTAAAACTATTGATGTAACTCGTACTTCCCATTAACGTACCCAAGGAAAAATTCACTTTGTCATTTTTGGTTTGGATGCTATATTTTAATGCCACTACAAATGGGCTTGCTATCCATGTGGACATTACACCAACACTGAACCGATTGGAAAGTGCAAAATGTGC
>JAIFKQ010000069.1 GCA_020049515.1 Paludibacter sp. | reverse complement strand
ATTGAACTAATTGTATGTTGTATAACATGAAATTGTGCAGTGACCAGTATCGATTTGGCTGATTTTATAGCACTAAGTCGCTCTTGGCTGATAGGTTTTTAAAATTTAATTGATGGTTCTACCACTATTCGTGTAGGTTGACATTTTAAATCATTATTACATTTTCAGAAAAAAAGACAACTACAGTAGGCACAATAGTTCACAATAGAATAAATGTTGAAAGCATTTATAATAATAATGCCGAAAGGTATTTAGCTATTGTAATCTTTTTGAAATTATATGTCTTCTAATGTGCTCCCGTTAGCCCCCGATAGCTATCGAGGGCGCTATGTTTTTTTTAATTTTAAAGGTTAGTTTAAAACAAACCCACACAATTGAGTGTAGAACCAATTGAGTAATAATATTATTTAACACAACATTGATTATTTTATGCCAATGTTACATCCAGCAAAGACAGCACTTCGGACTACTCCTTTTGAATCAAAGAAAAACAAGTATCGAATTGAACTCAAGTATATCTTGCCAATTTGATATTGTGCTAAAAATCCATATCTTTGCGAAATACTTTGCAACATTCAAATGAAAATCACCACCATACTATTTTTATCGCTCTTCCCTACCCTACTCCTGTTTTCGCAAAATAAGAGTGTGAAGTTTCATAATCTATCGATGAAAGATGGATTGTCGAGCAATGCAGTGAATGTAATTTATAAAGATTCAAAGGGACTTGTTTGGATAGGAACCAAACAGGGATTAAATAAATATTCGGCCTGTAAAATAACTTCATTCAAAACTTCGAGGAATGATAAATTCAGTATTTCTGGTGATAATATAACAGCTATTGCCGAAGATAAGCAAGGTAAATTATGGATAGGAACCACAACGGGACTAAACAGATTTAATAGAGATACTGAAACATTTACGCATTTTGTTACAAATCAAAAAAAAGAAGTTGGAAACGACATCAAAACATTATTTGTTGATTATGATGGATATATGTGGATTGGATTTGAGGGCAGAATACTGAAATTTAACCCAAACACAAAAAAAAGTGTGCCAATATCTAAAGACAACTATGCTAATAAGTATTTGAAAGACAAAACTGTTCGTTGTATTTTTGAAGATTCAAATCGTAATATTTGGCTAGCTACTTGGGCAAATGGGCTAGTGAAGTTGAATGCCAATAGAACACAAAGCACACTTTACATTAACAATCCAAGTGACTCAGAAAGTTTACCTTACAATACGGTGAGTTCCATTTACGAGGACAAAAACAAACAATTGTGGATGGGAGCATATAATGCAACACTTAGTATTTTAAATCCAGCTACAAATAAATTTACGAGAGGAGCACTAAATCCATTTAAAGATAGAGGTGAAATTTCGGATATTATCCCGATAGACGACCAGACCCTGTGGATTTGCCAGGGAAAAGCAATGGGAATTGTAAGCAAGCTTGAACTGAACAATGTACAGTTTTTGACTACCAACACAAATGACTCTCAAGGATTTACGGCAGATTACGCCCGAAACATGTACAAAGACAATTCGGGTATTGTTTGGATAGGCACTACTAATGCAGGTGTATCTATCCACGACCCTAACAGGGACAAATTCTCCTCTTATTTTCATCAAATTGGGAATGAAAATGTATCCGAAAAGCGTTATGCTAAATCAATATTTGTTGATAAGCAAAATAATTTATGGATTGGCACATACCAAAAAGGACTTTACTATTACAATGTTTCAACAAATGAATTTAGTCATTTTTGGGGAGCTGAATTAGCGATTTCCGAAGAGACAATTAACGATATTTGTCAGTTAAAGTCTGGCTTATTGTGGATTAGTACACTTGATGGTATTCTGATTTTTAATCCGAGCACAAAAAAGAAAATTGGATATCTCAAATTAATAGAAAATGAAGATAAAAGTCAAAACCAGTTACGAATTGTTGATATTTTTCAAGACAGTAGGGATGGGATTTGGGTGACAACAGAAAAAAACTTGAAGTTCCTACACAATAATTCTGTTATTCATTTCAATAACAAAGAATTTACAGATGGTAGAATAAAACAAATAGCAGAAGATAAAAACGGAAATATATGGATTGCCACTGAAAATGGAATTGTAGAGTATCAATGGAAAATAAAAAAGATTATCCACCATCTAGTAGGTACTAGAGAAAGACTTGGATTTAATAATTCCATCACTCACTGCGTTTACGTTGATGCAGCAAAAACGTTATGGATTGGTACACGCAATGGCCTAAAATTCTTTGATTATGAAGCTAAGGTTTTTAGACCTTATGAATTTAAAAATCCGCTTTCAGATCAAAATATTTATAGAATTATAGAGGATAGCAATCGTAATCTATGGTTTACTACTGGCATAGGCTTATCCAAATTAAACAAAAAAACAAGGGATGTTCAAAGTTTCGACGAGGGAGATGGCTTGATTATTAATCCAGAAAATATTCAATTTGACAACAGCGGGAATATCATTTTGAGTGCCAAATATAGTGGTTTCTATCGTTTTAACCCTGCCAACATAAAACAAAACAAACAAATACCCGGTATCATAATTAATGGCCTATCGATAATGAATAAGCCTGTAATCATTGACCCCAACAATGAAGATGCTGTATTAAGTAAACACATTTCGGCAACAAAATCCATTACAATCAACTACGACCAGTCGGTATTGGAATTTGAGTTGAACGTGCTGAGTTTTACGCTACCCGAAAAAAACCAACTAGCTTATCAGTTGGTTGGTTTTGATAAAGATTGGATTTATACCACAGCAGCAAAACGGTTTATAACCTATACTAATTTAAGCACTGGCAAATACACTTTGAAGGTAAAAGGAAGCAATAACGATGGCGTTTGGAATGAGACTGGAACTACTTTAGACCTTATAATCCGCCCACCATTTTGGCAAACCCCTTTTGCCTATTTCATTTACCTGGCACTGTTTGGGGTACTTTTATTTTCATATCGTCGCTACTCAATTATTCGTTTTCAAGAAAAATCGAAACAAGAAATTAGTCAGTTGAAACTGCATTTTTTCACTAATATCTCACACGAATTTAGAACGCCGCTCACATTAATATCCGGCCCATTAATGAAATTAATGACAGAATTGAAGGTGGGGAAAATTAGTAATGAGCGATTATTAGAACAACTTGCACTCATACAGCGGAATAGCAACAGGCTGATGTCACTCATTAACCAATTATTGGATTTTCAGAAAACCGAAACTGGCAATTTGAAATTAGAGACTTCCTATGGCGACTTAATTCCTTTTATGCAATCGATTTTTGACGCTTTTTTTCCATTGGCACAACAAAAGAATATTAAGTTTAGCTTTCTGAAATCGGAAAACTCGTTGCTGGGAGATTTTGATTTTGATAAGCTCGAAAAAATTGTTACCAATCTGCTTTCTAACGCATTTAAATTTACAAAAAACGAGGTAAATTTAAAAATATCCAAAGACGGCGAAACGTTACTAATTGAGGTTCATGACAATGGGATAGGAATCACAAAAGATAATTTGACCAAGATATTTGACAATTTCTACCAAGTAGATCATTCCAATACCCGCAAAAACGAAGGAAGCGGAATAGGGCTGGCATTAACACGCGAATTGGTGAAACTGCACAAAGGGACTATTAACGCTGAGAGTAAAGTGGACGAAAAAACGGTGATTAAAGTAACTCTTCCATTCGCTACGAGCACCCCAACTAATGCGCAACCGATGAACGAAGAACTAAAGCTATCCACTGCCGATTACCCACTAACTACGGCCGAGGTCTCACTTCCTACTTCTCACTACGATGAGCTCAACATCCTGCCGCAGGTGCTGATAGTGGAGGACAATGAAGATTTACGATTTTATATTCGCGATATTTTAAGTAAAAATTATACTGTAGTGGAGGCTCAAAATGGTAGAATTGGGGTAGAAAAAGCCTTGGAAATGATGCCCGAAATGATTATTAGCGATGTAATGATGCCCGAGATGGACGGAATGGAACTTTGCAAACAGCTTAAAACTGATAGCAGAACGAGCCATATTCCTATAATTCTATTGAGTGCATTTAGTGCCAATGAAACTAAATTGCAAGGGACAAAGAATGGCGCCGATGATTATCTAACCAAACCCTTTCATGCCGAACTATTGTTGGCCAAAATTGAGAATCTTATAAAGTTGCGCCGTCAATTGCAGTTGAAATTTCAACAATCCATATACATTAACACCCGTGATATTACAAGCAATGAGACGGATGATAAGCTATTAAAAAAAGCGGTGGCTTTGGTGGAAGATAACTTAGAGGATCCGAATTTCGACAATCAGCAGTTTGTGAAAGACATGGGACTTTCGCGAACGGGATTGTATGTAAAGATGAAAGCGCTGACGGGGCAATCGGTGAGTGAATTTATCACTTCCATCCGACTGCGACGAGCTGCCCAATTGCTTCTGACCAAGCAATTCAACATCTCTGAAGTTTACTACAAAGTTGGTTTTCAAAACCGATCGCACTTCAATGAATCCTTTAAAAACCAGTTTTCAATGACGCCTTCCGAATTTATTCAAACCAATTGCACGAAGTAATTGATAATGCATAATTGATAATGCATAATTCACAATTGATTAAAAGGCAATCAGTAAGAGAATTAGGTAGTTTGAATTAGAAATTCTCTCTTTCCTGTTCAACGGGGTCATTCCACGGTATTAGAGCCTGCTAAAAAGGACTCTGCTTTTTCTTATTGATGGTGTTGCACGCCAATATACCACCGAACTTCTCCGGCAAGCGCAAGTTTTTTGCTGTCTTTTCACAAAGCCCTATTCGTTTCCATGCGATTAGGGCTTCGTTTTTTCATCCCTCAACCCTTTCTTTTTGCACGATTTTCGATTCGAAAACCCATCGTGAACCTTCCATGCAACGACTCACTCTCTTTCCATCCCTAAAAAAGGATCCCGATGGGATGTTTTTCAAATCCCATAAACGCCAAGCGTACAGCATGTTGAACAATACCATATACATTTTGGACGCTGGACGACACATTCGGGAAATCATTTTGCACCTACTCCCGGCATTGTTTCCGATATTTGCAGCATGAAAATAACCAACGCCATTCGCGAAATATTTTTCGGGCCTTACAAGCCTACTGCAATGGAGATATTTGTCACGCTTTTAGTAGCCACGGTCTTCATGCTGTTCATTATCTTTATTTGAAAAATCATTATATCGTTTCTGAAAATTATTTAAATTATGCTTATTAACATCACAAAAAAAATCACATCACATGAAAAAATCACTTGGACTTCTCGCCTTCATTGCCTTCGTATTCGTGTCCTGCGAAACTGAAGTCATCGTACCAGCAGCGGTTACGCTGCAACCCAATGATACCACGGCTGTGGTTCAATCTATTCTTTCGATGGAAAATAATCCGGCACAACTCAACGATTCATTATTCGGGTTTCGCTACCTGAAAGTGAAAAACCACATCACGAATCATTCTGCCACGGTGACCAATTATACATGGGAGGTGGTGAGTAACAGTTCGACAGCAGCCCTTGCGCGCCACCCAACACCTTGAAATCAAACTTTACATTGGCAAAGGACTCCACGGGGGTTTTCGAAATTGGATTCATGCATACGAATACCACCTTAACCAAGGAGACCCGATTGATTGAAACCATCACCTTGAAAGTGTTGGTGTATCCTATCGGTGAAAAGGAAAAGGCCATCACCTATACAGCTATTGTTAACTGCATTTAAATTTACAATCTAACTATTTTAAAATCAATACAAAAAACCAATTATTCATTTAAAACCCAATTATTCATTAAAACAAAATGTTATGAAAAAATCACTCTTAATTTTTCTATTGGTGGCTGCGGCTATTCTTCCTTCTCATTCGCAAACTCTTTTAAAATCCTTGGCTGCAAGGACTACTGTTCCAGATTACACTTTTAATGATGCTGAATCTGGAATCTCCTATTCCTTTTTAGGGATTCTAAATCAAGGGAAGGTTATTTTTACTACTGCCTCTCCAATATGGTGTCCCTATTGCTATAGCAATACCAAGGCAGATCTTAACAATACGGTGATGAGTAAATACGACCTAAGCAAAGTCGCCTTTATTCACAACATCTATGACACCGATAATGCCGGAGCTGTAGGTGATCGTAACTCAATGAATATTGATGGTAGAGCACTCGTATATGTACAAGGGGGCGATGAAGACACCCGCTACTGCACGGCTCTAGGGGTTCCAGGATATATGATTCTTGATCCGAAAACAAAGAAAGTGGTTTACGTGGGTGGTCCGTTTACAAGTATGTCGGAGAACCTAGCAATTGTAGATCAATTGTTGGCCGGAACTTTTGTTTACCCCGATCAAGAAAACAATATTGCTTACAACAAGCCTGTTACAATGACAGGATCTATGGACAAACCGCATCAAGCGCCTGGAAATATTAACGATGGGATGCTTTTTAGTTATTCCTTTGGAAGTGAAAATCCAAGCTGGATTATTGATTTTGAGCAATCCTACAACGTGAATAAAATCACGGTAGTGGGTCCAGAAACATCTCAACCCACTGTTAAAGTATCCTTATCTGAATCACCAACAGGCCCTTGGACTGTTCTTTCAAATCTCGCGTTAACCCCTTCTGCAAAGCCGATTTCGGCAAATGTAATTGGAAAAGGGCGTTATTGTAAAATTGAATCAGCAGCGGGTGATGAATGGAATTTTGAAATTGGGGAGTTCAAAGCGTTCACTTCTGACGGCATTGTGGATTTGGTAGCTCCTACTGCTCCATCGGCACTTACTGCTACTGCTAAAACAGCTACTAGCTTTACCTTGAACTGGACCGCCAGTACCGATGCAGTAGGCGTAGTGGGTTATGATGTCTATAAAAATGGTACATTGTTGGGTTCTACCACTACCGCTACCTCTTATGCCGTGACTGGACTTACCGCCAGTACTGCCTATGCCATGACAGTAAAAGCGCGTGATGCCAAACCCAACACTTCTGCTGCTGGTGCTTTGAGCGTGACTACCAATGCCCTCTCTTCGGATGTAATCGCCC
This sequence comes from Paludibacter sp., assembly GCA_020049515.1. Taxonomy (GTDB): domain Bacteria; phylum Bacteroidota; class Bacteroidia; order Bacteroidales; family Paludibacteraceae; genus Paludibacter. The sequence continues at coordinate 384 of JAIFKQ010000069.1, read as the reverse complement.
CAAGCGTTCCAACAAATTTGTCGGCTGCCTCAGTAACCAGTTCCGGATTAACTTTGAACTGGAGTGCAAGTACCGATGCCGTGGGCGTAGTAGGATATGACGTCTATCAAGGTGCCACTTTGATTGGTTCGCCAACCACCAATAGTTTTGCTGTGACTGGTTTAACTGCCAGTACAGCGTATAGTTTTACAGTAAAAGCTAAAGATGCTGCTGGAAACACCTCGGCTGCTAGTGCTGCTTTGCCTGTAACAACGGCTGCTAATGTAGTAGTTCCACCGGGTGCGGGCATTGCCACTTGGGATTTGATAGGAATCAATGCCACTGGAGCTGCCACTACAGCAGCTGTAAGCACGAAAGATGCCAACCTAACGGTTTCAAATTTAA
>JAIFKQ010000067.1 GCA_020049515.1 Paludibacter sp. | reverse complement strand
CTTATTGGGCGGCGGTCTTTAAGTAGAAACATGACTGAATATAGTAGAGTGCGCCCGTCACTAAATAAATTACACACAGTATAATCTTCATTTAACATGAAAAAAAACAACGAAAACAAAAAAGAATCAATCAAAAAATTACAAGCCGAAAACGATGAAATTAAAAAAAAGCTTACCGAAGAGCATGGTGCTTTTTTTGGAGGGATGGATGATGCCAATGGTCTTAATTTGCCACCCGAAATTGAAAGTCAGTTTCTGAATCACATCATGGCGTTCGAAAACGCATATAAAAATTCGAAACGCATTCTTCTGTACGATTTTCTGAAAAGACCTTCCTATCGCAAAATTGAAGAGTTGAGTGATGCTGAAATTACTGTTGAGCTAGAAAGGATTATGAGCTTGATGAATGAAAGTCAGGTTTATTTGAGTACATTTTGTGAAGTGGCTGATAGAGAGTTATACCGGTTTATTACAGAGGAATTGTTTTTTGAGGAAAAAGATGATATTCAAATTCCGGGCATGAATTCCAACTTTACTTACGAAGAGTTTCATCCCAATCATGAATACGATATTCGCAATCATTCAACTGATTTTATCAACACTTATCTTGATAAAGAAACTGATTATTACACCAATATGTTAACTTCGGGTGCAGAGAAACTGGATTGGCATATTCATTTTCGCGAAGCCTTCAGTTCTTTTGAACGTAACGTTTTTTCAATTGCCAACATTGAATTTGATGCCAAAAGTGCTACAGTTCAGTTTGATATCGACTTTATAGGGATTGTAGAAGGCTCGGCTGAATCCCTTGCCTTTAAAGGAGAAGGCGAAATGACACTTCTCTATGAATACGATTATTGGACGGTAGATATGGTGAAATTACCAAAAAGCGTGCAATTATAGAACGACAATATTCTAGAATTTAATCTATGCAAAGTGCTTATTTACAATGCGTTGCTATATTGGTGTTGATATTACTTTTCTGTAAAGGAATTTAATTTGCTAGCTCATAAAATTATCAATAAAACCCCAACATTTGACTAATTTTACTTCCATAAAAGAACTTTTTGGTGCCTTAACTAGGGAGCAAAAATTGCTGACAGAAATGTTTGAAAAGCGTAAAACCCTTTCATACAAATACGAATATGCGCTAGAAATGGTTGAATTGCAGGAAGATAGAATTAATTATCTGACCGAGCGAGGCGTGATTCGTCGAAACGGAAATTTTCTGGAAATAGACGACCAGTTTCTGCAATTTTTTGAACAAGTGCTAGAAGTAAATGAAGAGATAAACATTGCGTCCATACATTCAAATATCCAGCATGTGAAGGAAAATATCCTTTATTATCTGAATGAAAACAACGAGAGTAGAAAGTATAACTACTTGAAATTGGTAAAAAACGCATTGCGAAAAATTGGAAATGTTACGCTTAGAAATGTGGTGGATTTGAAACGGAATATTGACAATACCTTCAAAAACGAACCGAATTATAAAATCAAAAAAGCCAAGCTCGAAAACTTGGATAAAAAGCGAATTGATATAAATACGCTGATTGAACTCACCGATAAACTGATTACCGAGGAGGAGCTTACCTTTTTCAAACTGGCTATTGATGAAGATCTTAGCCGGATAATTATTCTGCTAAAACTACAACTGAACGAATGCCGCCACAATCTGATTGAAATACAAAAACAGATTATCGAATACCTCAATCAAATTAAATATCAAAGTGGCGTGATTGAAAAATTGCGCCAGCTGAAATATTTGCGCGACCAGTTTACCTTGCGGGCAGCCACTGATATTGACGCGATTATTGGTACGGATGATGCGTTGATTTTTGAATCGAATCCTACTTATCCTCTCAAATTATCATTGGATTGCTTGCAAACCGACAATGATGCTTATACCAGCATTCAAAAGATAGCCTCCAGGCAAAAAACTGGTGTAAATATAAAAGTTTCACTTGCTGGAAATATCTCTAAAGAATACCTGGAAACTACTACGGAAGAAGAAATTCACGTTAATCTGGAGGCTGTAAAGAATAGCTTTTTGGCTTCGGGGAATGATTTGTTCAACTTTTTGCTGATTTATAATTACGAAAAAGAGCTCACTTTTGAGGAAAAAGTAACCGTTTATTGCCAATTAATTTCACAATATGAAGACCATTTTGAACTGACCGACAAATTCAATTCGCAACAAGAAGTGGAATATGCCTTAGTTTATTCAAAATAAAATTTGCACACTATGGAAGCACCCAAACAAACCGCCACGATTTTTGAGATTTTGAGCAAAGGACAATTTATTTGTTCCAATAGTGCCGATGAGGACATCAGAAAACTCTATTCGGTAATGGACGAAGAGCAGAATTTTGACTATTTATACGCATATTTTCGGAACATTAATTTCACCTTGGAGCGGGGCGATGAGTATTATTATTTTTCGCGCATGGAATCAAAAGTGGACTTGGAGCGCAAAATTGAAAAAGCTTACAAATGGATAGATATGCTGGATTTTCTGAAAACTTTCGACAATTCCTTTGGCTCTGGTTTTCGATTTACGCCGTCCGATATTTTGGTGAAACTCAATGTGGATGCAGCATTGAAATCGAAGTTGGAAGGCCTCAAAAAATACAGCGGAGATAGAAACAAGCACAGCGAAATTATTGATAAAATACTTGACGACCTCAAAAAAGACCGTTTTATTGAGCTCGAAAATGATATTTCGCATCAATACAAAGCCTTGGCAAGTTTTAAATACCTCGAACAGATAGTGTTGGCTATAAATATTTCAGAAGACGTAAAAAATGAGATTCCTGAATAAAATTATCTTGATAGAAAGTGCAAATGTACGATATTCGGAAGTGAATGTGGATGGTAACGTTCATTTTATTGGCACACAGGGTGTTGGAAAAAGTACTTTGCTGCGGGCTTTGCTGTTTTTCTACAATGCCAACCAGCTGAAACTAGGCATTCCTATAGGCAAAAAATCATTTGTCGATTTCTATTTCCCGTACCAAAACTCCTACATCATTTATGAAGTAAGCCGCGAAACTGGCGCGTTTTGCGTCATGGTTTTCAAATCGCAAGGGCGGGTTTGTTTCCGTTTTTTGGATACACAATACGATAAAAAGTATTTTATTGATACCGACGGGCGAATATTTGAATCGTGGGATAAGATAAAAATTGCGTTTGGAAAGGATATTAATTATACCCGAAAAATAGACCGTTACGAGGATTATCGCAATGTGCTTTACGGAAATAGCCAAGGTTTGGGAGCAGAATTTCGGAAATATGCCATGCTGGAAAGTAAGCAGTATCAGAATATTCCGAGAGCAATTCAGCACGTATTTCTTAATTATAAGGTTGAAAGTGAGTTTATTAAGGATACTATTATAAAGTCGCTCAACGAGGATGAAATAAAGATTGATTTGTCAAATTATGCCCATCATCTCAAAGACTTTGATACGCAACTGAATGACATCCGAAAATGGACAGAAAAAGCAAAAAATGGTGATATAATTGTTCGCAAACAAGCCGATCAGGTGGCCACCATTAGTTTGGCAATAAAATCGCTGGAGCGTGAAAAGAAGCAGCTGAACAGCGAGTTAGCGTGGCAATTGCACGTGATTAGAAAACAGCAACCCAAAACCGCAGAAAAGCTGGTACGTGAGGAAGCTAAAAAAGTGCAACAACAACTGAAAATAACCGAAACAGAAAAGCGGTTTCAGACCAAAAGAGAAAAAATTACAGCCGAAATAAATGTGTTTGTCAGCAAGCTGAAAGAAGCCAAATCAAAAATGGAGCAATATGCCGAAATCAACATTGCGGGTACGATTCAACGCGTTGCCAGAAAAACAGATTGGGACAGTGAAAAAGAAAATTTGAGCACTCGAAAGGTGATGTTAGAAGCCAATTTTACGGATATAAAACACAAATATGAATTGCAAATCAATCAGTTATCTAATCAGCTGTCGGCTTATCAGAATTTAAAACAAACGGAAGAAAATAATCTTCATAAAGGGTTGTTCCAATTCAATGAGTTGCTTGCCAAAGAATATGATAAGCTATTTGAGGAGATTAAAAAGCTGCATACAGAGCAATTGGAGCTCGCCAAAAATGCCGTAGAGGAAAAGAAAGTGACCATTACTCAGCTACAAATTAAAAAAGCAGGGACAAAAAACAAACGGTTTTTAGAAACTGAAATAGAAACAAGCAAAGCGAATATTGCTGAGTGGACAGAAAAAATAAGATTAGAAACTGCAGAAATAAAGCTGAAAACCGATGAAGGCGAAGGAGTTAAAAAACAATGGGAAATAGAAAAAGACAGGGCGGAAGAAATTTGTGCCAATAAAATAGCTGCACACAATCAGCAAGTTAAGCTGTTGAATGAGCGCATTGCCGTTATTGACCAAAAGATGGAGAACAGCAAAGATTCTCTTTATGGTTGGTTAAACAACGAATATTCGGGCTGGGAAAATTCAATTGGAAAAATTATTGACGAAGACCGAATATTGTTTCATACCGGTTTGTCGCCCCACAAAACTTCAACTTCCGAAAACAGTTTTTATGGTGTGGAGCTCGATTTGTCGGAAATTAGCAAATCAGTAAAAACCGTGGCAGATTATGAGCAAGATAAGACTGCTTTGATTGGTCAAATAGAAGCAATTCAGAAGAGCATTGTTGGACTCAGTGAGCAATTAAATACCGATTTGGAAAACCTAAAACGGAAGCAACAGCCCAAAATTTCGAAATGCAAAGATGCAGTTAGAACTAGTCAATACAATATAGAACAAGGAATTGTAAAGTTGGACGAGGCAAAAGTTCGTACTACTGAATATACCACCAGAGCAGAAACTGAAAAGTTATTGGCAATGGAAATGATTGATGCCGAAATTGAAAAACTTAGCGAGGAAAAACTAACAGCCGACAATATTGTTACCGAAATAGAAAACGGCATTAAAAAACAGATTGATAATAAACGAAAAGAGAAAGAGAAAAAATCTTATGCAGAACAACTTAATGCTACTGAAGCCTCTGTTCGGATAGGTGCGGAAGTGGAGCTGAAACAAGAAACCACTACCCAACAGATAGATGAAATAAAAGCCAATCAGAAAAAGGAGTTTGACGACAAAGGTGCTGACACGGTGCAAATTGCTAAATTAGATAAGGCGTTATTCGAAATTAATGCCGAGTTGGATTTTATTGAAAAAAACAGGGACACCGTTGCCGATTTCAACAAAGACAAAAGGGAACTGTTTGATAATGTGGAGAATTATAAAAATCTGAAAGCAAATCTGGTGCGCAAAGGCAAAAAATGTTTGAAGAAATTGGATTGCTCAAAAAAGAAATTGAGACTATAAATATCCAACTTGCCAACATTAGAGAAGATTTAGAAAAATACGAAGGTTATAAATTGACCGATTGTTATAAAAGCTGTGCTGAAATAGATATTGAAAATGCTGAAGAAGTTCAAGGTACTAAACGGTGCATTGCGCTGATAGATGAACTCAATAGTGCTTATTATAAAGGGATTGACCGATACCGAGCATTGCAGGAAGCCATAAACAAATTCAATGGAAACTTCTCGTCACAAAACATTTTTAGCTTCAAAACCAATT
>JAIFKQ010000018.1:9114-55825 GCA_020049515.1 Paludibacter sp. | reverse complement strand
AGAAGTTAAGCCTGTCCACGTCGATGGTACTGCCGCAAGGTGGGAGAGTAGATAGCCGCCGTTTTTTCAAAGCCCCGCATATTAAGTTATGTGGGGCTTTTTTATGCACCTCACCCCTAACCACTCTCCTTGATCCCGATAGCTAACGGGAGAGCGGAAAAGAGAATGAAAAAATAGTTCGAGCTTGTTCCCCAGCTAGAGTTTTTCAGCTTTTCCAAAGTTTCTTTTAACTTTGGAAAAGCTGAGAGAGTAATAATAGGAGGAAATGAAATCACACAAGGGACAAGCGACCCCGCGATAGCTATCGGGGGTGTCACTTAAAAAAGAAGAGAATATAAGGGACATCATGTCGCTTGTCCCTTCTCAACCTAGCGCATCAATCTAAGTTTACACTTTTAAGTTTTTTCAAAATAAAAAGAAAATGTTTTATATTAGGCGAAAATGAAATCACACATAGGTAGTAGTTTTTTTTAATAATTCCTAGATAGTTTATTTTCTAATCTATAAACTAACATTAGTTCATGTGTTCCTAATGTTTTTTTATTAATTCCAGACACGTTGTAATCAAAACTATACCACAAATGCATTGATTCACCCATATTAATACCAAATATAGTTCCCATTTCGGTTTTGGTTCTATAAAACACACCAATTTGAAAAATGTCTTGATGACGATAGCTGTTAAAAAAAACGGTTAAGTTATATTCCATTTGTAATAATCCAACAAATTGAATCCCAGTTATTCCTCCTTGCACATTTATTGGAGTCGGAGTTCTATAGCGATATTTTGCATAAATATAATTACTGTTATTTTGTATCTTATTTTCTTCAAAAAAGATAGAAAGAAGATTTTGGCTAGATACACCCAATGTTAATGATTTGTTGGTTAGCTGTGCTCCTGCATCTGAATTATAATTGTTTTCTTTTAATAACTTCGAATTAAAAACAGGATCATCAATATATGTTGGATTTAAATCGGTTAAATTAAAGGATAAATTTTGAAAATTTGCCGCAATTCCAAGATGTAGTTTCCAATTTGCTTGTATTTTGACTAAATAGGCGTAAGATAATCCTATTATAAAAGTGTTAGAAATACCAATTTTATCATTAAATACTTTTAATCCAAATTGAGTTTTTATATCTTGAAGGTAAGTTGTACCAGTAGCATAGATAGTGGATGGTGCTCCAGGAAATCCAACCCATTGCTTTCTAGCCGTCATGCTTATATTAGCTGACGATTCATCGTCTATGGCAGCAGGGTTAATATAGTATAGATTTTCTAAATAATTATTTATATGGATGTTGGACTGTGCTACTATCTTAAAAGTTAGTAAGATGAATGCAATTATGTATATTAGTTTGACCATCTTTTTTATCGTTATTTCACAACAGTAACATAACCATTTTTTGTTGTAAGTCCATATTCGGTTGTATATGTCAATATATAAAAATAGGTTCCATTTAGTACTGTTTTATTTTCAAATGTACCATCCCAACCATCAGTACCCTCAAATATAAGAAGTCCGTTTCGATTGTAAAGTTTTAAATATGTGTCTTTCATAAAGATATCATTAACTCCATCTCCATTTGGCGTAATTACTGATGGTTTTGTCGGTATTGTTATCCATATTTTTTTTGTTGCTGTTTCTGTACAACCATTCGGATTTGTTGCTTTTAACGTAATGAAATAAAATCCCTCAGATGCTGTATTATATGTATGATTAATTTCGTGACCAGTCGCCGTTGGTGTTCCATCCCCAAAGTCCCATAAATAGCTTGAATAAGCAATATTTTTTGTCCATAATTGCAAAGCAGTATTAACCTCAACCTCATTTTTATCAGTTATTATTGAATAATTCATCAATTCATTAAATTTAGTCTTAAAGAATAAAGTGTCTTTACAACCTGATTTAGATGTTCCTATAACACTATAATCTCCTTCTTCTGTAAATTCAGCACTATCCCCTGTATTCCCATTGCTCCATTTGTAGCTATTAGCTCCGATGGCATTTAAAATTGTAGATTCACCTCTGCAAAGCATAGGCGATTTGTCCAATTTTACTTTAGGAGTTGATTCTATAATAACTATTTGTTCAAAATAACTATTGCAAATATCATTTAAGACAGTTAATTTCACCCTGTAATTTCCTGGAGTTTCATAAATGTGTATATCTGTTTTTGATGTTGAAGTAGAACCATCACCGAACTCCCAAAGGTATGAGTTGTTTTTTTCTCCAAAATAGGAACTAGATAGGTCAAATAAGTAACTATTATTTATACAATCAACGAGATGATAGTTAATCTTCGCTGAAGTATTTTCAATCGGATTGTCAATTGTAAAAGTGTATTCGGCGGAACAACCTAATGCATCAGTTACATAAAGTATTATTACACTGTTTTGATCATTTTTCATTGTCTCAGGTCGTTCACTATTTACAGAGCCACTACTCCATCTATATTGATAAGGTGAGAGCCCACCAGATACAGAGGCAGTATTTGAATTTATATATTTTTGGGCTTCACAATTGTATGCAGTACTAGTATTTACATCTACCAGAATTGGTTTTTGTCTAGTCACTTTGAATGTAGTTAATTTGCTACATCCATTTCTATCTATAACAGTAAGTAGGTAATTGCCAGATTGTATGTTGGTTAAATTGTCTGTTTCTTCTCCATTGTCCCATTTATATGTATATGGTAATGACCCACCTGTAACTAAGGTTAAAATTGATCCGCTTGAAGGATTATCGCATTCAAAAGCATTTGTTATTTTACCGGTAACTGTCAATGAGTCAGGTTCTCTAACCTCATAGCTTTCTGTAATAGTACAGGGAGCACCATCTTGTAAATGAGCTGTATAGGTGCCAGGTGCTAAGTTGTTTCTTACACTTCCAGCAGAGGCATCATCATCCCAACGAACTTTTATTGGTAAAACCCCACCATTAATATTTAGATTTATGCTGCCATTGTTAGCTCCATTACAGCTTGCATTTTTGATGATTGGATTTATTGAGAAATTAGCTTCATTAATTGTTTTAGTTTCTGTTCTCACGCAACCGTTTGCATCAGTTACAATAATTGTGTAATTTCCAGGCAATAAATCAGTCAGTTTATTTCCATTTGCAAAATTACTCCAACTTACTGTGTATGGTTTAACACCTCCTGTTATATTGGCAGTAATAGTACCATTGTTGGCTCCATAACATGATATTTCTGTGTAGCTTAAATTTAATTTTAATTCCTCGGGCTGAAGAATAATAACATTTGTTGATTTAGTACAACTGTTTTTATCTGTTATTGTTAATTTATATTCGCCAGCCAATAAATTTGTACAGTTTCTCAAAGTACTATTAAAGTTGTTAACCCCAATCCATTGATAATGATAATCAGCCTCAGATTCAAAATGAACCCCACCAGTTACCTCTACAAAAATTTCACCAGTAGAATCACCAAAACAAGAAACGTTTTTTTTATTTACCACCATATTGAGGGCATTAGGTTCAGTTATATTTATTGTATCTGATTGAATTGAACAGGCATTTGCATCCGTCACTTCAACGCAGTATTTACCAGCGCCTAAAATACTAATGTCTTCATTAATCGAGTATTTCTGCCCGTTTTTTGTCCAATTAAATTTATATGGCATAACCCCTCCTTGCACCGAAATATCTATTTTGCCACTGCTATCGCCATTACATTTTAAGTTTGTTTTTGAATCAACTGATATAATAATTTCATTTGGTTCTGTTATTGTATATGATGCTTTAAATGGACATCCGCCATTGTCTAAGATAGTTAATGAGTAATTACCAGGTAACAATTCATCTAAGTTTTGTTTGTCAGATGAAAATCCATTTGGTCCAGTCCATATAAATAAATATGAAACCTCAGAACTAAAAACTTTTCCTCCTACTACAGTGCTAGTTATAAAACCATTATTTGCCTTGTAGCAACTGCTATTTTTCAACTTTACCGTTGCACTAATTGTAGGAATTACTTCTACTGTTAATGTAAATGATTCTCCATAACATGAGTTAGATATCGGTGTTACAGTATAAGTTGCTGTAGCCAAGTTAGTACTAGTATTTATCAATGTTTGATTTATAACCTCCGCGGGAATAATTGATTGCAATGAGCCTGTTATAGAATTGGTTGGAATAATAAGGGGCTTCGACCAAATATATTTAGTCCCATCTGGAATATAATCCAATTCTCCTTTCATAAAGGTAAAACTATCACCACTGCAAATTGATAAATTTTGAGAAGAAATAATTGCTTTTGCTCTTATTATTATACGAATTGGATCTGATGTTAAAGTAGAACAACCACCTGCAAAACCACTAATTTGACAGTAATAATATATTGTGTCTGCCTTTGAGCTAGGCGGTTGAAATGTCTTTCTTGTAGCATCTTTAATGATAGTTCCAGATGTGTTATTGTTTTTGCTATTTGAGTACCATTGATAGTTTGGAGTGCCTACGCCGCCCGAAATATTTATTGTTAATGGCAGAATTTCCTCATCAATACAAACCGTTGTATCTTTCAACTGTGAAATTATTTGAGGATTTGAATTTACATTTACAACAGATATGTCACTTGTTACATTGCACGACAGGCTGTCTTGAAACACAACGCAATAATAATATTTTGTTTTTATCGAATCGGTTGGTGGCGTGAAAATTGAATCCGATGCACCCACAACTAAATTGCCTGTAGTATTTGAATTTGTAGAATTTGAATACCATTGGTATTTATATCGAATTGATTCTACTCCGCCCTGTGGTGTTACAACCAAATTTGAAGCAAGAGTGTTCTGACAAACAGTTTGGACTGTCAATGGTTGAGCCGGTATTGTTGGATCATTTACTACGTTAATTTCGGCTACATTGCTCGTTTTTGATCCGCACTGATTGCCTGAAAATTTGATTGTTACATAGTAATAATACTTGTTTGCAGTTAAAAACACTTTTGGTGTAAAAGTAGATGAATCTGCACCTTCAATCAAAGTACCACCAGAATTAGATTTTTGTGTGTTTGAATACCATTCATAACTAATTTCACCAGAACCACCTACAAACTCCACTTTTAACGGAGATTGAATAGTTCCACCGATACAAAGTTTTTGAGATGCTGTGGGATGTTCAGTTAAAATTGCTGATTCTTTTATAGTTACAGTTGCAATATCGGATGTTATTGTATTACATTTTCCCTCATCGAGTGTAATTGTACAGTAATAATAACTTGTTCCTGTATCAGTTACAATCGCATTATATGTTGCATTTGTGGCTTTATCAATTCTTAAACCTCCGTCGAAAGTTTTTATATTGTTTAAATACCATTGATAACTAGCACTCCCAACTCCTCCACTATAAGACACTACCATAGGGGAAGCTGAACCACCTTTACACAAATAACTAGATACTGGTTGAGATGTAAATTCAGGACCTGGATCAACCGTAATTCTAAACTGAACAGTATCACCCACATTACTAATTCCATTGTATATAAATGTTGGAGTGACTGTAATAGTTGCTGTTGTATGAGTACCAGTTTTATTTGTCAGCTTAAATAGCATAATATCACCAGAACCACTCTCATTTAATCCTATTGCAATATTATTATTACTCCAGCTGTAGGTTGTTGTACCTCCATTATTATTAGTGCTAAATATATAGTCGGGGGTATTGGCTCCATTGCATAGTTCAATGCTCGGTGGTCTATTTACTTGAGCCGTTGGATTGATAGTAATCGTGAAATTTTGTGAGTCACCCGTGCATCTAACACCTGCATTGGTAAAAGTGGGTGTTACTGTTATTGTATATATTAGTAAATGATTTGTATTGTTAATTGCCTTGAATATTGGTATGTTACCTATTCCATTTGCACTTAACTCTGAGGTTGGATTGTTATTCGTCCAATTGTAAGTTGTAGTTCCACCAGTATTTTTTGTTTTAAATTTAACTCCCGATGTGTTCACGCCATTATTTACTACTTGGTTCTCTACGCTATCCATTACTGGTTTTGGAATGATAGAAATTTTGAATGCGTATGGAACTCCATTACAGCCTGTTAATGAGTTTTTTGGCGTAACAGTTAGTTGAGCATTTAATACCATATTGCTGTTGTTTTGTAAATAAAATGGTTCGATATTACCTTTTCCAGATGCAGGGAGACCAATATTTAAATTGTTGTTTTTCCAATCAAAAACATCTCCATCATTTCCACTGAAAATTATTCTTTCAGATAGCTCACCACTACATTTTAATAAATCTTGTACAGCATTTACTGTTGGTATTGGATTTACCGCAAATGTATTGCTAACCGCAATGGTAGGTCCGCAGTCGTTTGCAACTGATAACTTAACTGTGTATTTTCCCGTAATATCATAAACAATAGTACCAGGATTTTTTTCTATCGAATTTGCTGGAGTACCACCTTCAAAGGTCCACTTATAACTTAAAGAGTTTGGAGTATCATTGCAAGAATTTACTATCGCAACAGGTTCAAAACTTGCCAATCCGCAAAAATCAGGTATTTTATTTATGGTAACCGTTGGGGGTTGTTTCACTACAACCGTTTTTTCGTGCGTACTAGTACCTGCAGTATTCGATGTGCTAAGCTTTAATTTGTATGTACCTGTGGATGTGAAATTAAACACAGGGCTTGCCGATGTTTCATTTGTGCCACTGCCGTATGTCCATCCAGCTTTATTTCCACAATTCGTAGCAATATATCCAATTTCCCATTTATATGTAGCAGTACAAGTTTTCGATAAATCCGTGGTGTTAGTAACCTTCACGTTTAGTCTGCTGCACCCCACTATCGAATCTAAATCAAAGGATGTTGTTAAAGGGTTTTCTATGCAAATAAATTTTTCAATAAAGTTGTTTCCGCAACGTCTTGTGTCAACACGAAGTTTAATAGTATAGTTGCCAGGGGTTGTAAATGTAGGGGAAATATCTTTCGTACCTTCTATCCATAAATCGGAATTATCAAGTCCATAATCATTTCCAAGACTTTCACCTATTGGAAGTGTAAATCCTGTATTTGGAGTAATTATCCAAACACGTTTTGGTACCGAACTGCAATTGCCACCTACATTTACATATCCAGTAGTAGTGTCAATTATTTTAATTGATGATTTCGATGGATACACATTTGGCACAACTAGATTTTTAGAAACAGGTAATGAAAATCCCACTACTGGCGACGAAGATACATAAATAGGTACTACACTTACTTCAGAAAAGCCACATGAATTTATTGCTTTTATTTTTGCCGAAAATGCATTTTGGTAGGTTGAGCTAATTGTTCCGCAGGATGATTTAGGAAATTTATGAAATATTCCATCCAAACCAGTCGATGGAATGTAATTTATTGTATCTGAACCATCATTGAAAATTATTTGATATCTTGTGTCCAATGAATTCCCCTCTGTGTCTTTAATTGGAAAGAAGATGTCATATCCAACACAATTATCTGTACGACCATCTGTAACAAAAGAAAATGTAGGCTTGGCTTTAATGTATATTTTATATGTTTTTGAAAATGCTGTACCATCTGCATATATAAAACTATATACTAAAGAATAAGGTTCAAGACGTGGGGTGTATTTATGTGTAGTATTGGTCCATGAATCGTTGCTAAAAGCTGAACTACCATCTCCCCAATCTATTCTGTAATTTATGTTTTTTTCAGGATCTTTAGCATTATTCATAAATGTTATTTGACCATCAATACAGGATTGATATACAGGTTCATTGTTGATGAAAATAGTGTCTTTAAGGAAAATTTTAAGCGGAATATCCGAAAAATTATTTATTGTTGTTTCATTATTCGTTTTACTTGTTTCTAAATTTGCTTTTGTTTTAAAAAACCAAAAACCTTTATTTGTCGTTTTTTCAACGGCCAATAGCCCACTCTGAATGCTCAAAATGATTATAAATAGCCAAACCAACTTACAAGTTTTAATCATATTTTTTTGTGAAATTAATTCTAAATGCCCTATTATTATTATATCAATTCTAGTCTTAGAATAACACTCCAAAGATAAAGAATAATTCGATTGTTCGCTACTTTAAGTATTGTAGTGTTTTTTACAGTTGACTTATCATTTTTGCTACAATTATAGATCTTGCTTTGAAAGGTTCTTTGAATATTTCACTTTTTGATTATCTATTCTAATTTTAAATTGACTCAACAGATAGATAATCAATAAATAAAGATTGATATATTTTTAACGATGAAAATTTTCTTGCATTGATGTCACAAAAAGTACAAGGACATTGACAAATTAATCTATAATAATACAGCAACTTTAGAATTAGTACTAAACTAGCAGTCAATGTTTAATTAAGTACTCGCAATTATTTAAACGAATATAAATGTTATATAACTTACAAGGAGTTTTAAATTAGAGTAATTAGGATAAATACACATATCTGCTTTTATTAAAATTTAAATAATCACACAAACGATATTAAAAAAACCCATAAATACAATTTTGTATTTATGGGTTATGATGGCTTGAAACTAATAAAGTAACTTAGTGAAACAGATTAAAGCAAATAATCAACAGTAAATAAATGAAAAAGTAGGATTGGAATTAAATAATCTCACCACTACCAATACATATTTTGGATAGAGAATCATAAACCACTCCAAATTGTCCAGGTGCAATTCCTTGTAACTTCTCATTAGATAGCAAATGATATCCATTCATTGTTTTGATAATTTTACCCTTCGTGAATTCTGGCGTATGTCGTATTTTAAAAGAAATCTCAACTTCACCATCCATACTTTCCCATGGATTATCGGTTATAAAATGAAAATTACACATGGTAAATTCATTGCCATATTGAGCCTCTGCATCAAATCCTTTAGAGGCATATACAATATTCGCATCAATATCTTTTTTAATTACGTACCATGGGCCTCCCGAAAGTCCTAGTCCTTTACGCTGTCCTGAGGTATGAAACCAATAACCTTTATGTTTACCCATAACTTTCCCTGTTTCAAGTTCAACTATTGGTCCTTCATTTTCACCTAGATATCGCCGTATAAAATCATTATAATTTACTTTTCCAAGAAAACAAATTCCTTGACTGTCCTGACGTTTAGCACTCGGAAGTCCAACGCGCTCTGCTATTGCACGCACCTCGTTTTTCATTAAATTTCCTACAGGAAACATTAATTTAGAAACCTGTAGCGAGTTAATTTGCGCTAAAAAATCAGTTTGATCCTTTATTGGATCTTTGGCTGTTGAAAGATAAACTTTCCCATCAAGCTCTGTTGTTGTTGCATAATGACCTGTAGCTGTCTTATCAAAATCCTTTCCCACTCTTTGTTCGAAAACCCCAAACTTAATTAACTTATTACACATCACATCGGGATTTGGAGTTAATCCAAGTTTTACTTTATCAATAGTATAAGATACCACATTGTCCCAGTAATCTTTATGTAAGTCTATTACTTCTAATTTACAACCATATTTTCTAGCAATTAAAGAAGCCATTTCTATGTCTTCTTCAGAAGTGCAATGCAATAATTCGTCATCATCCATTCCTATTTTAATATAAAAAAGTGTAGGATTGAATCCAGCTTCTTTTAAAACATGTACCACTACAGAGCTATCTACTCCCCCCGATAATAAAGTTGCAATATTCATAATCTAGTCTATTTTTTTATTTTAGATGTGATATTCGGCCATATCAACAATGCCCGAACGCATTGCAAATTTTGTAGCTTCATGAACATTGTTTACCGATATTTTGCGGAATATGTTTTTGCGGTGAGTCATAATAGTATGAGTGCTTACATGTCGCAGGCTGGCTATTTCTTTTGTGGTTTTTCCTAATGCCATTTCTTTCAGAATTTCCTGCTCTGTAATAGTCAATATCTGTTTGCTGTTGATATTTGTGTGTTTTGAGCCATCGAGCAGCATATTGCTAATACTATTACCAATATATCTATTGCCTTTTAAGGCCTCTCTAAGGCAAGCTATAATTTCTTCTTTAGTACAATCCTTCATTAACACACTAAATGAATGAGTATTATAAAGTAGTGTTCTTAGAAAATCATCACTCAATTCGTCTGAAAATAGAATCCAGTCAACTTTTTCAAACCGCATTTCTAAAATACTCAAATCGTTAACGCTTTCGAAATCAAACAAAGTATAATCTATTATGACCAAAGATTCTGAATCTTCAATCAGAATTTTCACTAAATCTTTTTTTGTAGAAGCATCGGTAATTTCAAAAATGCCAAATGATTTCTCTAGAAGATGACGACAACCCGCATTTGAAATGTCTTGATTATCACCAAGAATAACTGTTCTCATGTTAATGGTTTATCCGTGTAATTATCTGTGCTATTTTTAACGATATTTTTAATACCACTCTGTTTAATTTGAGTTACAATAAAGGACGACAAATTGCCGTCCTTTAATTTAGTATATCTTAAAATAGATGATAATTGAAATTAATACTCCCATAAATCTTGCTCTGCGTTCAAAATTTCAGTCTCTATTCTTTTTTGCTCTTTTCTAATTTTATCGGGATCTTGAACATATTGCAGCAACATTTTATTTAACATGTTTGCATCGCCCAAAATATAGCTAGAATATAATTTCTGAGTAAAAAACTCATCGTACGTTAACCTTTGAGTTTCATTACCATTAGGAATAACATATTGTTTTGCCAAATAAGGTCTTAAATCATCAAATACAAACCAGCAAAGAATTGATTGTTGAAAATACTTCCATGAATCAACTTTTTCCTTGTTGTATGGACTTGCTCCATACAAAGGTGCAATCGCCATTATTTTGGAATAAACTCTAGATGTGTGTTTATCAAAAAATATAATTTCTTGTATTAAAAACTTATACTGATTCTTTACATAATCTTTGTAATAGGTATTATCTACTTTTGATTGATTACTTAGAGAATCAAATTGTACTATGTTTTTTTCTGGATTAACTTGAACTTCTGTCGAGTCATCCGAAAAGGCAAATACATTTGATAATGATTGACCTTTTAATACAAATTCGTCTAGGAACAAAGGCTTGATTTCACGTTCACTTCGCATATATGCAGTTAACGGTTTTTTCCCTTTACTTGAAATACCATCAAGCATTACACGAAATAAACTTTTATATTCATCATTTGGCCTAGTTGGGAAATAAAGTTGAAAGTTTTGTTTATCGCGTAAGTCTATTATTCTGTAAACGATTCTTGACCAAACAATATCATCAATTCTGTGGTCTAACTTTGCTATAGTATCTGCCATTTCATTCAATTCGTTTGTTTGAATGAAAACTGTTCCTTTTTCGTTAAAAAAAGGCAGGCGTTCTTCTTGAGCTCTAAGTAAATTTGAGATCAATGAGAATGTTGTGATTAAAAATACAAAACTATATTTTTTCATGTCTAAAAAACTTTTTATTTTCAATATTAACGCGTAATTATATCCTTATAATCATTGGTGGAAGGTTACGACTTTTATTATCAGGACCTACTGCTTTGATATTTTCAATTGTAACTTGATCTCTTGATTCTAAACCCTCAATTACTTTAATTTGTAAATCGTTGAATTTTGTTCCTATTACCCTTACGAAATTACCACCATTTCTTGAAATCGTAAATTCCGTTATTCTGAAATTTGCTTTTATAAGCTCGTTTGGACCATAGCCCGCCATTAAGCTTACCGAACTTGATTTCAAAATTGATTTAGTAGTTTTATTTCCAATAGTACGCTTTACACCACCTGCATCTGAGTATTCAAGCCATGCTTTAGGGTCAGGTAAATCTTTTACCCGAAATGGACCACCGCCCATTTGCTGAAGTTTACCATCAATTTTAGCATATACAGCCACATTTATTGAGCCATCTTGATTGGCTCGAATAATATATTTACCACCTGATACTTTTTGAGCAGTTCCACCTGTAACTACAAGCGATATATTCTCAGCAGACTGTCCTGGTACTGATACATCAAAATTATTGTCAATTCCTCGGTAAACCACATTCATGTCAATATTAGAAACAGTAGCTGATGGTGGTTCTACTATAAATTCACTCTTAAAAGGATACTTAAGTTCTGCACCATCATTGCTCACTAATTTTATGAAACCATCATATTTTGCAAGACCAATAGTATTACAAATTCTTTCGTATTTCCCATTGGGAACTTTTGATCCACCAATAAAAAACTCAGGGGTCTTTGTTGAATCTATGGCCGATAAAATTATTTGAGCGCTATACTTTCCCCCGCGAATTACAAAATTTGAATTAGGCACCACCATCGCCATAATTTTATTTACTCTAAAATCCATCGCATCAGTTTGGCTTTTCAAGTACTGAACGGTTTCAGTTTCCGAAGCACGTATGTCACTCTGATATTTCGTCAATACTGTGATTACTGCTGAAATAGGAATACTCTCAAAAAGTGAAATTTCCCAAGGTATATATGAGTCCTTAGTTTTAACTTTGTCTGTTGAGAAAATACTGTTGTAAATTTTTTGTTTTTTAGGATTGTTTGATGAAGTGCTAATTAGAAAATTACGATACTCTTCAATTTTTTTCTTGAGAATTTTTGCATTTCCTTTTTGCAACGCATATTCACCAGCTATGTCCAAATTGTCTTTCACCAACATTTGCCTAACGTAAGCACTATCATTGGCTTCTTCTTTATCTGACAATCTTACTATATCTCTTTTAAATCCCTCAATATATAAAAATAAATCATCAGATTTCTTTTTTACTTCATTTGCTTTATCTAGCCATTCTTTTACTTTAGCAGGATTCTTATCAAAAGCATCTTTAAAATCATCATACAATGATTTATTACGCATCTCGGTAGATGAAATTGTAGTATGTAAACTAGAATCTACTAAAGAAAAACCTTCAAGAATGCTGGCTGATACATTTAATGCTAACATTGCTGTCAACACTAAATACATCATTCCTATCATTTTTTGTCTCGGGGTCTCGGGACAATTTGCTGCACCACTCATTAATTAGTATTTTTATAAATATTGGGTTAACTATATTAAAAACAACTTAGTTTAAGGCATTCAACATATTTCCATATACTTGATTTAAGTCTGAAACCTGTTTTGCCAATTTTGCACTATTTAATTTGTAATTTTCTGTAGCTTCTGCAGCCAGCAAAGAAGAATTTTTCATTTTTTCGGTATTCCCCAAAATCTCATTCAATTCCGATGTAACCAAACGTACATTTTCTGTCTGCTTAGTTAAACCTTCTGATTGAGCTTGAATGTTTTTCAATTGAATTTCGTAAATTGAATTTATTGACGACAGGTTTTTATTTATGTCTTCAACTCTTGTTGCATAAGTTTTAGTATTCTTTTCTACAGTCATCATGCCATCGGATACTCCTTGGTAGGACGTTGATAATGATCCAGTTGCCGTATTCAGTCTTTCTTGAGTCTTAATAAAAGTTTCAGTTGCTACATTTGCAACATCTATGTTTTTTACGAACTTATCAGTAGAACCTACCACGTTTGATAACGTTTGAAAATGCTGGGTAGTAGCTGTCAAATTTTTTATACCCTCAGATAATTTTAAAACATCCGAATCGTTAATAGTTTCGGTAAAATCTAACCCCACTGAACGTACAGATGCAGAACTTGTCGAAACACTTTTTGCTGTATTACTTATAGCTATTTCGGGCTTCTTACCTTCAAAATCATACACCTTATCCCATTCATACTCCTTGTGGGGTTTGTCCAAAATCCCTAATGAAAACAAAATAGCCTCTACAGTCATTCCGAGTCCGAGCATTACTGCCGCACCTGGAAGGTGCAGAATTTTAAACATTGCGCCTATAATTACTATTGAAGCACCTAGGCTATACGCGGCGCCTACAATACGCTTAGTATCTGGTGAGTTCCACCATAAATCAAATTTTGAATCTTCTGCTGACATAAAGTAATAATTTTTAAGAGATTAACATCGTGATTATTTTTTTTTTATTCACCATTATATGAACGTACACATCTAAAGCCTATATAAGGTCTGCTTTCATTTTGATATTCGTACGATTTTGTTCCGCACTGTAGAAAGTATGCAATGTCTTTCCAAGACCCACCTTTTATTACCTTTCGTTTCAAAAAATCAGGATCACTATTTTTTGCATTGTATTGAAAGCTTGGATTCATATCCGCTATCAAAGTACTACTTGATACCGTAAATGCGGAAGAAGTCCATTCTGATACATTACCAGCCATATCATATAAACCAAAGTCGTTTGGTAAATACAAACCCACCTTCATTGTAGTAGCACCAGTATCATCTGTATAACTGCCTCTCATAGGTTTAAAATTCGCTAAGAAACAACCAGTTTTATCACGTACATAATTTCCACCCCAAGGATACAAGGCCATTTTTTTTCCACCCCTAGCTGCATACTCCCATTCTGCATCTGTTGGTAATCTGTAATCCTGACCTGCAACCTGATTTGAATTGTTGAAAAACTGTGTTCTCCATTGGCAAAATGCCTGAGCCTGTTCCCATGTTACTCCTACTACTGGATAGTTTGCATATCCTGGATGAGAAAAATACATTCTCATTTTTGGATCGTTGTAGGAAAACTGAAAATCACGCAACCACATTATTGTGTCAGGATAAATATTCACTATGCGAGTAGAAATTAAATCCTTACGAGTTCTTAACTTTCTTTTTATTGTGACATTTTTAATTACACCATTTTCAATATAGGATGTATCTACTCTTGCAACGGCATTGGCTGAATATGCTCCCGTATTTACATTGTATTTGTTTGTAGGTAAAGATGCTTGATCGAAATTAATCCATTCGTACCTATAACGGAATTTGCCTGGATCTATTTGCTTTTTACCACCTAATGTATTATCCGCTGAATAATACAAAGAATCAAGTGTTTCGGTAATCGTCTCATCTTTAGAATTCCAAGGTACTTTTGTTTTCCAATTTAAACGTGCAGTTTCTGGACTAGCTTCATCCGTTTGTTTTTTTATTTTCATACGATACTCATCTTTCCCAGCCAAAACTAAAGCGCGTAAAGCAACTGAATCTCTAACCCAAAAAACAAATTGTTTGTACTTATCATTTGTTATTTCCGTTTCATCCATCCAAAATGCATCTACTGATACGTTAACTGGATTTTCATTAAGTGCTCCAATTGCGGATTGATCGTTGGAACCCATCATAAATGAGCCCCGCTTTACGAAAACCATTCCATAGGGTTGAGCTTCAAGAAATGAATCCTTAGTTCCTAGCCCAGTTAATTCACCTGTAGGTTTATTACATGCAAAAAGCATGACTGATAATAAGAGTATTGACAGATTTTTTTTCATTCTAATGCGATTTTTTAAATAAAAAAAATATTTTGATGTGCGTTTTTTTTGATATACTTTTAATCGATTTACTATAATCAATGAGCAAAACACTTGTTATTGATTTTTTATAGAAATCTTATACTTTTAAATTTATTATTTTTTTTTCCAAATACATACTCAAAACTATAACTAAGCAATATTTCGTGTGATCCAGTACTTACAGTTAGTATTTCAGATGTCGGAAAATCATACGAATAACCTATGGCAAGACCTCCTGATATATTTAGCCCAGCTAATATCACAATTGCATCCTGCATTCTATAGGTTAAACCACCCCAGTACCTATTATCATATTCTACTCTAGATGATAAATCTAATTGTAGTGAGTTAAAGTCTGTTTTCAACAAAGTGCTAGGCTTCAATGTGTATTTAGTATTTGTCAAAGTCCAATTGTAACCTGCTGTAAAAAACATAGTACCTTTAACATTGAAATCTATATTGTCAGTCCAGCTTACTGTTGGGCTATTCAAATGTGTAAATGATAATCCCGTATAATACTTATTTGTTGAGTAGAATAGACCAGTATTGAAATCTAAACTCATACCTACTACATTAGTTGTTGGTATTTGCATGTCAGTCCCTTTGGGTGCGTGATATTCACCAACAGGTAGATATATGCTATCGCCCCTAAAACCAAGACTTATAAAACCTAAATCACCACCAATGCTAAGAATTCCTTCACCTACTTTTTTTTTGTAAGCATATTGCAAATGAGCTGATTGGTTTGTGAATTGCCCCACAGTTTCGTTCATGAATTTTAAACCAACCCCATTTATTAAGTCACCAATTTTTATTGGTGTATTAATGCTAAAAACAGTAGTCTGCCCTGCATTAGGTATTCCTATCCATTGTATTCTATGCTGTCCTATAACTTGAATCATTTCATCTTCTCCTACAGCTGCTGGGTTAAATGAAGATTTATGAAACATATATTGACTAGACTGTACATCGAATTGAGAAAAAATATAATCTGAACAAATAAAGAACAAAAGAGCGCTTATAAAAACCTTTTTCATAGAAGCTAGTAGGTATTTTTAATATCAAAACAAGTAACTTAATTATACTTGGTCAACTGTGCCTTTACCTAAACTGAAAATAATCAAATAAATTGTTTTGAAAGAGAAAAAAAACTATCTATGACTGGAAATTAATGCTTTTTGACGAAAAATCGATATTTTAGTGAATCTATATTCAATCAATACTCTTCTTCATTGAAGAAAAAATCCTCTTTGCTGGGATAATCAGGCCAAATATCTTCAATACATTCATAAATTTCACCTTCATCTTCAATTTCTTGAAGATTTTCAATTACTTCTAAAGGAGAACCGGAACGCATAGCATAATCTATTAATTCGTCTTTGGTTGCAGGCCAGGGTGCGTCTTCTATTTTTGACGCTAATTCCAATGTCCAATACATAATCAGCTTAATTTTTTTTAGTGAATAAGTTTAGAATACTAACTTTATATTTTCTGCAAAAATAGGAAATTTTTTTATCAATTCTTCTTTTTCCAACAAATTTCTTCACTATTTGATAAAAAATTTATATACCTTGATAATACAAAGAAATAATCTGATAATCTGTTGAAGTATATAAGTATGTTAGAATCAACTATGTATATGTTATTTAGGTCGAAAATTCGACGCTCTGCTCTGCGTGTAATAGTTCTGCAAACGTGACACATTGCACTGGTAGAAGAGCCCCCAGGTAATATAAAGGAAGTTAAAATTGGCAAGAATGAGTCAAGTCTATCGATTTCGAGTTCAATTTTTGACGACGAATCACCGTTTAGTATTGAAGCATCAAGAAGATTTACCTTGGATGTGTCAGTAGCTAAATGTGATCCAATTACGAATAATGTATTTTGAATCTCTCTTAAAAAAGTCAAATCAATACTTGGCATTTCATGAGTAGTTAATAATCCAATAAAAGTATTCAATTCATCAACTGTGCCGTAGGCCTCAATTCTTATGTCATTTTTGGATACTCTTGTGCCTCCAATTAATCCTGTATGACCTTTATCTCCAGTTTTAGTATATAATTTCATTCTTTTCTTTTCTAAGTAACTTTAAGTCTTAAGTTCGTCTAGTCTGTGATTTTATCAAAGGGAAATCAATACCTCATTTTGTAATTTTTTTTCACTAAATCATCATTGAGAAAAACGATCCCAAATTGAAATAAATCTATTGTAGAATTTACTTTTGGATGTTTTTTTATAAAGTCCCATGCTTTTTCCATTCCATTCGACCAGTATATATCATCTATTACTAAAATTGAATTTTTATTCATTTTAGGCATGCATTTTTCAAAGTACTCAATAACAGCATTGAAACTGTGGTTAGCATCGATAAATATCAAGTCAATATGATTAAATCTTTTAAGTGTGTTATTTAAAGTTTCATCAATACTACCTATTACCAAATCAATATTTTTTATACTCAGTTTATTGAAATTTTCTAGTGCAATTTTAGCCGTTTCTGGACAACCCTCCATGCTTATACAGTGAATATCGCTAGAGCACGATGCTAAATAGATAGTACTAATGCCAAAAGAAGTGCCAAA
This sequence comes from Paludibacter sp., assembly GCA_020049515.1. Lineage (GTDB taxonomy): Bacteria > Bacteroidota > Bacteroidia > Bacteroidales > Paludibacteraceae > Paludibacter. The sequence continues at coordinate 37,870 of JAIFKQ010000018.1, read as the reverse complement.
TTCTAGAATCTCCTTGGCTTTTGTATAGTGAGCAATTCTGAATAATAATTGTGCATATTTAGCCGATTTTAAAGATTTATATGAGACTAATGATATGGTTGACCTTCTGTTTTTTCCTGTGCCAAAATCTGTAATGTTTATTTGCCGTTTGTCTTTTTTCAGATTCTTTCGAAGCATCTCAATTTTTTCGAATGTGTAAAAGGAGTACCTCTCCTGTAATACATAACGGGTAAACTGAAAAATATATGGCGAGTGCGCCCCGTAACCCCGTGTATGTATTGCTGTAATAAAATGATAAAGGTACTTGTAAAGAAATCTAATTCGATGCATAAATATTGAGATCTTTAAACTAAACTACCTAAAATAAAACAATGAATGTGGTTTTTTTTATTCGTATGTTGATTTATATGACTAACTAATTTGTGTTTTTATTGCTTTTGATAAAATGAATTGCCAACTCGTAAAAAGTTAAATTTTTAATGATTTTATTTTGATGCTTATTTCAATTACAACAATATCAAATGATTTTATAAAAATCCATGTGTAAACTTTTATTAAGAAATAAACTTTTTAAATTTTACAACGCAATTTGTAATTAATTTTTGACTAATTATAGCCCTTGAATTAAATTGTTTATTTTATGCTTCCTAAGTAGAATACATAATTTATACAGGCTTCTCTAAAAAATAGCACTTTATTACACTGCCCCAATTACTAGTTTCAACTGCGTTTGTAAATAATTAAAGTAATGTATCAATAAGAATTGAAATATAAATGAAGTGCTCTATTACACTAACAACTACTAAGAATTTGTATTGATGATTTTCCCAATACTTTTTTAATCAAAGTTAATAAGTAATCAACAATGAAATCTAGTGCCTCATTTAACTTGTTAAAATTAACTCCTCTAATACTATAAATTTTAAGAGGGTGTTGAAAAAACAATTAATACCCAAATACAAACTGCTACGTATTTTTTTATAGGTAAGCAATGCTGTCAATTTTAATTTCCTGGTTTTTTTGCTTAATAATAATGAGCCACCAAGTAAATATCGCAATATAAGCACAATTAGTTTAGATATGTGGTAATATTAAATTTAAAATATGAAAATTTCGTTAGATTATTACTATAGTTGTTTTTTTTTTCGACCAAACTCGTTGGAATATCAATTGCTAATTGTTTGATTTATCTATACTATTTTGAAACAATGAAATATCAAGATAGTATTATTTCTTTGTATCCAATAAATTTTTCTGCACAACACCTATAATGCGAAATTTCAGTTTAAAAATTTTCCTTGTTTTAGTAAGGATAATTGCTATAATTTAATTGTGATATTTTGAATTTAATTGCAAATTAATTGCAATTATATTTTATATAAATATTATAGTTCGTTGATTTATAAGATGTAATAATCTTTATTTTCGCGTTAAAATTTAACTAATCATATTTAATTTACCATTATACAAAGTGCTTTTTTTTTGACGATTTTGTTTTAGTCGCATCAATATACTCTATGATTTCTATCACAAACTTAAATATAAAAATTAAATCTCACAACAAGTCAATTTGTTTTTATTCGGCTGTCTGATATTAATTTTATATATACAATGAATAATATACACAGGAATTATATGTTGCTCAAGTGAAAAATTCATTCAATTGTTTGTTTGTTAATAATTTTAACTTTTCGTTTTTGCAGATAAATCTAAGATATTCAACTATATGGAGATTTGTTTTTTTTATAGATTTAAATTTACATCTATGAAATCAACATATCTCACATGTGACTTAATTATTTTTTATGAGCAATTTCAATTTTATTTATTTATATAAATATAATATTACATCGTATATATTAGTCAAGATTAACGTTCAGCGCATTTTTAATTTGAACTAGCATGAGTTTGTAAAACACACATAAACTCCTCCCGATTTATATCAAGAGGAGTTCAGATTGTTATTCTAATTCCACAATTTTGAAAAAAATCTTTTTTACTCCCACTTAAAGTATTTTATTGAATATTCTGCTCCTAAAACACTCTTCAGTATTGAGTTTACAGAACAACAAAGTTTTATATTTTTTTTACCACCATGGCAATGGTACAGCCGGTTCTTCAGCAGTTACTTCAATAGTTTTGTGACCAAAATTGTTTATAATTTTGCGTAAAAGCTCATTTGAAAAGTAACTTTCCCCCATCATCACTTCTCGAATTGCGTTTTCAAGCTCGGTAATGCCACTAGACTTTACAATAAATCCTTTAACTCCTAGTTCTATCATTTTGTAATAATACTCTTCATCTCCAAACATTGTTACCGCAATGATTTTCATATCTGGTGCCATTTCTAGTGCTTTTCGTGTAGCTTCCATTCCATTCATATAAGGCATATCAATGTCCATTAAAACAACATCTGGTCTATTGTTTTTGAGAAGTTCTAAAAATTCTATTCCGCTTGATGCTTCTCCAATTACTTCAGCAAAATTTTCGTTGCTTATTATGGATTTTAATCCTTGTCTAAATATTAAATGATCATCAACAAGAATAATACTTGGTTTTTGTTTAATACAGTTTTCCATTTTCGTTTTTTTTTGTTGTTTGTTTAACTCATTAACTTGCAAATACCCCCATATCATCTTTTCAACTACGTTTTGCATGTTTTCCTTTCAAATCTCCATCGGATTGTTTACATTTAACATTGAATCCAAATCCAAATTTAGCTTATGCAATGAAATGTTTGAATACTTACAAAATTGACCGTTCAAGTTTTGTTTTTTTGATTTATTGTTTTCTTTACATAAATAATAAAGCGAAATTCAATGTTTCTAGCCAATATACACTTTACAATAGTACTTTATAAAATCAAAATCGACTTTATTTTCATCGCTATGAAGCTACTTTAAGTGATTGATAGATACAACATCCTATAGGAGTAAACCTTATTGAAATTAATCGTGGAATAATTAGTATTAATGGACTAATAATTTATACTGATAAATATGGATGTGTATATTAAGTGTTTGAAATATATGTGCTTATACGTATTAAGATGGTTTAGGTTTTTTCGATATTTTGATTCAATACTGATTTTGCTTCAAATGCATTCACCATGAATTGTAGTTTCTTAACTTTTAAGTGCTGTTAGATTAAAACTACCTTTTTTTACATTCATTTTGGCAATTCTAATTAGAGACTTTAGTTTTAATATTTGACATTTACGAGCGCAATTTACAGAGAAACGATTAATATGAAATTCCCTCTTTGTTTGTTGATTTAAATTTAAGTACATATATATCTATAAAAAGTCCTTGTCATAATCAAACGTCACAAATTAAAAAACCCAATGCCTGATTATCAGTGCATTGGGTTTTTAATATGTGATCCGGAAGAGATTCGAACTCTTGACCTTCGCCTTAGAAGGGCGTTGCTCTATCCAGCTGAGCTACCAGACCATTTGCTTTCGTTTTTTCTAAAGCGCTGCAAAAGTACCTTTTTTTTCCTAAAGGTGCAACACTTTTATCGAAATATGCCGAAAAACAGGGATTATTTGATGAAAAATCGCTAATTTTGCACGCTAAGTAAAAAACAGACTAATTTAACAATAATCATAAAAATGAAGGTATTAAAATTCGGCGGAACATCCGTAGGTTCAGTCAATGGAATTCTGAGCGTAAAGAAAATTGTAGAGGCACAAAATGAGCCTGTTATTGTAGTAGTTTCTGCTCTTTCGGGAGTTACAGATGAATTGTACAAGGTGGCCAACCTAGCTTGTGAAGGTGATTTGTCTTATCTTACCTTTTACGAATTAATGGTGACACGGCATTTGGAAATGATTGAAAGTGTGATAGCCACCGACAAGAAAAACGAAGTAATTAGTAAAGTTGAATCTCAATTTACCGATTTATCTAATATTTTTAAGGGCGTTTATCTCATCAAAGATATTTCAACCAAGATTATTGATACTATAGTAAGTTATGGTGAAACTATTTCTTCAATTATTGTCACAGCTGCAATTACAAATGCAGTACATTACGATGCTCGCACTTTTATAAAAACCGAAAATCAATTCGACAAGCACATTGTTGATTTTGAAAAATCGAATGACCTTATTCGTCTTAAATTTAATATTTTGCCACAAATTTCGGTGTGTGGCGGTTTTATTTCTACGGATACAAACACCAACTTTATAACTAATTTAGGTCGTGGTGGTTCTGACTATACGGCAGCTATTATAGCAGCTGCACTTCATGCTTCAATGCTCGAAATATGGAGTGATGTAGATGGGTTTATGACCGCCGACCCACGTATTATCAATAATGCTTATGTAATAGAAAAGCTTAGTTTTATTGAAGCTATGGAGTTGTGTAATTTTGGAGCAAAGGTGATTTATCCGCCAACCATTTTTCCGGTTTTCCATAAAAATATTCCAGTTAAAATAAAAAATACCTTCAATCCAGAGGCTGAAGGAACTTTTATTTCTCGAGAAAAAACCGACCAAGCAGCCAAAGCAATTAAAGGTATTTCATCTATAAACGACACCTCATTAATTACTCTTCAAGGACTTGGTATGGTGGGTGTTATAGGGGTTAATAACCGTATTTTTGGTGTATTGGCAAAAAATGGAATCAGTGTTTTCCTTGTCTCTCAAGCATCTTCCGAAAGTACTACCTCTATCGGCGTAAAGAACGCAGATAGTGTGTTGGCTGTAAATGCTCTCAGAAAAGAATTTTCCTACGAAATTGCACAAGGTGAAATTAATGACATATTCTCGGAAGATGATTTAGCAACTGTAGCTATTGTGGGTGATAATATGAAGCGAACACCAGGTATTGCAGGTAAGCTTTTTGGAACGCTGGGACGAAACGGCATTAATGTGGTGGCGTGCGCTCAAGGTGCATCGGAAACAAATATTTCATTTGTTACCGACAAAAAATCACTTCGTAAGGCACTAAATGTTATACATGATTCATTCTTTTTGTCTGAATATCAAGTGCTTAATCTTTTTGTAGTTGGAATAGGTACTGTAGGTGGAAGTTTGCTCGACCAAATTAAAAAGCAACAACCAAAATTAATGGCTCAAAATGGCTTAAAATTGAATGTGGTTGGAATTGCATCTGAATTTAAAATGTTATTTGAAAGGGATGGCATTAATTTGGAAAATTACTCATTAGAGCTGGATTCTAAAGGAATAACTGTTTCGCCAGAATATATTTGCAATGAAATTTTAACGATGAATATCTTCAATTCGGTATTTGTTGATTGTACTGCTAGCCCACAAATAGCAGATTTGTATCAAACAATGATGGAAAATAATATTTCGGTGGTGACAGCAAATAAAATTGCTGCTTCTTCTGAATATGACAATTACATAAACCTCAAAGAAACTGCTCGTCGCAAAGGTGTTAAATTTTTATTTGAAACCAATGTAGGAGCCGGTTTACCTATTATCAATACAATGAATAGTTTGGTAAATAGTGGTGACCATATTCAAAAAATGGAAGCAGTTCTTTCGGGAACGCTCAATTTTATATTTAACACTATTAGTGCCGAAATTCCACTAAGTAAAGCAATTTTAATGGCAAAAGAAGCTAAATTTGCTGAGCCAGATCCACGTATCGATTTAAGTGGAAAGGATGTGATACGAAAATTGGTAATTCTTGCCCGTGAAGCTGGTTATAAGGTTGAACAAGATGATGTGGTTAAAAATTTATTCATTCCCGATAAGTATTTTATAGGATCTTTGGATGATTTTTGGAAAACAGTGCCTGAATTAGATGCTGAGTTTGAGCATAAACGGTTGGCACTTGCAGCTCAAGGAAAACGCTGGAGATTTGTGGCTACCATGGAAAATGGAAATTGTAACGTGGGTCTGCATGAGGTGGATACTCTGCATCCTTTTTACGACCTACAAGGCAGTAATAATATTATTCTCATCACCACAGAACGTTATAATGAGTATCCAATGATGATTAAAGGCTATGGAGCAGGTGCCAGTGTAACAGCTGCAGGTGTTTTCTCAGATATTATCAGCATTGCCAATATTAGATAATAATTATGGCTATTTTAATTCTTTCGAGCAATTTACCTAAATGAAAAAATACAAACTTTGTTTTTTTGTTCTTTTTTTTAGTTTGTTGTCGTGTGTGAAACAATCGCCACAACTGCCGTCTAATAAGGGTATTCTAATTGACGAAAATGTGACCTCTATGCTGATGATTAATCAAAAATTGGCTTTGAGAGAAGATAGCGTTTTGTATCAATTTGTTCGTAATGATAAATCTTTTAAAAAAAGTGAATTAGGATTTTGGTATAAAATACACCACACATCTTCAAATGCATTTATCAAAGATAAGGATAAATGTAAATTTTCTTATCAATTGACTTTTTTGGATGGAAAACTGGTGGACCAATCTGAAATACAACTTGTAGTGGGTCAAAAGCAAATTGTAGTTGGGCTAGAAGAAGGTTTAAAACTTATAAGTAAAGGAGATAGTGCAACATTTATTATACCGTGGTATTTGGGCTTTGGAATGACTGGAGATAAAAAGAATGTACCTCCTTATAAATCACTGATTTACATTATTAAAGTGAATAAGTAATAAGTGTTGTGTAACTATTTTAGGTAGTTTTAATTTATTCATTATTAAATACATATCTTTATTCTTAACTTTTAATATCCGGAATTTTGTCGGATATTTGTAAATAAATAAACTACTAAAATGAACCGAATAAGTTATTTGATTATCCTAGTATTTTGCTCTTTGTTTTTAATAACTTCCTGTAACGATACTACGTATGCAAAAGAGTTAAAACTGGAGCAAAATCTAATCTCAGATTTTATTGCCCGAAACAATATTAATGTATTATCTAGTTTTCCTACAGATAAAGTCTGGGGTGTAAATGATTATGTGCTCACCTCTTCTGGCTTATATTTTCATTTGTCTAATGCTGGTGAAGGAGAGGATACGCTTGAGTTTAATAACACAATTGTGCCTCGATATATAGAATATACCTTGACTGAGGTTTCCGATACTACCAGACATACTTCCATTCTTGATGATGGCGGTTATACCTTGGATTTTACGTATGGCGATTTAACGCAAATGTGTACAGCATTTCATGAAGCGGCTAAGTATATGAAATACAATAACTCGGAGGCAAAAATAATTGTACATTCAAAAATTGGGTTTAAAGATAATTGGAGTCCAGCTACCCCCATGGGATATGATTTAAAAATTAAAATTGAAAAATAACATAAATTTCACTTTCCCAATAGTAATAGAGAATCAAATCTTCAAACTTTCAAATCTTCAAACTTTTCCTATTATGAGTCTTATTAAATCAATTTCAGGTATTCGTGGCACTATAGGTGGCCCTGTCGGTGACGGTTTAAATCCGTTGGATATTGTTCGATTTACGGCAGCTTATGCCACACAAATAAAAGCAAGTCAACTTGTTGCATCCAAAAAAATTGTTGTGGGTCGAGACGCACGCATTTCAGGCGAAATGGTTAATCAGCTGGTTATTGGCACATTGCTGGGTATGGGTTTCGATGTAGTTAATATTGGGCTAGCTACTACGCCTACTACCGAATTAGCTGTTACAATGGAGCAGGCTGCTGGAGGAATAATTCTTACCGCAAGCCACAACCCAAAACAATGGAATGCACTAAAATTATTGAATGAAAAAGGTGAGTTCTTGAATGCCTTGGAAGGTGAAAGTGTATTGAAAATAGCTGCCGAAGAGAGTTTTATATTTTCGGGCGTTGATGATTTAGGTAAACTTACAGAAGATTCTTCGTACACACAAAAACACATTGAAAGTGTGTTGGCACTCGAATTGGTGGATGTAGAAGCCATCAAGGCAGCTAATTTTAGCGTAGCCATTGATTGTGTAAACTCCGTTGGCGGAATTGTAATTCCAGCATTACTCGAAGCTTTAGGTGTAAACAAAGTTGAAAAGCTTTTCTGCGAACCAAACGGACATTTTCCACATAATCCGGAACCACTTCCAGAACATTTGACCGATATTTCTGAATTATTGAAAAAGGGTAGGGCAGATGTCGGTTTTGTTGTGGACCCTGATGTTGACCGCTTGGCAATTATTTGTGAAGATGGAAGCATGTTTGGAGAAGAATATACGCTTGTTTCAATTGCTGATTATGTGTTGCAACACACGCCAGGAAATACGGTGTCAAACCTTAGTTCCACACGTGCTTTGAGGGATGTAACTAATAAATACGGATGCACTTATACAGCTGCTGCGGTAGGCGAAGTGAATGTGGTAACTGCCATGAAAGCAACAAATGCGGTGATTGGTGGAGAGGGAAATGGTGGTGTAATATATCCAGCAAGTCATTACGGACGAGATTCTCTGGTAGGAATAGCATTATTTTTGTCACTAATGGCTAAGTCAAAACAGACAGTTTCCGCATTACGAAAAACTTACCCTGAGTATTTTATTTCTAAAAATAAAATTCAGCTTACACCTAACATTGATGTAGATGGTATCTTGGCTGTTGTCAAAGGATCGTACAAACAATACGAGGTTAATGATATTGACGGTGTAAAAATTGATTTCCCTACTGGTTGGGTTCATCTCCGGAAATCAAATACAGAGCCCATAATACGGATTTATTCTGAAGCAGCAACTGCAGAGCAGGCCGATGCTTTTGCTCAGGCAATGATTGAAGAAATTAAACGAATTACAAATATATAGTGAAACATTTTGTTCATAAAAAAAGCTTATTCTAATTTAGAATAAGCTTTTTTTATTTAGTAACTCTTGGGTTTTAATATACTGAAAATCTAAAATATTAGGAATTGAAAGTTGAAAATTACAAAAGACTTATTAGTAAAAATAAAAATTCTAGATTGCATTCAACCTTTGTTTGAATTAACTATTGGCAAGGTATTAGGAATCTATACTTGCATAGTTCCCCTTTAGGGGTTAGGGGTTATAGTTGCTGTATTCGTTTCTCCATTTTCGCTTATGGGAAAAATACCTTGTGGCTTTTTAATCAGATACTTAGTCATTGATTGATTCGATTCGAATCCTATACCAGTAATAATATGCGAAACTTGAGTTATTTTTATCAAACTATCTGAATAAATACGCTCCTCGCGCTGATTCCAGAATAATTGCTCTGTTTCAAAAAGTTCACCCTGCAAATTTGTGGCTTTTACATTTCCTCGCAATTCCCAAAGTTGTTCGTTTTTGTTGAAGCGCCCATATTGACAATGAATGTTGGCATCAACTTTTAGATCGAGGTTAAATTTTTCCAAATGAATACCTTTGTTAAACTCCCAGTGTGGTTGATCAGATTTATCAAAATCATCCCATTCTGGAGCTGAAATTCTATAACGAGTTACTCCGGAATCAGAAATAAGTGTTGTGATTTCGGTGGCATGTATTATTGGCATTCCTGATCTATCTTTAATAGCTTCAATTTTATCTGGTTCTACTTTGTTACAAGCAGTGATAAAAAGCACAACAACTACATTTAGAGTAGCTGTTATGCCTAAAAGGAAAATGCGTTTCAAACCCGATTTCAAATTAATGTACTTATAATGACTATGAATTAAAAACTAAAAAAAACATTTATCTACAGATTGTACTTTCACCAATCCATCCACCTACAAAGAATGATTTTCCTGCTTGTAAGTCGGGTTGAAAAAAGATGTCATCTTTAGATGGAAAAAATTTGCTATATGTCCGAATTAATTTATCTGCATCTGCAGCAGAGCTTGGGTCAACTTGTTTGGCTTTCACAAATTTATCTACTGCAGCCCAATATATAGTTTTTGACAAAATAGGATCGTCATATATACCTCTCGAATTTGCATACATTATGCCAATTAAAATATGAGGACTTCCATTTTTAGAATTGTAATCCAATGAGTTTCGCGCAAACTCTCTGGCTTTTTGATAGTTATCCAACTCGCTGTAATAAATTTGGGCTATTTTATATTGAAAATCGGCTTTGTCGTTATTGTTTGTCGATAATTTTGTAGCTTCATCATAATACGCAATAGCCTTAGAAAATTCTTTCTTTTTGTATGACATTTCTGCGCAACCATTAGCTGACTCTGATGTTGGCTGAATTTTATGTACTGCTACTGAGGCTGAGAAATAGACTTCAGATTCAGTACATCGAATACGTTTATAGAAACTTACAACATTATTAAGGTAATCCAAATTTGCTAAATTACTTTTTATTTTTTCCTCGTAAATTCCATCTAGGGTTTTACAGTCGGCTGCGCCACTTTGAGCAAAAAGAAAGTCTAAACTTTGTTTCATTTGCAAACTCAAATTTGCTTTAATTGTATCTGGATTTTTTCCCTTTTGCTCTAAAATGTCATTTGACTTTAAGTAATCGGCAATGTACTTCTCGGTGTGATTTTTGTCGTTTTTAAACTTAAATGTAGATATTACAACAAATTGACGGAGAACTTCAAGTTCAGAGTTTTCACCCAATCCCTTTATTGATTGCTCCAACCAACCGTAAGCCGAATTTTTTAAGCTGTCACCTTTTGAAAACGTAATGTAATCTAAGGCTTTAACACCTAAAATCCAATCAGTAGGGTAGCGTTGGTCATTTCCGAAGTATTTTATTCTACTATCATACATTCCCATCAATAAATCAAAAGTAGATTTATAGGTGGCCTCATCTTTTGCCTGTCCTAATTTCCACTGCAATATGTTTCTTCCTCTGCTATAAATTGCTCTGTTGGCATTAGGGCAATCTCTATAAGCTGCAAACCAAGGATTAAATGCATCGGCAAACTGCTTGTTCTTCGCAGATTCGTTGAATAGGCTTATATTTACTAGACAATCTTCTGTAATAACTGGATCTTCATTTGTCGATGCAGTTACTGCTGCTGGTGTTTGTTCAGTCGAAATTGCTTTCTCTTTAGAGCTTTTTTGTGCAAAAAGATTAGTAAATAATACTAATGTTAATAATAGAAAGGAAAATGCTTTCGTTTTCATCTTGTTTTGAAATTGATTATTTGTATTCTCCTTTATTTTGTTGTTGACAGTAGTTTACTCCATTTGTTGCTTGATTCCTTTTTGTTTTGATAATACGCCAATATTTAAAGCTTGCGTTTAAAGAACCAATGTTCGTTGAATATTGCATTGAATGTGAACTTCAAATAATCTTCATTAAGTTTACTCACTCCTCCAATTTTGCCATATTCAAATGTTGCATTTATTACAGTATTGCTGTTTCGTAACGGTAAGCCTAAACCAAAAGTTATGCCAAAGTTTTTATTTGGCTTCAAACCGTCTATTTTATAATAGGTATCGCTCATATTAAAGCCAGCACGATATCTTATTCTATCTGCAAATTTTCGTCCTACAGGATTTGGAGTATATTCAATACCTACGGCCAGTTTTGAACGATTGCTTAAGCTATCGGTTTTAGCAAAATATTTTGCTTTTGACCATTCTTGCATAGAATAGTCCATTCCTACCGAAATCTTTTTATCAAATGTGTAATTTAATCCTACTCCATACATCATTGGAAGATCAAAGTCCGAGCTTGAGAATGAGTTTGTAGTCGTATCTGTAGTTACTCCAGTGGTAATTTGAGAATAGTTACCGTTTAGTTTTCCTTTTTGTTCAAAAATGAACCCAAGCGTAAGTTCATGTTTTTTTTCAAATGTATTGTAAAATTGCGCACCATACCTAAACCGAAAGTTTTTTACCTCAATAGAATTTGCTTGAGTAGCTCCCGTAATATTTGTGGAGGAAAAATTAATGCTTCTGTAATTATTTAAGTTCCCAAACATATAGTATGCATTTACACCTATTGATAAATGGTTGAAAAAATTCACAGATGAGCCTGTATAAACTTGACTAAAGCCGCCAGAGCCATTATTAAGTTTTGTGTAGGTAAGGTTTGTGGGAGTAGTGTTAGATAAAATTGTGGTCTGACCTGTAGTATAAAAATTATATCCCGAAAATGAATATGGTAGTAATCCCGCACTAAATCCAACTGTTTTTGACAATGGAAATTGCATATTTATGTATTCTAAATTTGCATTAGTAGTAGCTTTTGTTTTGTTTCCATCCGAAAAACGTGAAATCAAAGCCGAACTTCCAATATCAAACATAAAAGTAGTACTGTCAACAATGCTATAGGAAGCAGGGTTTACATTGTTAATGCTAAACTGTGAGCGTGATCCTATTGAAACACCCCCCATAGCTCTTTGCTCTCCAGTATTATTATCGCTAATATCTCCATATCCAAATCGAGTATAGGGTGAGTTTGTATTATTCTGACTGTTAGCAAATTGAATTGTAAGTGAAATCGAAATTACAAGAAATAAGACTTTGTTTTTATACATTATATTGAAGGATGCGGTTTAGCCCGATTAACACTAAGTTTTTTTCTGCAAAGATGGTGTTTTTTAGCTTTCTATCAAAGTAAAAAGTGCTACCTCCTGTTAAAAAAGTAGAAAGCTGTGGATATTTATTCTTTAAGTTATATATATAACCATCCATTTCAAAAACAATTCCGTACAATGCTCCAGATATTAAAGCTGTTTTGGTATTATTACCAAGTAGCGGACTGTCAATAGTCATTTCTACAGATGGTAATTTTTTCGTAAATTCATGTAGCGACCGCAAACGTAAATTAATACCAGCCGAAATATTGCCACCCCAATATACTTGTTGGTCATCAATAAAATCGTAAGTAATAGCGGTGCCAGCATCTATAACCAATATGTTTTGTTTTGGTTTTAGATAGGCAGCACCAACTATTGCTGCCAATCTATCTTTGCCCAACGTATGTGGAGTTTCATATTTATTTTGAATGGGAATAGAAGTATTATAAGATAATTTTATAAATTTAGAAATGTTGTTTTTCAAATAAGTGAGCAATTCATCATTGTCATTAATAACACTTGACATTATGCAATTATCAATTGTAAAGTTGTTAAGTATTTTCCTTGTGTTAGTCAAATCCAATATATCCAAAACGAATACATCAATCAAATTATCTGCATCAAAAACACCTATTTTGGTACTTGAATTACCTTGATCTATACACAAATTCATAATTCAGTCATTAACAACAAATAGATAAAACGTTTAAAACTAGGTTATTTTTATCGTGTAATCTTCGTTTATATTATTATAATATCATTTTTTCTATTGGAATTACCAAAATACCTTCTGCCCCCAGTGCTTTTAATTTTCCAATAATATCCCAGAATTTTTTTTCTTCAATAACTACATGTAGAGAATTCCATCCCTCTTTGGCCAAAGGTAAAATAGTCGGGCTTTTCATGCCCGGTAATACTTCTGAAATTTTGTCAATGTTCTCGGTTGGAACATTCATAAGCACATATTTCTTTCCTTCCGCCATTTGCACAGCCTCTATTCTGAATAATAATTCGTCGAGTATGGCTTGTTTTTCTTCCGATATTGATGGATTGGCAATTAACAATGCCTCTGATTTCATTAGAACTTCCACTTCTTTTAAGTGGTTGGTAATGAGCGTGCTTCCAGAACTCACAATGTCAAAAATTGCATCCGACAATCCTATGCTAGGTGCTACTTCTACCGAACCTGTAATTACATGTATGTCAGACTTAACGTTTTTTTCTTGCAAAAAATCTGTCAAAATTACTGGATAAGAAGTCGCAATTACCTTGCCATTAAACCATGAAATATCTTTATAATCAACTTCTTTGGGTATAGCCAGCGAAAGTCGACATTTACTAAACCCTAATCGTTTTACAATTATTGCGTTTTTTTTCTTTTCTACAAATTCATTTTCCCCTACAATGCCTATATCCGCTGCTCCATCTGCCACAGATTGAGGTATATCATCATCTCTAAGGAATAAAACTTCCAATGGAAAATTGCGAGAAGGTAATAATAACAAACGCTTTCCGGATTCTAGTTTAATCCCCGATTCGGTTAGCAACAACATTGTTTCTTCGTATAATCTTCCTTTTGCCTGTACTGCTATTCGTAACATATTCAACTTTTTAAAATTTTGATTTGCAAAGGTACAAAAAATGCATGGATTGGCATTTTTTCTCAAAAAAAAAGTCCGTTATAAAAAATAACGGACTTTAAACTCATTGCTTTTATGCAATAGCTTTAATTACTGAGCAGCAACTGTAGTATCTACAACAGTAGTATCAACAGCAACAACTGTATCAACAGCAACAACTGCTGCAGAATCAACTGTAGGAGCTTCTTCAGCAGCCTTAGGAGCACAAGATGCGAAAGCCAAAGCTACCACAAAAAATAAAATTACTTTTTTCATTACTTTTGTTTTAAAATTTAACATGTTTGTTTTGCAATTCAAAATCGATACAAAGATACTGCATTTTTTTATTCCACATTAGTATTTATCGGTTTATTTTTAATTTTATTTCAATTTGATGCATTTTTAAGAGTTTTTCTCTGCTTTTGGTCTTATTGTTCACTCTTTTTTCTGTTTTTAAACAGAAATTCTTGTTGTTGAGATGAAAATACAGCATTTATGAAACCTCTTTGCAACTATTTTATAGTTAATATCCTGTGCGAAGTGTGTTTTCAATTGAATACTCCTTAGTTTTAGAATATAAAATCCCATTTGTAATAAGAAACTGACGAGAATATATATTCTGTGTGATGATGTGTGCTGCTAATTTTAAGAAATATAACATTAAACATCATTTTAAATGAAACAATACAGCAGGGATGAATAATCTTAAATAAACCGAAATAGTATTTTGCATCAAATTGATTTATATAATAGGATTGTTTATTTGTGATTTAGTTTTAGGTATTTAAAAAATTGCAGAAAATTGTACTTTGTTTATCACACAAATCTATATTTCGTCCCTTGATATAATGTTATTGGTGCAAAGTTAGAATGAAATTCACTTTTTATATGCTGATTAGATATTAGTATATTCCATTTCCATTTAAAAATTAAAAAAACAATTTTATGTTGCTGACTTTAATTTCTAGATTCTGCTTTTTTACAAACTAAAAAAACAAAAAAAGTCTGTTAGATAGTTTCCAACAGACTTTTATTCGTAAATATAAAAATTTACGTCACTAATTAGATAGCTGCAACAGTAGTGTCAACAGCAACAGTAGTATCAACAGCAACATCAGCAACAACTGTATCAACAGCAACAACTGCTGTAGAATCAACTGTAGGAGCTTCTTCAGCTGCTTTAGGAGCACAAGATGCGAAAGCCAAAGCTACAACGCAAAACAAAAATACTTTTTTCATTACTTTAAACTTTAATAATTTAACATGTTAATTTTGTTTCTCAAAATCGCTGCAAAGATACATCCTTTTTTTGTTCTGCATTGATAATTATTCTTTTTTTTTTCAATATATTTTTATATACCATTTATTGTATTCATATTTACTCATTATCAGCTTGTTTACTGCTTTGTGAATTTGATGAATAAAGGTATCTTTTTATACTTTTCTTAGGTGTTTTCTCAAATTCGTGTGGGTAAAGCTTAATTTTAGATATGTTTTCGTATCCTGCTGCTAGCGTATTGAGTAATTTTCGATTTTCTTCCATCAAAACTTCAAGCTGTTTTTGGTCTATATGTTCTAAATCCACCGCTTCATAATCGGGACAAACTAGTGCAATTAATTTAGCGTTATTTTCTATCACCAGACTTTCTAACACATAAGGCATATTATTGAGTCGTGCTTCTATCTCTTCAGGAAAAATATTTTGTCCACTTGCGCTTAAAATCATTGTTTTGTTTCTTCCACGAATGAAAATATTTCCCTCATTATCTATTGTCCCCAAATCACCTGTATGTAACCACCCATCTTGGTCGAGTATTTGAGCGGTTGCTTCTGGATTTTTATAGTATCCCAGCATTACATTTTCGCCACGTACGCAGATTTCACCTATCCCAGTTAATGGGTCGGGTTGTAAAATTTTCGCTACCATGGTATCTAGTATTTTTCCTGACGATTTTGGGATAAAATCTTTATTGTTCGAATAGCTAATTAGTGGAGCACATTCTGTCATGCCATATCCCACCGTAAAAGGGAATTTGATTTTGTGAAAAAACTCCTCAACTTCTGCATTTAAAGGTGCGCCGCCAATGACAATTTCCGAGAACTCACCCCCAAATGCATCCACCATTTTTTTTCGGATTTGCGCTAGTACGGGTTGATCTAAAAATGGTATGCTTAACACCCAGCGCATGGATGGTTTTGCAAGCAAAGGTTGAATCTGTTTTTTGTAAATTTTCTCAATTATCAACGGGACGCAAAATATTACGTTTGGCTTAATTTCGGCAAATGCTTTCAGTAAAATTTTGGCTGCAGGAGTTTTACCAATAAAATGTATGTGACATCCAGAACAGCAGGTTGTTAGGAAATCGAAAGTACACCCATAAGCATGTGCTAAGGGTAAAAATGACACGATTCTATATTGTGGCGCAACCAATTTTGTTCTAAATCCGAAAGTGATATTTCCAGCCAATGCATTACCACTAGTCATTACACCTTTGCTAAATCCAGTTGTACCCGATGTGTAATTAATGGATACAATTTCAGAATTTGGCTTGTTGGCGTATCGCACGCTGTCGCGATGAAAACCATGCTGGTATTTTTCGTCAAATAGTTTATTGATTACATCAAAATTTAGGATTGATATATCAAGTATTTTTTCACTCAATCTTTCCTCAAGCTCAGTATCGTTTTCTGAATTATGTTTTATTTGATTCAATAAAGTGATACAGCTAAAATTAGTTAGTGAAAAAACTGCTTTTACGTTAGTAAATTTCTCTTCTTCAAGGCTTTCCCAAATTGAATCTCCCACAAATAATAATGTCGCTTCTGAATGGTTGGTGATATGATGTACATCATTTGGATTAAAATCTTGAAGTATTGGCACAATAATGGCACCGTAAGTTACTGTTGCCAAATAAGTTATTGCCCAGTTGGAATTATTGCGCCCTATTAGTGCCACTTTGTCGTTGACTTGTAAATTACATTGTTCAAAAAGAATATGCAGTGCTGCAATTTTGCGCGAAATTTCTTCGTATGTATATGAAGTGCTTTCGTCGTAATCACTAAAGGCAGGCAATTCCCAGTTTTTGCGAAATCCGTCCTCAAATAAACGTATGAAGTTTTCTTGAATCATTTTAGTTGTTTTTTTGCGAATTTGATTTTATAAGGCACAAAAATATAAAATAATTACACACTTTGACCTAAAGTGTGCAGATATTTTAGTTTTGATCAAAACTATCACATTTTATTTAGAGGTTTGTTACATTGGTTTTAAATACTAATGGTTAAATCAATGGTGACATATAAATTAATAAAAAAAAATCAGCTGAATTTAAATTACTTAAATTCAGCTGATAAGTTTGTTTGGCACTTTGCTGTGAATTTTAAATCTCCTATACAACCTTATCCACAAGCATCCGTTCCGATTTTTTTGTTAAGTTCTTGTCAACAGTGAATAATACTGTGTCCAAAAGTTTAGCTCCTTGTAAGTTTGCACCGTTCAAATTGGCATAACTAAAGTCAGCTCCTGATAAATTTGCGTTGGTAAGATTCGCACCAGTTAAATCGGCATAAAATAACTCTGCACCCGAAAGATTTGTACCACACATAGTTGCATCACAAAGATAAGCCCCTGCTAAATTGGCGCTTGATAAGTTAACTGATGATAAATTAACAAATGAAAGTTCTGCTTTTACTAAGTGTACGCCTATCATATTTGTGTTATGTAAATTAGCAAACATAAGATTTGCTTCCACCATATTGGCACCTGTAAAAACTGCATCTGTTAGGTTGCTTTCTACCAATTTTGAATAGGATAATTTTGCCCGTGTAAGATTAGCTCCGGAAAGGTTGGCTCCCGAAATATTGGCATTAGACAAATCTGCGCCTCTTAGTTTCACATCTTTTAAATTAGCTCCAACTAAATTAGCTCCTGATAGATTTGCTTTGGTAAGATTTGTTCCCGATAAATCGGCATAAGATAAATCGACATTGGCTAAATTAACTTTTACCAAAAACATGTTTGATAATTTGGCACCTCTCATACTTAATTTTTCGTTTGAACCACCTTCTAAGTATTCCAAAATAATTTCTTTGTCAGTCATAATTGTAATTTTTTTAATAGTTCGATTTATAAATATCAATAATGGTTTTCTTTAGTTTTGGAGTTTTAATTGTCTTTTTTTTATTAGGACAATAAATTTCTTTCAGAAAAAACTTTCAGAAATTGTTAACTGTAATTTCTATAATGGTTTTCCATTATGCAAAGGTAGGGCATCGCACGTACCTCTCTATTAGTCAAAACTCTAAAAAATTATTAGTGAAAACCCTAATTGTGAGTGCATTGACATGACTCTCTTCTTGTTTTTTAGGTAGTAGCATTTTGAAAGTATGCAGTTTTTATTTTACAAGTTATTGATAATGTGCAGTATATGGCATGTGTCTCTAAGTGAATCTTTCATTATTCTTCTATGTTGTGTTTTCATTATTTGATGTTGTGGAGAATTTTATTATACAGGAATCGGGTCAGTAGGATATACTATCGGTAGGGTATGTTCTAAGTGGTAAATGTTGTTGATTTTCTTATTCTAATTATAGCACATTTAGATCAATAGTTTCAACGTTTTTTTTTGAGAATCAAACCTGCATTGAAAATGTAAATTTATCACTAAAATGGTAGGGTTGAAATTCGTTTTTAAATTTAAGAATTTGATTTTGTAATCTTTGTACCAATAACTTTAGTTTGTTTTTATATATATAAATGAGTGCACATTTATAATAGGGCTTAAAATATAAAACCTTCTACAATTCCTTTGTTTTTTTAAGGAATTGAGAAGGTCTTATAAAAAGATACGAAAAAAAATTCCGAATTGTTATTTTCCTACATTTTTGTTTTTAAACGATGAAACATCAATAATCTCTTGATTATCATTGTCATAATATACGAGTACACTGTCGCCAACAGTAGATACAGGAAAGTCATTTGATATTTGGGAAGAACCAATAAACACTTTTGTACTATTTTTTAGGGTGAAATAATAATAAGTATTTCCGTTTTTCACATCGCCATTTATTCTAGAAATAACAGACTTAATGATTAGTTTTTCAGATTTGCTTTTTACGCTAATTTTGTTTCCAGTGGTATTGAAAGCATTTTTATATGCCATTAATGCTTCGCGTAAATTATTTCCAACTCCCACAATCGTGTAGTCTTCTATGGCTACCATGGCATACATTTTTACTAATCCTCCATTGTCTTTAAGTGTCATAACATAGGTAGGTATATTGTTGATATTGTAAGGAATAGGTAGTGAGGCATAGAATCCCTTTTCTTGCACTTTTCCTTTGGCCGAGTTTTGAGCTGCAAATTCAGTGGCGCCACTTTGCTTATACCAAATTGCTTTTTTTGTACGAGTATTTACTAATACAAACCCTACCGTAGATTCGTCGGCACCAACAGAGGTTAGGCCAGTGTACCAATATGCATCGTTATCAACTCCATATACTAATGAAACATTTTCCGTAATCTGAAGTTTTTCTTCATTAGAAAAATTCCAATAACCTTTTACATATTGTCCCCAGTCGTTCAATTGGTTCTCAATAAAATTGGCGGGTTGAATTCTATCCACCCATTTTGGTGCATTTGCAATGTCATATTCCTTGATACTGCCAGTTTGAGCATTCAAAACCACTACACCTTGCGCCTCATCGCCTTTAAAGCCAATGGTTTTCTTATATTTTGTAACCACCCAATAAGGTATTCCTTCATCGTCAATTTCGAACGAATAATCGGTTAACCCCACGTTCCAGAATCCATTAAAATATAGATAACGTTCCAAATTGTCAAAGAAGTAAGCCTCGGATTGATATTTGATAAACACTTTCTTGCCATTTACTTCTTGTACTAGTTTTACATCGCGCTCATTACAAGCATTTACCATTACATAACCATTGGTACCCTGTATGTTTTTTTGCCATTTAAAAAATCCTGAATGCAAAAGTGGAGCAACCCAATAAAGGTCGTTATTTACTTTTTGAATATTAAATGTTCCCAATCTTATTTGACTACCTAGCGCTGGCTGTGAACCAAGTACTTTATCTCCAAGTATTTCGGCTAATGATTGATCTACTACACGAATTTTGTCTAAAGAGATGGGTGCAATGTGTTTAGACAAATCTTTTCCTATTTCTACTTTTCCAATCAAATTGCGATAATCATTGTTTCTGAATAATGCCCATCCGCTAATGGACGGTAAAATGGTGGCATAAACGAAAAGTATGGATAGCAAAATTATGGGTATTTTGGCTGATTTAAGTTTTGGTAAATGCTGGATATTTTGCTGATTACCAAGTTGATTGCCAAGTTGATTGATGCTCGACAGGTTTTCCAGTACTATCCACAGAAGAACTAGAACCCCCAACAGCATAGGAAATCCAACAAATCCATAATTGATTACAGGCATATTTACATATAGTAAAATAAGACCAACAAGAGTTAAAAGCAAAGCATTTTTAAGTTTATTCATACAATCGTTTTTCTTTAAGATGTTTATAATTCTTCAAACAAAAATACTGTTAAGTAGTTCATTTTTTTAGTTAGATAAGCCACAATATAATAGCTACCACAATTAAAGATGGCAGCATATTCATAATGCGTATTTTTTTTATTTCAAGTATATTAATGCCAAGTCCTATTAATAGAATACCTCCAACGCTGTTTAGTCCTTGTATTGTTTCGGGCGTAAAAAAAGAAGTTGCATACATGGCTAATAAAGTAATTGAGCCCTGAAAAATGAGTAGGGGAATGGCAGATACCAAAACACCGATTCCAAAGGCGGAGGCGAGGATAATAGATGAGAATCCATCCATTAACGATTTGGTGAATAGCAAATCGGATGAACCGCCCGTGCCCTCTTGTATGGCACCAATAATTGTCATTGAACCAATACAGTAAAGTAAAAAAGCAGAAATTAAACCTTCCGAGAATTTGTCGCTGCCAATTTGAAATTTTATTTTTAAAAGCTTGCTTAATTTTTCGATTCCAACCTCCAGATTTAACCATTCACCTATTAGTGATCCCAAAGCTAGGCTGCTAACCACTATCAGTATGTGCTGCATGTTGTAAACCAAACTAATTCCAATGGCTAGAGTAAATAGCCCAATGGCGTGAAAATAAATTGTTTTTATGCGTTCGGGTATTGCTTTGTTAAGTATCAAGCCAATGGTTCCACCAATTATTATTGCTCCAGCATTTACGATAGTTCCTATCATATTGAGTTTTTAGATGTTTATTCTAGTTTTTTTTTGTAGGCACAAAAATACGTATAATTGTTAGCATTCACAATTTTAAATGCAATGAGACAATAAAGTTTTATTTCAGTAAGAATGGTAGTATCTTTGCGGCGGTTTAGATATGAAAATAACAATTGGAGAAGCTGAAATCGACCAATTTTTATGTCTTCTAATAATAATTTTTTTGAATTGTAAATAATAGAAATGGGTATTGAAAAGGGTATTTTCCAACGCACAGAATTGTTGATTGGAAAAAGTAAAATGGACAAAGTACGCGAAAAGCGTGTTATTATATTTGGCATTGGTGGGGTAGGAAGTTGGTGTGCAGAGAGTTTGATACGGTCTGGAATTCAGCATTTAACTATTGTGGACTCCGATAGGGTGTGCGTTACCAACATAAACAGACAACTACTAGCCACAACCAAAACGGTGGGCATGGTAAAAACAGAAGTGCTGAAAGAGCGTTTACTGGAAATAAATCCGAAGGCGAACATCAATGCGCTGCAAATGATTTATAGCCAGGAAACTCACGATAGTTTTGGACTTGATGATTACGATTTTATTGTTGACGCCATTGATAGTTTCTCCAACAAAATTCATTTAATCCATAAAGCCACGCAAACCAAAGCTGTGTTGTTTTCGTCCATGGGAGCCGCTCTCAAAATGGATCCAACCCGCATAAAAGTTTCTGAATTTTGGAATGTGGATGGCTGCCCGCTGGGAGCAGCATTGCGCAAGCGTATTCGTCAGAGCAAAACAGTGGTAAGTAAAAAGTTTATGTGCGTGTACAGTGATGAATTGCTCGAAAATGCCGGCGAAAATGCATCCTGTGGCACCGATAAATGTTTGTGCCCCAAAATATTAAATGGTCCGGGTAATCCCGAATTGGTGAATCACGAATGGTGTAGCCTCAAAGCGCAAGTGAACGGTACTACCTCGCATATTCCTGCCATTTTTGGGTTGACAATTGCTGGTTTGGTAACGCAAAGTATTTATAATGAAGCGTAGAGATGCGCGGCTTGACATTTTTTTGTATTAGATGCACGGTTTGGGTCGTGAATTGTTTCTACATGTAATAAAAAAACAGCCACTTAGTAGTGGCTGTTTTTGTTACAAACGGATACATGCTGTGCCTTGTTAAAATAGACGCATGTCCTACATCTTTACCAAATTTTTATTCTTTCGCCTCCAGTATGGCTCGTAAATTCAGGTGCATATTGGCATTGCAATGAAGCTATCCCGCTGGTAAACTCACCGCTATTGTTTGCCCATAGGTCATATTCAAATACATAAGTTCCTTTTGGTAAATACGAAAAGTAGAATTGCGTAGAAGCATCTTTGATGGTTTTGTAGTAACATATATTTTCTTTCCATAAGGTACCCGAAAGCTGGTCGACGGGTTCGAAACAAGCTGCTCTTAAATCTTTGAGTGCCACAAATTCCATGTTTCTATCGGTAGTTATCACCAATCTAGTGATTACTTTGTCGCCTTTTTTAATTTTTGTTTGTTCAATTGGTATCATGGTTTTGCCAGATGCTTGTATCTTTTCTACGAATAACTTTTTGGATATTTTCAACGGACTGCTTTGTGCCGAAATCTTGTCCAAGTCCTGGGTGTATTGCCAATACATTGCTCCCCAGCCAATTGAGCTCTTATTGACGGCCTCACTCCGAGTAATGCCGTCAATAGTTGTCGAAACAGTTACTTTCGCCATTTCTGGTTCAATATCTGCCTTAGGAATGGTCTGTTTGAAATAGCCAGTTCCAGCTTCCACGCTTTGTGGTTGCAAAAGTATATTACCCACCGTAATTTTGGCTGTGCTTGTATTTGCAAGCCAATCGGTGCCAAAATGCAGCAGTGAATAAATGGCATTAACGGTTGATAATGGAGAATCCCAGCGCTGGGTTTGCTTTTGTTTGAGCAACCAAATTTTCATTTCTTCAATGTCAGACTGGGTACTGGAAATTTCCGTAAAGGCCTCAATAATTGCTGATTGAACAGCAATTGGTCGTTCGTTCCAGAAATAACCTGATGTGTTTTTAGCCCAATACATTCCAAACTCATCTGTTTTCATGGCATTTTCTTTTAACGATTTCAACACATTATTTGCCAATTGGATTTTTCCATTTCTATTAGCTACCACAGCCATCATTGCTTTGCCATAAAGGGAAAAACTGGTCCAGTATTTTTCAGATTGAGCTGTATAAAACCTCAGCGCCTCCTGGGCAGAAACATGCACAGGAATAGTTGGATACTCGGAGCGCAGATGAAGATAGAATAATTGAATACTGCCTACACACATCTCCTTTTCGTAGTTTTTATTGTGCTTTTTCAGTTCTTGAAAATCACGTGCAATCTCCAAATCCAAATAATTTAAAGCTGAGCTTATGGCTGATTCAAGATAGTTAACGGGTTGGTAGTTAACAGTTCCTGTTATCTTATTTAGTCTGGCTAAATTCAACATGATTTCCTGAGTTATATACCGACTTTCGGGCATGTCTTTGAACCACGAAAAACCACCCGAAGGCTTTTGCAAACTTATCAATTTATCCAAGTATTGTTGTGCTTGATTTTTTTGCATGTTTAGGTCGAACAGCAGCGCAATCTGCTTTTTTTGTTCCGTTTCATCTTTGGCAGCCATCACCCAAGGCGTTTCTTCTAGTAGCATATTTTTCAGTTCCTTGTTTCTTTCAAGGTTGGATATTAAGGCCTCTCTACTGCCACCCGCTTTTTTCCAACGGTCGAAGGTGGCAGCAATTTTTGGATTGGAATTGGCAATATATGTTGCCAAACTATTTACATAGTAAGCTGTAAAATAATCAATTGCATTGTCGCTTTCCGGAATAGCAATTGTTGGCAATGCTTGCACGGCATACCAGGTTGGATTAGATGAAAATTCAATCGTCAGACTTTTAGAATCAACTGTCGAAACGTTATTATATAAACTTTCAAAGTTAAAAGTGCGTGTTTCATTGCCACGAATAATCAACGGCAGACTCTCGGTTACTAAAATTTTATCGGGCAGTACCGGCAGGTATTTTTGCTCGCCATCGCTGAAAGTAGCTGATTTAGCAACCACTTTACAAATTACCAGTTCGTAGTTGGAAAAATCGGCTAAATCCCATTTTATCGCTTTTGTTTTATTAGCAGGCAATGTTATCGTCTGAACCCCACTGTCTTTAATTTTTATTGACATTCCAGTTTCAGGATCAATTAATTCTAATTTCACATTGGCCGTTTTCACATTGTTTGAAGTGTTTATAATATTGGCAATCAATACCAATTTGTCCGACCTACGCACAAAGCGTGGCAAATTTATTTGTACCATCAGGTCTTTTTGTGTCACTACTTGTGCTTCATTTTGTCCGAAAAATAAATCTTTGGTATGTGCCAGCATCTTCACATTCCAGCGTGTCAAACTTTCGGGGGCGGTGAAGGATAAATTAATATTGCCCTGTTTATCGGTTCGCAATTGAGGATAGAAAAATGCAGTTTCGTTGAAGTTGGTACGGATTTGTATAGGCTTTTCTATGTTAGCATTCTTAATTTCTTCCATGTCATTTTTCTTCACATCCGATGTTGTAGTTGAATTGGCAGATATAGTTAACTCCGTTTGAGATTTTAACTCTATTACATCCGATACAACACTATTTTTTGACATTGTAGCAGCACTACTTAAACGCATGTGGCCACGTCCTCCTCCATAATACCGATGTACCAAGCTCAATCCAAACCAATTGAGTTGGTCCAATTGAAATTCTTTAATGTTATAGAAAGTATCCACTATCGAAACATAATCACCACCAGTAATCACCCCACTTGCAGCCCATTGAGGGGAATATAAAACAGCCTCGCGAAAGGTAGGATTGAAGTTCCAACTATGTGGTCGTAAGGCATCTAGCGATGCATCGTACATGGCAACCAGCAGTTCAGCAGTGTTTTTACCGTTGGCACTTTCTGGAATTGTAACCGTCCATTCCGCCTTTCCACCTGGTTTAAGCTTGTCACGAAACACGCTAAGGGTTGGCAACAGTTTCTTTTCTACAACTTTTCGCATTATTTGCACCGACTCTGTAAACAATTGTTCGTCTTTCATAAAAGTGAACATTGCCGTTACTCCAGCACCGTAACTATCTTTGAAAGGGATTTGGAACGATTTTATTTCATCGGAAAATGAAATCCAGCGACTTTCCAGTACCAAATTGCCTAGCATTAGTTCGTATAAAACCGAGGAGTTTTTGGTAGAAGTACCAAAAATAATTTGCGCATTTTCTCCTACCGCGCATTCAGTTTTGGGTGTCAAAAACCACACATAACTTTTCACTGGCGGACGTTTATCATCATTGCTGTACAACACAAATGTTCGTTCAAGTTTTACTTCTGCTCCGTTTGCATCGGCCGTGGTAAATACTATTTTGTAGCTGCCTGAGACCAATTTGTTTACATTCAAATTCAGTTTTTTGTTTTTGGTGTCAAAGCTTCCAGAAATTACTTTTTCTGCTTCTTTCAGCATTGTTTTTGAATCAAGTTTTTCGACAAAAATAGTAGATGCTTCCAATCGATAAAGACTGTATTTTACTGTTGAATTTAACTTTTCTCCATTCAACGTTTCGGTGCTAAGCTCTATGTTTAACGTTTCCTTTTTATCTATTTTTTCAGAAATTTCTGCCATAATAAACAGTGATTTATCACCCACAGAAAGCGTTTGCTCCCCTTGCTGCGTTTCCCCTTTGGTGTCGGTTACGTCGGCATAAACGGTGTAGGAATAAAACTGATCATTGCGAAATGTGCTAATTTCATTCTTCGTTTTTTCGGGAATAAAAGTAACTTCAAAAGTTCCATCGGCTTTGGACATGGTTGTACCATTGATAATTTCCTTATCGGGCTCGCTCCACCACCAGCAATAAAGATGTGTGCGGCGAATCACCCGGTATTTCACTTTTGCATTGCTAATGTTGTAGCCTACATAAGCCTTCACATTGCCAGTGAGGGTTACCTTTTCGCCAAAACGGACCTCTGCTTTTGGTTTGTCAATTTTCACTTCAAAAGTTGGACGCTTATATTCTTCTACCCAAATAGTTTGAGAAAACTGACCGGCTTGAATACGATAAGCACCATTCAACCCACTTTCGGGCAATATAAACTCACCTGCAAATGACCCAAAGTCATTGGTTTTTAAACTTTTGCTACTCACTTTCTCATTGTTGGCATCAAACAAAGTTATTTCATATTCTGCTCTGGCTACAGTTTCTTGCTTTGATTTATTAGCAGAATATACTATTCCTTTGAAAAACAATGTCTGTCCTGGTCGATAAAGTGAGCGGTCGGTAAAAATGCCAATGTTCACATCTTTGTTTTCGTAATTGTTTTGCTCATTAAAAAACGAATTGGAATTGGTAGAAAAAAACTTGTCATTGTCTTTTTCAAAAAAGAAAATATTATTGGAATAATGAGTTATAATTGGAAATTGACACAAACCATTTTTATTGGAAGTGAGCTTTATAGTCGGTTCAATCTCATATCCACTACCAGTCCATTTGCTAGTAAACATAGAAACTTTCACTCCCGATTGCGGCCTTCCACTATGACGGTCGAGCACATAAATGCTTGATAATTTCGAGTTGTTCGTCCTGTTAATGATGGACAAATCGGTAACTGTAAATGTGCCAATTGCGCGCTCTTCTGCTTTTTCGTTTCCTATTGTTTCCAAACAGAACTCGTAAATACCATATCTGCCAGTATTAATTACAATTTCGGTTTCTACGTTTCCAAAATTATTGTCAGCAGTTATTTCTATTTGGCATGTTTCAATCAAGCTCTTTTTTGGATATAGTTCTTTCACATTTCGTTGGTTTTGTTTGAACCTAAAATACTCTTTGGCAGTTGCATTTACCAAATAAACACTTAGTTGTAAGTTCTCTGAATTGCTACTGTTGAGTTTGATTTGTAAGTTAGAGGAGGGTTTTGCAACTTGATTATAGCTAATAGAAATGTTTTTTTGCGTTATTGTTCCCTGAATGTTTTTAAGTAATTCGATGCGTTTGTAAGATGGAAAACGATCCAAGCCATCAGTACATATTTCGTAAGCAATTTTTTTGTTAAACTCTATTTCGGAATGGTTTAGATAATAATTTGCTTTTTCGGCCAACACTTCCACCACTGCTTCGTTGTTTGAATATTGTTTTTCCAAGCGGTTTAAAGTGACCAAATAGATTGAGTCGGAATTGCCAATTTCAGTATGGTCTTTCACATAATTCAAGCGTTGCAAATCGGCAAAGAGTAATGCCGGAACGTTGCCAGTTTTTGACCGAAAAACCAATAGCTGTTGATAAGTTTCAATAATTTTATTTTCAATGGAGCCAGCATAAATTGTATCTTGGGTCAAAATGCTAAATTGTTCAATATCAGAAAACATACGTACATCTGCGAGCGGGTTTTTGATGGAAGTGGTTTGCCCTATTTGTTGTAAAATAACAATACTGCGATACGCCAAAAAATCAAAAAATGTGGGTTGCAAAGTGCGGCTGTCTTCCCCTTTTTCCAGCAAAGAAGCATATTTCAAAGCGTCAGTTTTTTGTAATTCATCCCGTTTTGCCAACGATGCTGCTAAGTGGCCTGTAATTTTATCGAAGTAAATATTTTTTGTCCATTCTTTTATATCTTCAGGAACAATGCCTTTTACATCCGTGCGCTGATTGATCATGTAAGACTGACTTTGATAGTATTGGGTATATAATTCTGCGGTCATAGAATGCAATAAAGCTTGTTCGTCGGGGGCGATGCTTTTTTCTGTGAATGTTTCAAAATCTTGAATCAAAGCAGGCGCTTCATCGGGATTTATTTCTAAAGTAAAACGCATTTTATACAGCAATGCCTTTATCACTTCCACCGAATTGTTCTCTTTTTGAGCCTGTGCCAGAATTGCTTCCACTTCTTTCAATGCCGATTCGGGCAATTGTTTTTCGGTAAGTTCTGCAACTATTTCCCAACGTTTGGTAATTGGCAATTTAGAGTTTTGCGCTAGCAGAATAATCGTTAAAAATACTGTTGCGATAATAAAAAATATTATAGTCTTTTTCATTGAACTGATACATTGTAGAATTTATTTTACAAACATACAAATATAATACCAATAATTAAGTAAGCTCACAAAAAAAAATGAACGGAATGATTCAAAGAGTTTACTTTAGAAGAGTTTTTTTATAGGTTTTGTGTCTTTATGATACTTTCGTTTCAATAATAAAAATCGAACCTATTGGAAAGAGCTCATTTTATTTTTAATAGAGTTTATATTGATTAAATTGCTACGCAATTAAAAAAAAGAGGCTTAACACTAATGGAACATCCCGAGAATCGGGAGACCAAAGAGTACACGTAGGTACACTAAGTTTGAATTTAAACAAAATAGAGACCACTAAGTATAAAACATAAATGTTTTATAATGAAACAATTGTAGT
>JAIFKQ010000018.1:0-9079 GCA_020049515.1 Paludibacter sp. | reverse complement strand
TATTTTCTTAGTGTCCCGATAGCTTCCCGATAGCTATCGGGAGGGGCTCCATGCCCTTAGTCCCGATAGCTATCGGGATAGTGGTAAATTTGTTATTTTCAAGCATATATAAAATTAATCTATATAAAGTCTAATAGCTTGTCTCATATCTATTTATCACTTACTGGTCCTAGAACATGACCAAACATCTTTAATACCTGGTTTACTTTCGACAAACTCAAATTGTCTTTTCCTTGTTCAATTTTCCGAATAACAGTTAATGCTACACCTGCTTTCATCGCCAATTCCTCCTGTGTAAGCTTCAATTGTTTTCGTCTATTTTTGATAAATTCTGAGATTCTATTCGTATATTATATGTTTTTGCATACAAAAGTAGCAAAACATATTTTATTGTACCCAATTGCACATATTTAGTTGTATATTTTATAATTTTATATGCAATTGGATATAGTTGTTGAATTGTTTAGTTATAAACTCAACTTTCGCAAGCTCTATTACCCTGCTTGCATAAGGTTTTTATACTTTAATAGTTTTTCAAATCTTTGATTATAAGTGATTGTTTTTTCCATTAACACTTCGGTATCTATGTCTTACAAATCAGCTAATTGTGATATTATTTCTTTTATAATCAGCCATATACGTTCAGTAATGGTTAGTTCGATAATTTCAGCATTTGCCGATCGAAATAATTCTCCCAAGGTTTCATACTCCGAAAACCGTTTTGCGACAGAAAGAATATTATATTGCAGCATACTTAGAGTCTGTATATAAATAACAAAAGTGTTCTTGTGATTTTGTTATATCACTAAAAATTAGGATTATAGCACCATAATTAAACGATTGAATTATGGAGTTACTGCTGAATCAAAAGATACTGTTAATCGCTTTCCTGCGACCAAACATGCTGTCAAATTATCAGAATTTCTTGCTTCATTTGATAAAGTATTCCAGATGTGTGTTAGGCAACAAATCCTGAACGAAAATGTGCCTAATGCAGATATACTATTCTCTATATTCGAACCACACACAAGCATCCTGGTGAAAGGGCAGCGAAAAATTGAATTTGGATATAAAATGCTAATAACCAGAGAAAAAAGCAATCTGATACTCGACCATAAAGTATTTGAAGATGTTCCTGCGGATTCCAATCTTTTGCTTCCAAGTATTTAAACAGTAAAATTAGTGAAAGAATAGATAATGAAAAGAAGAAATAACGAATCAGATTGAAGTGAAATTCCCAAAATTGATTCGGAACCCAATTTCATATACGATTAAATTGATACTAACACTTCTTAGTTGACAAGCGAAAGTGTTGATTTTGGGTGTTATTTTTTTCATTATACTTGAACCCTATCTCGGCGGAAAGTAATAGACGAATATTTAGATAATAATATGGAAGTTTTACACTAAATGGATTTGCTTTTGCTATATTTGCATGACTAAAATCAGCCCGAAAAAATTATTCATTCCCAATTTCTACCGACATTGAAAATTATTTTAAAACACAGAATTATGTTAAAGATAACAGCTTATCAAATTGCCGAAAGCATTGATATAAAAAGGTTTAAAAATGATTTCACTAGCAAATTACTTTCATCGTCATCGTTCGAGTTGTTCTACGAATATGAAGAAAAATCCTATCTATATGTATTCAATTATGGAGTAGTTATTTTCGCCGATTTTTCTGAAATCGATGAAAGTAAAATAATCTCGTTTATCGAAAATTATGCCTCCACACCTTTCACGAAAAGGTTTACAGAGAACTTTGTAATTAATATTGAAAATGGGAAGCCATTGACCTTTTCGTATAATAGTGCCAATGTGCCTGAAATCAATAATGAGCTTATCAAAATTTGCATGTTGAATGTTGGGCATTCGGTAGTAATGGATTATTATCTTGATGAATCAAAAAAATTGTTGTTTGCCGTTACTGATTTTACAACTCAGTTGGAAAAATATGGGAAAATTGACATTACAAAACGAGAAATGCTCAAATTTATTGGCAAAGTGCTCAATACTAAAAACAAAATTATCGACGAACTCTATATTTTGGATGCTCCTGATATAGTTTGGGAAAATGAATATTTGTCAAATGTAAATAATGGTTTATCCAAAACGTTTGAACTTAAAACCCGTTTTCGGGAAATTGAATATCATTTGAAAATTATTGAAGATAATTTGAATAATTTCCGTGAAGTATTGCATCATCGCGAAAATAGTACACTTGAAATAATTATTATTGTGCTCATTCTTATTGAGGTGTTCGACTTAATTTTTAGTAAAATTTATAAGTATTGGTGATTATTGATATGAAATACCTATACCTTGAACCATAGATAAGACACAGATTGTTAACGCGTTATTTAAATTGATGTTTTTTTTTGAAGTTTATTATAGTACAACAAATTTCACATCAAATTCACGTCAACTTTATTTTTGGATATGAAAAATTGAATAACTTTGCAACTTCTATTATAGCTAATTTTCAGTATTTCTTATTTTTTTAATACTCATCAAAAAAAATGTGATATGAAAAATTACTTCAAATTTAATTTGACAGGTGCCAAATTATTACCGGTGTGGTTACTCTTTATTTTTCTTTACATTATTCCTTCTTCAATTGTTCAAAATCAAATTCAGGAATTGAATAAGGTACAAGTTGATAATGGTATGACTGAAATTTTTCAGCATGCGGGTTCTATTCTTTGATTGAATGCACTGTCGCTTCTGCTTTTTGTGGTGGAATATGCTATTCTGTTTTTCATCTATAAAATGACTATTGAGGGTGTCGAATTTAAAGAAAAAGTATTCACTTTTGGCGCCAAATTCGGCAGTTACATGTCGCTATTTATTAGCAATTTACTGTTGACCATTATCACATTCGGTATTTATAGCCCGTGGTTTTTGACCAACATGTATAAATTTTTTGCCACAAACGCAAAACAGGGCGAACATAATCTTGAATTCAAAGGTAAGGGATCTGATTTGTTTATCATTATTCTGGTATCATTAATCATCCCCATGATGGTGGTAGGTGGTGTAATGTTTATTGGAAATTTATCTGGAGGATTTATGAATGCTCTTATGCAAAAAGAAATACCTGAAATGAGCGGGTGGGTTATCGGGTTGCTATTTTTTGCTATTGTATCCATAATTCTGATTTTAGTTAGCTTCGCTTACTACTTCTACAAATGGTGCGTTAATTTAACCTTTAAAGGGTATGAAATAAAATTTGAAACAGAATTTTGGCCATCGGTACAACAAATTCTTATCCAGGTAGCATTGAGTGTAATCACCTTAGGTGTATATTCCCCGGTTGCCTCACTCAGGTTGTTTAAGTATTTTGCTGAAAGAACGGTTGCCAGAAAAGATAGTTTGGTAAAGAAATTCGGTTACAATCTGGATACAACTGCTGATTTTCTTAAAATATGGGGACAGTTTCTACTTTGCATCGTTACCTTCGGAATTTATTTCCCATGGGCGTATTGCAAAATAAGCGACTATATTTTGAGAAAAACGTATGTTGAAGAATAATTTATATATTTGAACAGAACCCATTTGCTGAATGAACCCAGCATGTGGGTTTGTTGTTTTTTAAGTGGATATTTCAAACTTATTATTGCAGAAATACCAAAACAATAAAGATAAAATACCAGCTCAAATTTTTAGCTGTTTCATCGCTAAATAGGTCAAATCAAATATATGGAAACCAATCAAATTATTACAGCGAAATTCGGTTTGTATGCTTCATTATCATTGACTATCCTTACCATTCTTACATTTGGATTTGCAATGATAGCCATCCCTCCAGCTGGTCCATATTGCCCGGGTAACTGCATGGAATATCCATTCAACGATTTGCTGAATTATTACCCCAGAGACTATCAATGGATGTATGTTGCAGTTTTTCAGCTTTTTGCATTTTTGATATTTGTCATTTCAGTGCATTATGTTGCAAAGATTGAGAAAAAAATATTTAGTTTTACAAGCGTTGCTTTTGCTTTGATTTCCACTACGGTTTTATTGTCCGATTACTTTATTCAATTTGCAGTAATTCCTATCAGTATGATGAAAGGAGAAACTGAAGGGATTGCACTACTCACTCAATACAACGGACATGGAATATTTATTGCGTTGGAGGAATTGGGATATATCACCATGAGTATTTCACTGTTCTTTTTAGCGCCTGTTTTTTCGACCTCCAATGGACTGGAAAAAACGATTCGCTGGATGTTAATGTCACCCTTTGTCTTGAGTAGTATCGCATTTTCCGTGTATTTAATCCTGTTTGGAATTGACAGGAGTTACAGATTTGAAGTTGCAACTATAACCATCAATTTTTTGTTTCTAATAGTAGCTGGCATTTTGATTGGTATTTTCTTTAAACGCATTATTAAAGTTAAACAGGAGAGCAATGAATAAAAAAGTAGTGATTATAGGCGGTGGAATTGCCGGTTTATCTGCCGGTATTTATTCTGCCATGAATGGTTTTGATACCGAAATCATCGAGATGCACAACGTGGCAGGTGGACAATGTACCGCCTGGGACCGCAAAGGGTATCGTTTTGACTATTGTTTGCATTGGTTGGTAGGTACTTCAAAAGGAGCTTTCAATGCTATTTGGAAAGAGACAAATGTAATTAACAGCGAAACAGAAATAATAGATCACGATATTCATTCACGTATTATTGATGCCGACGGAGATGAATTTATCATCTATTCCAATATCGACCGTTGGGAAAAATACCTGATTGAAATATCACCCGAGGACAAAACGTCTATACAACGAATGTGTAACGACATGAAGAAAAGCGCCTTAATTGAGCCATTTACATTGGCACCTGAATTGCGAAGTCCGATTGATTATATTAGGATATTACCACAAATGCTGCCGGTATTTAATGTCATACGCAAATTCGGAAGGCTGACTTGTAAAGAGTATTTCGATACCTTGAATTTCAAAAGTAAAAAAATTAAATCGGTTTTCTTTTCATTGTACGGCAACCGCGATTTCTCCGCATTGGCGTTTATATTTATGCTGGGCTGGTTCAACCAAAAAAATGCAGGATATATCAAAGGAGGTTCTTACCCGCTGGCACAACGAATGGTGGAGAAATACATAAAACTGGGAGGTAAGCTATTGTACAACAATAGGGTGGAGAAAATAATTGCAGAAAAAAATGTGGCAAAAGGTGTAAAGTTAACGAATGGAACAACCATTCAGGCCGACTTCGTAATAAGCGCAGCCGATGGATACTCAACGATATTCAATATGTTGGATGCCAACTATATCTCTAAAGAAATTGATTTTGCATACAAAAACTGGGAACTTTTTACGCCCATAGTTCAGGTTTCATTCGGGGTAAAAAAAATAATACCGTCCGAATTCCCAATTATTATCAATATTGCCAAGGAATTGAGCATTGGGTCAACAAAACTAGATAACGGATATTCAGTTATGAATTATGCATACGACAGCACCATGGCACCGGAAGGAAAAACCGCAATTGTACTGCGATACGATAGCCCTTGGAAATTGTGGGAAAACATGGACGAAAAAAAGTATAAAGCCGAAAAACTACTAATTCAAAAAGATGCTACAGCCTGTCTTGAAAAAATATATCCAGACATTTCGAAATTTATTGAAGTGATAGATGTGGCAACACCCCTTACAGATGTTAAGTTTACCGGAGTAAAAGATGGAGCTTACGAAGGTTTTATGCCTTCAAAAGACAACATGATGAAATCCCTGAAAATGCAGCTTCCCGGACTTAAAAACTTTTTTATGGCAGGTCAATGGTTGTTCCCCGGAGGCGGTTTGCCACCATCAGCTCAAACAGGCAAATGGGCTGTGCAGTTGATATGTAAAAAGGATAATAAACAGTTTATATCGAACAAATAATTTAAAACGATAAATGGTATGCAAATAATTTCATTACAGAATATTGACAAATTCCTGAATTGCAATGTTATTGCTGTTGCGGGAGCTTCCCGTAAAGAAAAAAGTTTTAGTGCTTTAGCCATCGAGCATCTTCAAAAAAAAGGTTATAAGGTGTTGAGCGTTAATCCTAATTTCACTGAAAATAAAACTGAACGAAATGAATTTAAATCAGTTGCGGATCTTCCTGAAAATGTGAAGAATTTATTGGTACTTACCAATCCCGTACAAACGTTGACCGTAGTAAAAGCCGCCTTAGAAAGAGGAATCAAGGATATTTGGGTACAACAAAAATCGGAGACACCAGAAGTAATTGCTTTATGTAGTGCTCATAAAGTGAATCTGATTTACAACCATTGCATCTTTATGTTTACTGAGCCCGAAGGGTTGCATAAATTCCATTATACACTTAAAAAGTTTTTTGGAGGTGTACCAAAATAACGGTCGTACAGTTACTGAAAATTATTTTAAAAGTTATGAAAACAAAAACAGCACAATATCTATTTATTATTTTATTGGCATTTCTTGCTTTGAGTGCAATAGGAGGAGGTGGGGCTTTAATTGTTTCACCATCAGGGAAATTAATTGGTGGTTTACCGTTATCAATTTTAGAACATTCTCCTTTTAATAATTTTCTTGTTCCAGGTATAATTTTGTTTTTAATTCTAGGGATTACTCCTGCCGTTTTGATATATGCATTACTTAAGAAACCTGCAAATAAATATGCCGAGTTTTTTAATTTTTTCAAGGACATGCATTGGGCATGGTCATTTAGCATTTATATAGCTTTTGCCCTAATCATTTGGATACAAGTAGAAACAATATATGTGCAAGCTGTCAGTTGGTTACAAACATTTTATTTGCTTTATAGCATCCCGATTCTTTTTGTTGCATTGCTCCCTCAGGTTCGAGGAATTTATAAAAAATGATTATAATCCATGATAATGATATTTTTTTAGTCATAATATAACAGACAAAGTTATATGAATAAACTAATAATCAATAGAATATGAAAGCAGTAATATGTACAAAATACGGACCGCCAGAAGTTCTTAAATTTGTTGAGCTAGAGAAACCAACTCCTAATGACAATGAAGTGCTAATAAAAGTATATGCTACAACGGTGCACATTGGGGATACTAAAGTTCGGCGTTTAGAACCTGGATTAGGTTCTGTCAAAGATTTCTTTTTCAAGCCCTTGATGCGAATTATGTTGGGTTTCTGGGGGCCACGAAAAAAAATTCTTGGAATGGAATTGGCTGGAGAAATTGAAGCAGTAGGCAAAAATGTTACCCTTTTTAAGAAAGGAGATGCTGTTTTTGCTTCCACCGAATTTAATTTTGGAGCTTATGCTCAATATTGCTGTTTGCCAGAAAATGGAATTGTAGCTCTAAAACCAGCCAATATGACCTACGAGGAAGCAGCCCCTGTTCCAAATGGGGGATTAACCGCATTGCTCAATCTTAGAAAAGCAAATATTCGTGAGGGTCAAAAAGTGCTAATCTATGGGGCTTCAGGCAGTGTGGGCACTTATGCGGTTCAGCTTGCCAAGTATTTTGGAGCAGAAGTTACAGGAGTTTGCAGTACTACAAATTTGAAAATGCTAAAATCGATTGGTGCAGATAAAGTAATTGATTATATCAAAGAAGATTTTACTCTAAGTGGCGAAAATTACGATATTATATTTGATGCAGTTGGCAAGATTGCACCTTCAAAACGTAAAAAATCGTTGACAAAATCAGGTATTTATATAGACATTCTTTCTATGACAAGCAATTTGAAGTTAAAAGTGGAAGACCTTATCTTTTTGAAATCACTTTGCGAAGCAGGAAAGCTAAAATCAATAATTGACAAACGTTATCCCATGGAGCAAATTGTAGAAGCTCATCGGTATGTGGACAAAGGGCACAAAAAGGGAAATGTGGTCATTACGGTGGGAATTTAAATAAATAATGCAATTTGAAACAGAAATAACTATACACAATAGAGTGATAAATAAAAAAAAACAACTATTTTTACAGAGTGTAATGTGCCTAGAATTTAATTCAATTTAAAAATCATCTATTATGAAAACAAAGTTTA
This sequence comes from Paludibacter sp., assembly GCA_020049515.1. Lineage (GTDB taxonomy): Bacteria > Bacteroidota > Bacteroidia > Bacteroidales > Paludibacteraceae > Paludibacter. The sequence goes on along the minus strand of JAIFKQ010000018.1, from coordinate 1,059 downwards.
AAAAAAATAGCATTGAAAAAGCTTTCGAATTCGTTAACGAATTAAAAGTCAATGCTGAACTTTTACAAAAGAAAGGACAAGATGTCGAGTTTATTAAAGCACTTGAAATGTCTATTCGTAAAGTGGATAAAATGGAAAAGGAAATTGTTATCCTTAAAACAAAATTAGATACTAAAAAAGAAGTTCTTAATCAAGAAAAAGAACTTACTCTGGAATTAGTATCAAATGCTAAAAAGATTGCAAAAATAGAATTGAGTAATGTTCAGAAACCTGAAAAAAAGGAGAAAAAGAAAAAAAATAAAAAGAAGGAAAAAGAAGTGAAAAAAGATGAAGCCGGTGTACAGGAAATTAAACAGGAACCTGAATTAACGGAGGAATCACTAGAAGAATCACCAGAAGAAACAACATGATAGGGGTTGGAATATATTTTATTAAAACATACAATATTAAGGACTGGGTAGTTGAAACAGTGGCATCGGTCAATCTGTGATATTTATCCAGTCTTTTTATCTCGTATTGAGGAAATTATTATTCTTGTAAAATGCTGATTAACAATGATTTTAAACGTTTTATAATAATGTCTTCTTATCTTGAGATGGGTAACACCTGCATATCAGTTTTTCCGTTGCTGTTTGTGTTGTTTTAATCCACAATCAAATCCAGTTCATCACCGTATTTTCCATCACGGTTACCATTTAATCATAAGGTAATCGTTATCCATATCACTTTGCAAATCCGATATTTTCATGTCATCGCCTATCCATTACCAAGGAATGGAGTCGTTGATAAATGTGTGTAATATATCGGGGTCGATATATATGCTGCCATTGCGTTAATTATTCGCATTTATCAATGAACAATGGTTCGTTATATAAGTACATATTATGCTCAAATACAAGAATTTAATAGCTTTTTTTAATTGGGTATAATCTCATATCAAACAAAAGAGTAAACGCAATTTACGATAGCTACTCAGCACCCCAATAAATCAGTAATTATATGTTTATTTAATTGATTTAAAGCAAACTAAGTATCCTGCCCCAGAGGGGCTGACTGTGC
>JAIFKQ010000149.1 GCA_020049515.1 Paludibacter sp. | reverse complement strand
TAATCGAAACTGATAGAGCGCTGGTAGGCATCTAAAGCCTTTTCTGTGTCATCAAGCCCTATGTAAACCTCAGCCAGATAAACCCATGCATCTGGTGCTTCGGGGTCTAATTCGATGGCTTGGTCAATATAAGTTTTACTTTCGGCGTACATTTCCTGTTCAAGCAGACATATTCCTATGCCGGTAAGGGCATCGTAGTTTTCCGGATGTGCTTCCAACGAAAGACGGTAATAGGCTATAGATTCTTCGTAGCGTTCCATTTTTTCATAGCATTCACCAATAAAAATCTCTGTTTGCCACACGTTGGAAGTCATTCTTTTGTATTCCAGGTAAGCATCAATGGCGGGCTCAAATTGGTCTAGCTGAAAATGTACATGTGCTTTCTGCAAAACGGTAAGAGAGTCATTTTCGTCAACAGCAAGTGCAAATTCGTACGCCTCTAGTGCTTTCGGAAAATCCTGCATTGTAAAATAAACCTGACCCATATTAAACCAAGCCTCATCGCTGTATGGATCAATATTTAAAATGCGATTGTAAGTATCTATTGCTTTTTGGTACTCCTCAGCTTGCTCATAACAAAAAGCCAGTTCGAAGAGCAATTCCACATTTTTCTTGTTTTTGATATCTCCCTGTTCCAATAAGTCCAAGGCCTCATCGTAGTTGGCATTGCCCAAATAAATATAGGCAATATCCAAACACACATTGTCAATTTCCTCTAAATCATCAGCCAATAATTGGTTTACCAACACCTGTGCTTCTTTAATTTTATTCGTTTTTACAAGCACTTCTATTTTCAGAAGAATTACCTCATAGTCGCTTGTCTCGGTAAGTCTATCAAGAATTCTAGACGCTTTATTATCTTCGCCCAAAAATAGATATATTTTAGCTCGCTTGGTTTTTAGGGCGTTATTGTTTGGGTGCAATTGCAATCCGAGCTCCAACGCTTTCGAGCATTCCTTGGTGCGTCCTCGGTGCAAATAGTACTCCACAATACTTTCCAACTCCTCTACGTCAAAATAGCCTGTAGCTTTTCCCGTTAAGAATTGCTCGTAACGTATTACAATGTCATTGAACTCATCATCTACTGAAAAAGATAATTTTCGATTCATGCCTTCTTTTTTTCTGCAAAAATAGCATTTTAAATGCAATTAAATAAACCTACTAACTAAAAGTTACTAACAAGATGAATATTTTCATACAAATATAATATCACAATTGATTGTTTTTTTCGTTTGATGATTATCTTTTCGTACACGATTATTGTTTATGTTTTTCAAAAAAAATGAAAAAATAATAACAAATTCCTACATTATAAAAATTGACCATTACCGTTTTAAATTCAGAATTAATCATGCAAAGTCAACTTCACCCCTTCATACTCTTTGTCCAATCATCAATAAATGTTATCTTTGCGCTTAGTGGAGTTTAATCATTTTAAATAAATACACTCTTGTGATATTTGTGTATTATTTCGGCTATAAGAATGGATATTCCCAATATTTATTTTATTACTCATTATTAATTATTTAACATGGAATTTTCTAAATTATTCACACATTGTCCTGCCTGTGGCTCTGCTCAATTTATACAGAATAATGAAAAATCGAAACGCTGTAGGGCATGCAACTTTGTATTTTATATGAATGCCTCGGCCGCTGTAGCTGGTTTTATTCTCAATGAAGCTGGAGAATTATTGGTTTGCAAACGAGGGAAAGAACCCGAAAAAGGAACATGGGATTTGCCGGGTGGATTTGTTGATGGCAACGAAAGTGCGGAAGAGGCAATGGCTAGGGAAATCTGCGAAGAGCTTCAAGTAAAGGCAGTTGAGGTAAATTATTTATTTTCATTACCCAACCTGTACGAATATAGCGGATTGACAGTGCCTACACTTGATATGTTTTTTGCCTGCAAATTAGAAAATACGAACAATATTATGGCTGCCGACGATGTGGAAGAATGTTTTTTTATGCCTTTGAATGAAATAAATCCCGAACTTTTTGGTTTAAAATCTATCAAGAAAGCTGTGGCATTGTTTTTGAAGAATCCTAACCACCAAAGGGGAATATCTAAGACGTAGTATTTTAGAGTTTAATTTTGAATTATAAATTATTTTTCCAATATAGAATGAAAAAAATAATCGTATTTATTTTGATGGTAATGTTTTTTGCAGGTTCCATTTTTAGTCAACACACGCTCATATACACTAACTCGGATGTGCTTTTTAATCAAGGAAAAGAATTATTTACGCAACGAAAATATGCAGCATCGTACCGAAATTTTGAAGCGTATTTGAAATCAACAGAGCCATTTCAGGCAGGTCAAATACAGGAAGCTGAATTTTATTTGGCTGCCAATGCCTACGAATTGCGACAGGAAGATGCTGCGGTGCGCCTGGAAAACTATTTACTGCAGCATCCTTATACGCCTTTTTCCGACCGCGCCAATCTTATGTCGGGAATGTTGCTTTATGAAAAGAAAGATTATAAAAAAGCACTCAATTTCTTCAATCAAGTAATTGATAAAAATCTTGATAAAAGAGAACGGGTGGATTTTATGTTTTGCAAAGGGTTTGCATGTTTGGAAACTAAAAACTACCATCAAGCACTTCCTATTTTTAAGGAATTGAAAGGCATGAAAACCCGATATGATTTATCTGCCACTTATTATTATGCTTATACTGAATATACGTTGGCAAATTACAAGGCTGCTTTACCTGAATTTTTGAAAATTGAAAAGGAAGAAGCGTATAAAAATATTGTGCCTTACTACATTATTCAAATTTATTACGCCCAAAAGAATTATGAGCAATTGAATGAACGGGGCGAAAACTTATTGAAAAACAATCCGAACAATAAAAACAACGCCGAAATTTATCGTATTATGGGCGAAATTGCTTATAGGAAAGCAGATTACGAAAAGGCAATTACTAATCTGAAAAGCTACGAAAAACTGTTTCCAAAAGTATTGCGAAACGATATGTATTTGCTTGGACTGTCTTATTTTCAATTGAAAGATTATAAAAATGCGGTTCAGTATTTATCCAAAGTAACAACCGATAAAGATGAAATGACCGAAAATGCCTATTTGCATTTGGGTAATTCGTACATCAAACTGAATGACATAAATAATGCGCGATTGGCTTACGAGGCTTCTCTACGCACCAATTTCAACAAAACAGTACGCGAAGAGGCCTTGTATAATTACGCACTCACCACTTACCAAACCACATCGGCATTTGGCGAATCTATTGGCGCTTTTGAGCAGTTATTGAGCGAGTATCCCAAATCTAAATACACCGACAAAGCGTATGATTATTTAACGTCGGTTTATCTCACCACCAAAAACTACGAAGCCGCCTACAGCTCCATTATCAAAATAAATGAACCCAATAAAAAACTATTGGAAACGAAACAGTATTTGTTATATCAAATTGGTACAGAGGCATTCACGCTTAATAAACTAGACAAAGCCGTTGAGTATTTTACGCTCTCGTTAGAAAGTTCGTCCACCGGAAAATACTCTGCCGAAAGTCTGTTTTGGCGTGCAGAGAGTTATTATCGAACAAATAAGTCGGAAAATAGCATAAACGACTTGGTAGCTTTTTTTGCAAATAATTATTCCAATTCAAGTATAAACCGTATTACGGCCAATTATGCGCTGGCTTACGGTTATTTTTCTCAAAAAAAATACGATCAGGCGTTAAACTGGTTTTTGAAATATACTGCTGCCGAAACTAATTTAAAATCAAAAGCTTATCCCGATGCATTGAACCGTATTGGCGATTGTTATTTCTACTCGCGCAACTTTGATAAAGCAGAAACATATTACAACAAAGCAGCGTCGGTAAGTCCAAATACTGCCGATTATGCCATGTTTCAATCGGCTTATGTGGTTGGACTTCAGAAGGATTATTCTAAAAAAATTGCCAAGCTGGAAAGTATGATGCAACTTTTCCCCAAATCGGAATATACCGACGATGCGTTGTATGAAATGGGGCGATCGTACCTGCTGATAAACAACGATACGAAGGCCATTTCCACTTATCAACGGTTATTGGACAAGCAGCCCAAAAGCGATTTGGCTCGAAAAGCAGCCTTGGAAATCGGTATGATTTATTTTAATGGTAATAATTTTGAACAAGCCATTGCAGCTTATAAAAACGTGATTTTCAAATATCCAGGTAGCGAGGAATCCTACACCGCTTTGGAAAGTTTGGAAACCGTTTACATCGAAATAAATGACATTCCGGCTTACCTTGCCTATACAAAAACATTGGGGCGCACCATCAGAACTTCCACCGCTAGCCGCGAGGATTCTATTTCGTATATTGCCTCCGAAAAACAATATATGAATGCAAAATATGCCCAGGCCATTGTGGGATTTAAAACCTATTTGAGCAAGTTTTGTGCAGGCGGAAGATATTGTACCACAGCACAATACTATTTGGCAGACAGTTATTACCGTTCCAACGACAAAGCAAATGCATTGATGGCATACCAAGCTTTATTGAACATTAATGGAAATCAGTATGCCGAAGAAGCCACCATGCGATGTGCCGAAATAACCTACGACAAAAAGGATTATTCGGCTGCCTTGCAATACTTTAAACAGCTACAAACATTGGCTCAAAATACCGAAAATAGAAACGTGGGCAGGCTTGGTGTGTTGCGATGCAGCTATTTTTTGAACGACCATCAAACGACCATCAATATTGCCAAAGAAATTATGGCTGATGTTTACTCTAACGAAGAGCTAAAAACGGAAGCATTGTACAACCGAGCCAAAGCATACTTGGCATTGAAACAAAATGAACAAGCCATTGCCGACTTAAAAATACTAGCAACCGATACCCGAACCTCAAATGGCGCAGAGGCAAAATTCTTGCTGGCCAATAGTTATTTTGAACAAGGTAAAATGAACGATGCAGAGAATGAAGTGCTTGATTTCTCCAAGATGAATACACCGCATCAATTTTGGTTAGCAAGAAGTTATGTGTTGCTATCGGATATTTACATCAACCAAAACAATGATTTTCAGGCCAAACAGTATTTGCTCAGCTTACAGAAAAACTACAAAGTAATGGACGAAATTCAAACCATGATAACTGACCGTTTGAATGCTATTGGCGAACGGGAAAAGAAAACAATCATCAATTAGAAATCATTTCTTTTCACTCAAAAAAAAATCGTTATTTGCAAAAAGCAATATCGTTTGATAATATAAAAAAATACAAATTCGATGAAAACATCAAGTCATATAGTATTAATATCTTTACTCGCACTAAGTTCGGGCATATTGGCACAAAAACAAGACAGCATTGTTGACCGCAATGTAACTGTGGAGCGGGAATTTAAGCCTACCATACAGGATGCGGGAAAAATCAATTCGCTGCCCAAAACATTGGAGCCAATGGTGGAAAAAACAGCAGCCAAATACTCCGATTTCAATTTGCCGCTCACAGCCGATTTCAATATCCATACCTTGCCTGCTGCAGAATTGGAACGTGAAAAACGACGCGAGAGCAAAGGCGGTTTTGGCCGCTTAGGAATTGGGAATTATTTCAATACCTTGGCCGATTTTGCATATCCAATCATCAAAATGCCTGACCTTCGGATGGATGTTTCATTGAATCACTTTGCTACATTTGGTCAAAA
>JAIFKQ010000189.1 GCA_020049515.1 Paludibacter sp. | reverse complement strand
AAATGCTTTATCCAACTTCTTATATTAAGTCGAAACATTTGGGTGCAAAATGTGCTTTGATTACCGATGGTCGCTTTTCGGGCGGTACTTCAGGTTTGTCAATCGGTCACGTTTCGCCCGAAGCCGCTGCTGGTGGAAATATTGCGCTAATTGAAGATGGCGATATGATTGAAATAGACATTCCAAATCGCTCCATGAATGTAAAAGTGAGCGATGAGGTTTTATTGCAACGCAGAAAAATAGAAGAAGCGCGCGGAAAAGATGCCTTTAAACCAAAGGATAGAAACCGAGTGATTTCGGTGGCGCTAAGAGCGTATGCAAGCATGGTTACTTCGGCGGATAAGGGAGCGGTGAGAAGATTGGATTAAATTCCGTTTCGTGTTTCGTGTTTCGTGTTTCGGAGCGTACAACCGCTTTTTCGGCGGTTTGACGCGTTGATGTTTTCGTGTTTCGTGTTCAAATCAAACCCTGACAGCGGTTATTTACCCTGTCAGCGGTTGAAAAACTCAGCTGTTGACAATATAAATATCTCTTTAAAGAATGACTAAGAGCTTAAATTCCAATTCATTATTCATCCAATTTGCAATAGTTATTTTTGCATCTTTACTTTTCATTCCAGGACTAGGTGCTGTGCATCTGTTCGATTGGGATGAAATTAATTTTGCAGAATCGGCACGCGAAATGATTGTGAGTGGCAATTATTTGACGGTTCAAGTCAATTTTGAACCTTTTTGGGAAAAGCCACCTCTGTTTATCTGGATGCAGGTTTTGAGTATGAAAATCTTCGGTATCAATGAGTTTGCAGCTCGTTTTCCCAATGCCATTGCTGGAATTGTTACGCTGCTTGTTATCTTTAATATAGGTCAAAAGCTCAAAAATACGAGATTTGGATTGCTTTGGGTGTTGGTATATGTTAGTTCTCTTTTGCCTTTTCTTTATTTCAAATCGGGTATCATCGACCCTTGGTTTAATTTACTGTTCACAAGCCCTGATAATAAAGGAAATACATATTGGCAAGTAACGGCTTCAGCATTTTTTCTTGGGTTGGCAATACTAACCAAAGGGCCAGTGGGGTTATTGATTTTTTTGTTGACTTTTGGTGTTTATCTTATTTTCAATCAATTCAAACTTGATTTTAAGTGGAAACAGGTAGTCTTATTTACAGTCATTTTGACTTTTGTTGGAAGTTTTTGGTTTGTGCTTCAGATACTCGACGGAAATTATCGCATTATTGAGGATTTTGTGGTGTATCAAATCAGACTGTTTCAGACCAAGGATGCGGGTCATGGTGGGTTTTTGCTTTATCATTTCGTAATTTTGTTTGTGGGTGTTTTTCCTGCATCAATTATGGCATTGCCCACTTTCAATAGGTCAATTTTGCGACAAGAAAACAGTAAAAAAACGGCACATTTTTTCCGTTGGATGATGATTCTTTTTTGGGTTGTGCTTATTCTATTTACCATTGTAAGTACTAAAATTATTCATTATTCGTCCTTATGTTATTTTCCACATACATTTTTGGCGGCTTGGTACATTGATAAAGTATTGCACAAAAGGATTCAATTTCCAAAATATTTGAAAGTTTTATTGATAGTATTGGCTTCCATTTTTGGGTTGGCAATTACTTTAATTACTTTATTCGATAGATTTAAAGTCTTGTTTTTTCCCTATATAAAGGACGAATTTACGCTGGGTAATATGCAGGCTACAGCACATTGGATTGGTTTTGAGCCAATTTTTGGTTTGGTTTTGATAGCAACAACAGTGTTATTTTGCATTAAAGTAAGCAAAAGCCCTACCATGAGAACGTTCAATGTTTTGTTCTTTGGGACTTTGTTTTTTGTGGCTTTTTCAATGTTTTTTGTTGCTCCGCAAGTTGAGAAATACAGTCAGGCAGCAGCCATTGAATTTTACAAAAGCAAAAAAGGGGAAGATTGTTATATTTATTCGATGAGTAAAAGTTATGCGCATTATTTTTATTCGGATAGATTGCCCCAAAACAAAATTGCTGATTTAGATGTTTTGATGCATAGCAAATTAAATAAACCGTGCTACTTTGTGATTAAAAATAAAAAGCAAAAAATTGCAGATTTCACAAAAAATGCACCTGATGCAGTTTTTCTGTATGAAAAGAATGGTTTTGCATTTTATGTACGAAACGCTAAATAGTGTATAGTTGACAGTTAATAGCTGACAGTTGATAGTTGACAGCTAAAAACACAACAACCAATAACCTAACAAGAACCAATAACTTAATAACAACGAATAACCTAATAACAACCAATAACTTAATAACTTCTTTAATATGATCAACGGAAAAAAAATAATTGTTGTAATGCCTGCTTATAATGCTGAAAAGACATTGGAACAGACCTATAACGAAATTCCATTTGACATAGTAGATGAGGTTATTTTAACGGATGATTGCAGTAAAGATCATACCATTGTAAAAGCAAAAGATTTGGGAATCAAAGAAATAATGATTCACGAAACAAATACTGGTTACGGTGGTAATCAGAAAACATGTTATAACCGTGCGTTGGAGCTGGGCGCTGACATAGTGATCATGCTGCACCCCGATTATCAATATACCCCGAAGTTGATTCACTCACTGTCGTACACCATTGCCAACGGATTATATCCAGCCATGATGGCTTCACGAATTTTGGGGAAAGGAGCTTTGAAAGGTGGAATGCCAATGGTTAAATACATTGCCAACAGAGCATTAACGCTGATACAAAATATTTTATTGAAACAAAAATTATCCGAATATCATTCTGGTTATCGTGCATTCTCGGCGGAGATTTTGCGGAATATTAAATTTAATGACAACTCGGATGATTTTGTGTTTGACAATGAAATGATTTCGCAAATTTTTTATGCTGGATACGAAATTGGCGAAATAACCTGTCCTACTAAGTATTTTGATGATGCTTCTTCTATAAACATGGTTCGAAGCTCAATTTACGGATTGGGTGTTTTAAGGGTTTCCGTTGTGTATCGTTTGTGCAAATGGGGTTTAATGAAATCGAAGTTGTACAAATGATAAAAAAAATTGTATTGGGGAAAGCCAATAATCCTTATGTACAGCTGCTTCGCTATCTTTTTGCAGGTGGAATAGCATTTGTGGCTGACTTTTCAATTCTTTATTTGCTTACTGAGTTTTTACATATTCATTATTTATGGTCATCGCTTGCTGGCTTTTCGGCTGGATTAATAATTACTTATTTGATGAGTATTTATTGGATATTTGATGAAAAAAGCAAAGATAATAAAGCGGTTGAACTCACAATATTTATAATAATAGGGGCAATTGGACTTGGACTTACCTCCCTGTTTATGTGGTTATTTACCTCGTTTTTATTATTGCATTATTTATTTTCCAAGATTCTAACTACCGCCATTGTTTTTGTATGGAACTTTGTGGCTAAAAAACAAATTCTTTTCACAAAAAAGAAATGATTATGATAGAAAAACAAATCCTGGGTTCTCATGCCCTTATTCAATCGCTTTTAAACGAAGGCGTTGACACAATATTCGGATATCCGGGAGGAGCAATTATGCCCGTATTCGACGCTTTATATGATTTTGACAAACGTGTAAATCATATACTTACTCGTCACGAGCAAGGTGCTACACATGCAGCACAAGGTTATGCTCGTGTTTCGGGTAAAGTGGGTGTTTGCTTGGTAACTTCTGGTCCAGCCGCTACCAATACCATTACTGGAATTGGCGATGCCATGATTGACAGTACCCCTATGGTGGTGATTACCGGACAAGTAGGTGCTCATTTGTTGGGAACTGACGCTTTTCAGGAAATTGACGTGGTGGGTATTACTCAACCGATTACCAAATGGTCGTACCAAATACGTAAAGCTGAGGATATTGCTTGGGCTGTGGCTCGTGCTTTTTATATTGCTCGTAGCGGTCGTCCAGGCCCAGTGGTGCTGGATATTACCAAAAATGCACAGTTCGAGAAAGTAGATTTCGAGTACAAACCCTGTACTTTTATTCGCAGTTATATTCCAATTCCGGAGGTAAGTAATACACAAATTGAAGCCGCTGCAGCTCTAATTAATCAAGCAAAAAAACCTTTTGCATTGGTTGGACAAGGCGTTATTTTGGCAAATGCCGAAGAAGAATTGAAAGCATTTTTAGTAAAAGCAAACATTCCAGCTGCCTGGACTTTGCTTGGATCTTCGGCCATGTCAACAGATTTTGAATTGAACAAAGGATTTTTGGGAATGCATGGAAATGTGGCACCAAATATAAAAACCAACGAATGCGATGTGCTGATTGCCATTGGAATGCGTTTTGACGACCGCGTAACTGGCGATTTGTCGAGATACGCCAAGCAAGCTAAAATTGTACACTTAGATATTGACTTTGCAGAAATAAACAAAAACGTGAAAGTAGATGCGCCTGTATTGGGCACTGCAAAAGATACATTACCTGCATTAACAGAAAAAATACTTCCTGCAAAGCATACCGAATGGATAGAGTCATTTAAAGAATATGATGATCAGGAATTTGAGAAAGTGCTGCAAAAAGAAGTGTATCCAACCACTGGCGAAATTACAATGGGCGAAGTGATTCACCGGGTAACGGAGGCAACCAATAACGAAGCAATTTTGGTCTCGGATGTAGGTCAAAATCAAATGATGGCGGCTCGCTACTTTAAATATACGAAAACCAGAAGCTCGGTTACTTCGGGTGGTTTGGGCACAATGGGTTTTGCCATTCCGGCTGCCATGGGGGCCAAAATGGGCGCTCCAGACCGTACAGTTTGTATGTTTGCCGGCGACGGTGGTTTTCAAATGACCATTCAAGAATTGGGAACCATTATGCAAGAGCAAATTGGTGTAAAAATGGTTATTCTAAACAATCATTTTTTGGGAATGGTACGCCAATGGCAGGAAATGTTTTTTGAGGAACGTTATTCGTTTACAAAAATGCAAAATCCTGACTTTATTGCCATTGCGAAAGCATATAAAATTGATGGAAAAGAAGTACATGTACGCGAAGAGCTGGATGCAGCCATTGCTGATATGCTTAAAGACGACAAACCGTATTTATTGGTGGTAAACGTAGAAATGAAAGGCATGGTTTATCCGATGATTCCTACTGGAGCCTCGGTAAGTGATGTTTTATTGGGAGACGAAAAAAGCAATTAATAATTAATAATTAAAAATTAAAAGGTAAGATATTTAATTTGAAATTATTGAATTGAAAATAAAATCATTATGGAAAAAACATTATATACCATTACCGTATTTTCGGAAAACACAGTGGGCGTGTTGGGACAAGTTACCGTTATTTTCACTCGTCGGGGCATAAATATCGAAACGCTATCTGTTTCGCCTTCTGCCATTAAAGGCATTCATAAATTCACCATTACTGTATATTCCAACCTTGATCAGGTTACAAAAGTGGTGCAACAAATTGATAAACGTGTCGATATTCTGAAAGCATATTTCAATACCGATGACGAATTGATATTTCAGGAAATTGCGTTGTACAAATTGGCAACTGATAAATTATTGGCAAAAGGCTCCATCGAAGAGTGGATACGTAAATATCATATCCGAATAATGGAAATGAACGAAACCTTTGTGGTGTTCCAAAAAGCTGGACATTATGAGGAAACCCAGCAATTGTTTGACGAGTTGAGCGAATCTATTGGCGTGTTGCAGTTTATCCGTTCGGGTAGAGTAGCCATTACACGTTCTAAAGTGGAACGCTTGACAGATATGCTGAATACAATTCAAGAAAAATATGGCGATTTAACGGATTGATTTTCACTTCAGATTGCTACTAAAAGAGAAATATTAACTAATAAATATTCCTCGATAAATTCAAAAGTTATTTATTGAGACATTAAAATTTAAAAAACATCATGGCAAATTATTTCAACACGCTACCTCATCGCCTGAAAGTACAGGAACTAGGAAAATGTGATTTTATGCAAAACAGCGAATTCGCTGACGGGGTTAAGAAATTAATCGGTAAAAAAATCGTAATCATCGGTTGTGGTGCACAAGGGTTGGCACAAGGTCAAAACATGCGTGACAGTGGCCTAAATGTGGCTTACGCATTGCGTCAAGAGGCAATCGACAACAAAAGAGCTTCGTTTGTAAATGCAACCGAAAACGGTTTTGAAGTGGGAACATTCGAACAATTGATTCCTACAGCTGATTTGGTTTCAAATCTTGCTCCAGACAAACAACACACATCGGTGGTAAACAGCGTTGTTCCGTTGATGAAACAAGGTGCTTGCTTGTCATATTCGCATGGTTTCAACATCGTGGAAGAAGGCACTCAAATTCGCAAAGACATTACTGTAGTGATGATTGCACCAAAATCGCCAGCGTCGGAAGTACGTGCTGAATACCTTCGTGGTTTCGGAGTTCCAACACTTATTGCGGTTCACGCCGACAATAATCCTAACGGCGACGGATTGGAAATAGCCAAAGCATATTGCGTTGGAACAGGAGGTCACAAAGCGGGTGTATTGCTTTCGTCATTTGTAGCTGAAGTAAAATCGGATTTGATGGGCGAGCAAACCATTCTTTGTGGTTTATTGCAAACAGGTTCAATTTTGAGCTTCAACAAAATGGTGGAAAAAGGAATTGACGCTGGTTATGCCTC
>JAIFKQ010000153.1 GCA_020049515.1 Paludibacter sp. | reverse complement strand
TACCAATTCCCCAAGCTGTAAACAGTTCGGTGGCAAAAGAATTTAGTTCCGACTGACCGATTGAATTCACCATTACTACCGCCACTTCAGCTCCAGTTTTTATTTTCAGCGAGTCGAGCATTGAGTTAATTTGCTGCTCTGTTTCCACATTCAATATCTCATCTGGATTGCTCACATAATCATTCGCATTGCTAGTTATTGGATTTGGAATGCTTTGAACGGTATATTCTACCGAAAAAGCAAAACTGGCTAACGAGCAAAAAAATATTAGAACTAAGTTTTTCATAATACTATGATTTTAGGATGTTTGGCATACGATAATTTACGATAATCGTAACCTTTTTGTGATTTATTAATTCACACTAGTAAGTGTTACTTCAAAAATCAAAGTAGAATAGGGCGGTATTTTTGTGTTTGTTGAAATCGTGTCATATCCCAGTGTGCTTGGAATATACAATACATAACTGCTGCCCACGGTCATTTTTTTTACGGCTTCCTGAAAACCACGAACTAAGCTCCCAACTTGTCCCAAATTAACATTTTGACCTCCTGTATCAAAAGTAGAACCATCAATCAATTTTCCGTTGTAGGATGCAGAGATGTAGCTCCCTGTATTCGGTTTTTGAGGAAATAATCCTTGGTGAATTACCTTGTAGCTAAGGCCACTAGCAGTAGTCACAAAATCGGAATCGGCTTTATGTTGTTCTACTAAATTACTGTTCCAAAGTTCGTTTTTAATTTTCCAATCGATGTATTCATCCTCTTTACAGGCAGGTAAAATGATAGTCAGTAATAAAATAAAAAGGGAAAATAGTGCTGTTCGTTTCATTATAATTGTTTTAATAGTAAATTGTAAATACTTAAAATCGTAAATTCTTCTTGTATTGTTGCGAAAATGATTTCTTGGCAAATTTTGGTAACAAGCGGTTTGGTCCCCAACCAACTTTATTGAATGGAGCCATGCCAATGTTTTTCAATTCACTTGGAACAATGTCGAATCCAATTCGTTTGGAGCTCATCAGTTCAAAACCTTTCATAACCCATTTTTCGGCTACTGGGCGGAGGTTTTGTTCCACAGTTTTGCGTCTATTTGCTAATAAAATATCCGTAAGTGGAATTTTTACAGGACATACTTCCACGCATTTTCCACACAGGGTGGAGGCAAAGCTCAAATGTGAAAAATCTTTGAATCCGCGCAAAAAAGGCGTTAATACCGAGCCAATTGGACCGCTGTAAGTAGTGTCGTAAGTGTATCCGCCAATAGTTTTATATACTGGGCAACTATTTAGGCAAGCCCCGCATCTGATGCACGCCAATGCTTCGTAGGCATCGTCGTCGGCATATAATGTTGTACGTCCATTGTCCAGCATTATCACTATCATTTCTTCGGGGCCGTCAATTTCGGTCGCCGTTTTTGGTCCAGTAAAAATAGTATTGTATGCCGTAATTTGTTGTCCGGTACCATGTGATGCCAACAGCGGATAAAAAAGTCCGAGCTGGTTCATTGTTGGAATAATTTTCTCGATGCCTGCAATAACGATATGCACTTTGGGAAAAGCGGTGGACATCAATCCGTTGCCTTCATTCTCTGTAACGGAAATTCCTCCAATATCAGCAATCAAAAAGTTAGCTCCCGTAACTCCAATTTGCGCCTCGGTATATTTCTTGCGAAGTACCACGCGCACATACTCGGTCATTTCTTGCGGTGTGCTATCTATGGGTGTTCCAAACTTTTCGTTGAATAGTTTGGCAATGTCGCCTTTGGATTTATGCATGGCTGGCGTAACAATGTGATATGGTTTTTCGCCCGCCACCTGCACAATAAATTCGCCCAAATCCGTTTCTACCGACTCGCAACCCATTCGCTCCGCTGTTTCGTTTAGCTCAATTTCCTCGGTGGTCATCGATTTGCTTTTTACCAGCAATTTGGCATCGTTATCCTTTATAATTTGCTCAATTTGCGCAGTAGCTTCCGCTGCATCTTTGGCCCACAATACTTTTACGCCTCGGGCACTTATGTTTTCTTCGAATTGGAGTAGGTATTTCTCCCAATTTGCTAACACATCACGCTTTATGGCCGCCGCTTGGGTTTTGGCTGCTTCCACATTGTTGTAGCGCGCCATGCCCTTACTCACAGCCGCATCGTAGCGTGAGATGTTGAATTTTATCGTATTACGATGTTTTTCATCGAATGCAATTTCTTCTGATTCTTTGCTGAATTTACTGCTTCTTGACAACATTGGGGTTTTACTATTTATTCATTTATTATTTACAATTTCAGGTACTAACTTAATTTATACCTACAAACTACCCACTACAAACTAGTCTCTATTTTTCAAACACAAATTTAAAACTACCAACTCTATTTCCATCAATGAAAAACTCGGCGCGATAGGTTCCTTTTGGTAAAATTTCGCCTACTTTCCAGTAAAGTACATCATTCACCGCATCGCCCGTATATTCAATGCTTTTGGATGCGGAATAGGCTATATTTTGATTCTCGAACGGAAAAGTGTTGTTTGGGCTTTTCGTCAAAACATCGTCATCGGGACGTGTTATGCGTAAATAAACCGTTTTTTCGCCAGGCTGTGCAGTTATGTTTTTGGCAATGGTGAAATTAAATTGCAAGTTGGCAGTTTGGCTAGACCAATTGGTCTTTTTTCCTTTGTTGTTCAAGAGCGACATGCTAATGTTGGTCACTTCCATTATCGACGCCCGAGTCACTACCTGATTCAAGCTTTCTTTTTCCTTTGCCAGCTGTTGCGCATTTTCCGAAGCTGCTTGATATTTTCTATGCACTTCCACATTTTCGGTCTTTAGCACTTTATTGGCCGAATTGAGCGAGTCAATTTGATTTACATATTGAATCATTACTTTTCGCACGGTGACTAATTCTTTTCTAAGCTGCGCTATTCTTACTGCATTTGTCGATTTAGTAACGCGTAATTCGTCCAGCAATTGTTGCACTTTTGTTTTCTCGTTTTGTAGCAACTGAATCAAGGAATCATTCTGTATATTAGAGGTGTAGCCATCAAATTCCATGGTCATATCCGAAAATTCCTTTTCTACCTGTTGTTTGTCAAAATTCATCATTTCTACCACTTCGGCCATTTCTTTGTCTTTTTCCTTTGCTTTATTCACAAAATAAAAAACCGCAACCGACAGTGCCACAATTAATAATGCTGCTATTGAAATGATGATTAAATTATTTTTTTTTATTGGATCCAATGCCATTTTTGATTTCGTGTTATTTATTAAAGTATTGGTACTACTTTCTCAAGTTTTATTCCCCTCGACCCTTTTATTAGAATATAATTGTTCTTGATTGGTTTTTCTTGCAAATAATTGATAAGCGAATCTACATTATCAAAAACTGGGAACTGATGATTTGCTTTTTTAAACTCGCTGCCTACTAGCAAAACGTTATACAACTGATTTTGTTTCAGTAAGTCTATCATGTTTTGATGTTCTTTTTCGCTTTGTTCCCCCAGTTCCAGCATATCGCCCAAAATCAGTGTTTTGTTTAAAACATCCATTTGTGCAAAATTCAAAATTGCTGCACCTAAACTGGTCGGATTGGCATTGTAAGCATCTACCACTAATTTGTTATTTTCCGTAATAGTAAGTTGTGACCGATTGTTTTGTGGAATATAATTTTCCAGTCCGCGAACAATTTTATTGCTTTCCACTCCAAAATAGTGCCCAATGGCTACTGCTGCCAATACGTTCTCGGCATTATAGGCGCCTATTAATTGTGTTTTTATTTCTATTGGAAAAGCCTCTATCACACAATTCATGTTAAGAAACGGCGAGCAATTGCTTACCTGACCATAAATGGAGCAGGTGTTTTTGTTTGGTTCTAAACAGTATTCAAGCAATTGTTCGGAGGTGACAAATCCTGCTTTTTTTACCATTTCTACCAAATATTCATTGCCTTTATTAATGAAAACTTTTTTATTTTCTGCCCACAAATAATCATAAAGTTCTGCTTTGGTGGTCATTACACCTTCAAAAGAGCCAAAACCCTCGAGGTGCGCTTTTCCTACATTCGTAATAAGACCTACATCTGGACATGTAATGTTGGTAAGCAATTTTATATCACCTGGATGATTTGCACCCATTTCTATTACTGCCAATTGATGTTCGGGCCTAAGCTGCAATAAGGTAAGCGGTACACCAATGTGATTATTTAAATTGCCTTTGGTGTAAAGGATGTTAAACTTCTCTTGAAGTACTGCCGCAATTAATTCTTTGGTAGTGGTTTTTCCATTTGTGCCTGTAATGCCAATAATGGTAGTCCCTAATTGTTTACGATGGAAAGTAGCCAATTGTTGCAATGTTTCCAGCACGTTATCTACTAACATAAATCGGTCATCAATCGCAAATTCTGGCTCGTCAACCACTGCGTATGCGCATCCTTTTTCTAATGCCATAAGTGCAAATGCATTGGCATTGAAATTATCGCCTTTGAGAGCAAAAAAAAGGGAACCTTCGGGGCAATCACGACTGTCTGTACAGATAATGGAGTGTTGAAGGAAAATATCGTAAAGTTGCATTGCTTAAAAATCTATTGTTAGCGTAATTGAGTACAAAAATAATCATAATCAAAAGATTTATAGGCATCCTTTGCAATTAATAATTTATAATGGACAAATAATAATGGTAAATGGGGTAGGGGCATTTCTGTTTTGTGACTATTGGACGCTTTTTTGCGATTCAAATTAGTAGAATAAAACGTTGCTTTTTTATGAAATACTAAGTAGGCAGAATGAATTTACACGACACATTTTCCACTACTTGTTAGGATAACAATATGCCTTATCTTATTATCTTAATGAGAGTTACTAGTTATGAGTCCACTCCGATAAATCGGCATGTTCCATTTGTGTATTTCCGTTCTTAGCGTTCAAAAATATAAAATCGACTTAACGGAGCAGACTCAATTATTCAATTGTTTTTTCACTTTCCATTACTTCGAAATGTTAGAGTTGGCTTATGACTTTAATCAATTGCCGCTGAATTTATTTTAGTTTGATAATTAATTCACATTGTTTGCAAGTCGGGATTGATATATTTTACCCCAAAAAGAATCAATAATATTTTGACTAATCTAAACGCTATTCTGGCTAATTGTATTTTATAAAGACAATTTATTGCTCTTTATGGTTCAATATCAACACTTATATGTTATATTTGTATCGCATTACAATAAAAAGAAATTTGCGTGATAACAGTGACTTTTTATTTAAAAGAGACTATACAAATTTCTATGTTACTGAGATTTTATTTCAGGTGAGATGTGTGATTTTTTTTTTGATGAAATGAATTCATTTACCGTTATTTTTAGAAATGAAAAAACAGCTTACTATATTACTCGTCTTTTTATTTTCCATTATCGTAGTAGATCGGGCGGGGAATCATTTTTTTGCTCCAGCCAAAGCTAGTGCCAATCTAACTAGTGCCAATCTAACTAGTTCTATTTCAGATACTATCAATCCCAATCCCTTTAAACTTTATACACCCGAAGAGGTGGGCATGAGTTCCATAACACTTACTCGCATTGACTCAATAGTGAAAAATAGTATTTCCGAAAGGGTTTTTCCAGGATGTCAGGTTTTTGTAATGAAAGATGGCAAACCTATTTACGATAAATGTTTTGGTAATTACACTTATGAATCTGTTAATAAAGTATTGCCCAGCACCATGTATGATTTGGCCTCTCTTTCCAAAACTACGGGCACTTTGCTAGCTATTATGAAACTCTACGACAATGGCAAATTAAAACTAACAGACAAAGCATCCGATTATCTGACTTTTTTGAGAGGTACCGATAAGGAAAAAATAACTATTAAAGAGTTGTTGTTTCATGAAACAGGTTTGCCGGCAGGACTTCCATTTCACCGGTTGGCCATTGAAAAAAACACTACAGCACCTTTTCTTATAGCTGCCAACACTACACAGCATACGGTAAAATTGGCAAGTACTACCCTAAAATACAAAGAGGATTTTGTGTCGAAAATACCTACAATGGAATTTACATCTCAGGTTTCGGATAGCCTTTTTGTTAGTAACAGGCTACATACTGCTGCCATGCAAATGATTGCCAAAACACGTCTCAATGCTAAAACGTATGTATATAGTTGCGTGAACTTTATTTTGTTGAAAGAAATTGCCGAAACGATAAGCGGAATGAGCATGGATGTTTTTCTGAATAATGAGTTTTTTGTGCCAATGAAATTAAAGGATATGGCTTATTTACCTTTACGAACACACAAAAAGGAGACCATTGCGCCCACATTAAAAAACGATTTTTTGAGAAACGGAGTTTTGCAAGGTTTTGTGCATGATGCAGATGCAGCTTTTTTGGGGGGCGTTTCGGGTAATGCTGGTTTATTTGCCACCGCCAGGGATGTGGCTGTAATCTATCAGATGCTTCTCAATGATGGTGAACTGAATGGAAGACAATATCTTAGCGCAGAAACATGTGCTCTGTTTACAAGTACTATATCGGCAAGTGGACGCCGTGGTTTGGGTTTTGATAAGCCTGTCATCTCAAATCCAACACATAGCCCCTGTTGCATTTCCGCACCTTCTGCTGTATATGGACACACGGGCTACACGGGCACTTGTTGCTGGGTAGATCCAATAAACGATTTGGTATATGTGTTTTTAAGCAATAGAACTTATCCCAATGACGGCGTAAATAAATTAGCCAAAAAAAGTATTCGTCCTAAAATAGAAGAGGTTATATACCAATCGATAAAAAAGTACACGACTGCCAAAGTGAACAAAGAAAAAATACTAAGTTCGCTTAATAACGATTGAAATAGACTAGAACAAAAACCCTCCCAAATGAATTTCTACTAAGGGCTAGAAGCTCTTGTAATTAACAATAAAAATTATGACTAAAAAAGTCGCACTTATTAGTGCAATCATTTTGAGTTTTACAACAGTAGGTTGTAAACAATCGAATCAAAAAACCGCTGTCCCAACTGCCGATTCAAGTGCGGTTGCCCAAAAAGAAATTGTAGTAGAAAATCAGATAAAAAACACTGCGGCTCAAATTCTGGCAAAGCCCGAAGTGCCAGTACTTTGCTATCACCGCATTTCGGAGGGAAACAAAGGCGATTATACGGTAAGTCCCGCCACCTTTTCGGCACACATTAAAATCCTTGCCGACAGTGGGTATCACTCCGTTTCGCCAGCTCAACTGTATGATTATTTGGTGTATAATAAATCGTTGCCAGAAAAACCAGTAATGATTGCTTTCGATGATTCGAGAATTGAACACTTCGAAATAGCTGCTCCCGTAATGGAAAAGGTTGGGTTTAAAGGCGTATTTTTTATTATGACCATCACTTATAATAAGAAAAATTATATGTCGAAAGATCAACTTGCCATGCTGGCAAAAGCCGGTCATACCATTGGGTTGCACAGTTGGGATCATACCATGGCTACTAAATATAAAGAGGCGGCCGACTGGGAGAAACAAGTGATAGAACCTAAAAAGAAGCTCGAAGGAATAGTAGGAATGCCCGTTGAATATTGGGCGTACCCCAACGGTGTTTATAATCACGAATCGGCAATGGAACTCAGCAAACACTTCAAACTTTCGTTTACTCTTTACTCCAAACGGGATTCTATACAACCATTGCAAACGGTGCGACGAATAATTATTCCAGAATGTACAGCGCAAGGCATGCTAAAATCGATGCGGAGAACGTTTGGAAAATGAAAATAATGATAAGGAGAGCCCCTAACCACAAAATAAGTGGCACCTAACCCCTCCCGTTCAAAAAGGGGATAAATTGCGGGTGTTGGAATTAGTATTGGTTTGTTATTTGTTTGACTAATAACTCAATAACAACGAATATCCCAATAGCAACCAATAACTTAATAACAACAAATAACTCAATAACATCCAATAACTTAATAACAAAGAATAAACCAATAACAACAAATAACCCATTAACAATAAATCCCATTTTTATGACCTACAAACAAATTATTCCCTTTTTTCTAGCTTTTATTTTTACTTTAAGTGGATGTAATCAAAAGAAAGAATCAGGTATCAAAAAAGAATCTAGTGAAACTTCGGAAGTTCAAAAAGAAGTAGAGAAAGCCATTCCCACCGATACCGCTGCCTATCGATTGAAGAATATTGCCCTTGCCAATGGTGATACTACCGGTCGCTGGCCCATTAAAGATCAGCCCTATCCTAACGAGGGCGCAATATTGCCTTTTCATAGAATTATTGCTTATTACGGCAATTTGTATTCTAAAAAAATGGGTGCTTTAGGAGAATATCCACCCAAAGAATTGTGGCAAAAGCTTAATGTAGAGCTAGCTGCATGGAAAAAGGCTGATCCTACAACTCCTGTTATTCCCGCCATACACTACATTGCCGTGGTGGCTTCGGGTACGCCAGGTAAGGATGGAAAATACCGCACTCGCATGCCTTTTCATCAGATTGATTCAGCATTGGCAATTGCAAAAATGGGAAATGCCATCGTGTTTTTGGATATTCAAGTTGCTTTGAGTAATGTGCAAACGGAAGTGCCACAGTTGGAAAAATACCTGAAAATGCCTCAAGTTCATTTGGGTATCGACCCTGAGTTTTCGATGAAAGAAGGACATAAACCTGGAAAGAAAATTGGAACAATGAACGAAATTGATATTAATTTTTGCACCGAATACCTGGCCAAATTGGTGAAAGATAATAATTTGACACCAAAAATCCTTGTAGTACACCGATTTACGCAAGGCATGGTGCGCAACCATAAAAGCATTAAACTACACCCAGAAGTGCAAATAGTGATGAATATGGACGGATGGGGTGAACCAATTTTAAAGCGAAGTACTTATAAACTGTATATTTACAAAGAGCCGGTACAGTTTACGGGATTCAAAATCTTTTATAAAAATGACTTGAAAAAAGCGCCACATACATTAATGACACCTGATGATTTAATGAAATTGAAACCACAACCTATTTATATTCAGTACCAATAATTGGTTTTGAGCATTATAAAAATGAAACCGTTCAACTTAAGGTAGTTGAACGGTTTCGTTATATTGTTTGATTTAGTATTTATCGCATCCGAATCCGAATCTTAGAATGTGAATTTTATATCAAAATGATAAATGTCTGATTTTTATTTGCTTGTTTGTATGTAGTAATATGATAATCAAGAGTTTGTTGTAATAAATACTTCCCAAATTCCCCTTTAGAGGGGTGCGCAAAGGGCGGGGTGGACTAGCTCCTTACCCCGTAAACCCAATTGCACCGGCTATAGCATTGATACATCGAAGCAATTCAATTAATAGATGATTCGCTTCACCCGTTTTTCCTTCCAAATTAGCTGTGCGCCATTTTTGTAGTAATAATGCCTGATGCTGATGCAGCGGCTCCATTGCTTCAGACCGTAAAAGAGTAGAATAGTAATGGTTTTCGCGCCTTTCTACCAACGGGATACTCAACAATACGTCAATCATCCGCCTAGTTCTATTCAATTCCTCCGCCATTTTGCGAATAAACATTTCGCTCTCGGGAACTTCGGTTGCTAGGTTTGCATATTTCTTAAATATGTTTTCGTCCGATGACGCCAAGCTCGAATCCACATTTGTAAGTATGTACCTTATAAAAGGGTCAATTTTTACAAATTCCCGAAATCTATTAAATTTTTCGGGCTCTTTTTCATACATTTCTTCCAATGTAGTGCCTACGCCGTACCAACTAGTGATATTGAATCTGCACTGACTCCAACTAAAAACCCACGGAATTGCGCGCAAATCGGCTAGGCTGCGGGTACCAGTGCGGCGCGCGGGGCGGCTACCAATTTTGCTTTTTTCAATAGCATCTATGGGAGTCGCTTTTTCGTAAAACTGTATGAAACCAGGCTGTTGAGTCAGGTTTTTATATACTTCCATGCTGCGGTTGGCAAGGTAGTTTAACTCTGGAGAGAGCTCGTGTTCTTTTTGCTCGCTATTTTTACCTAGCATAGTTGCAGCAAGCGTTCCGGCCGTTAGTAATTCAATGTTATACACAGCATTGTAATTGTTGGCGTACTTTCTTTCAATGGTTTCACCTTGTTCTGTAAGTCTGATGTCGCCGTTGATAGAACCTGGCGGAAGGGCTTTTAGGAACCAATGTGTAGGGCCAGCACCTCGGCTTATAGAACCACCTTTGCCATGGAAAAAACGAATTTTCACATCGTGCTTCTTTCCTATTTCTACCAGTTTGGATTGCGCTTGGTACAAATACCATTGACTTGCAAAAATCCCTCCATCCTTGTTACTATCGCTGTATCCAATCATTACTTGTTGCAACATGCAGGGCAAATTGTCTCTTTCTTGTTGCCATTTCAAGCTGTTTTTTGTTACCGGATGCGACAAAAATTCATCCAAAATTTGAGGACTATTTATCAAATCATCAATAGTTTCAAAAAGTGGTACTACTGGTAATTGCGACGCCAATCCATCTTTAGTTTTTAGCATCAATCCAGCCTCTCGCTCCAATAAGAAAACCACTAATAAATCAGATACGTTGCGGGTCATGCTCACAATGATAGACCCAAGTGCCTCACTGCTATATTTTTCTATATGTTTGCAAATAACGCGGTATGCATCTATGGTAGCTTTTGCCTCATTTTCTAGTTCGGTGCTTGGTAGTGTAAATGGGCGGCTCGAGTTCAATTCTTTATTGATAAAATTCACTCTCTCGTTCACTTCCCACTCCAAAAATGCATCGCCATCCATTTGGGCTGCATTCATTAGTTGCGATAATGCCAATTCTTTAAATCGGCTATTTTGACGAATATCCAATTTTGCCAAATGAAACCCAAAAGTACTTACTACGCGTATGGTTTCGTTCATATCGGTATAAGCAATTTCGGAAGCCCCAAAATCTATCAATCCTTTTTTTAATCGGTATAAATCGGCTGTCAATTCAGACGGCAGGCGATAGCTGATTTCATCTTCATTGAAATTGCCACGCGCAGTGAAAACGGGTATTTTTGTCAATACAAAATCCAAAAACTGTTTAAATGCTTCGTTTTTATATTCTAACTTAAATCCTTCTCTACTATCTATTATTTCGTGATAAAGACTGTTGTACTTATTCTGAAATTTGGGTGACAATTTATCAATACTAACATTGAAGCTCAGATTGCGTTGCAGCTCCAATAGTTCTTTTTTAATTACTTCAAAAGCTTTTCTGCGAAGTTTCAAAAGTGTTTTTTGTGTTACCTCGGCCGTTACCAAGGGATGTCCGTCGCGGTCGCCGCCTACCCAATTACCAAACGTAATTTTTGGAAAACTATTAGCGTTTCTAATCAATTGTTGGTCAAAGCCAGCATCTTCCCAGGCCTGTATAAGTCTGCGGTCGTGCAGTTTAATCACTTCAGGAAATACCTGTGTGAGGTAATGTATAATGTTGTTGAGCTCCGAACTCACTTCTGGTTTCTCGGTATAAACATCGGACGTTCTCCATATTCGGTGCAAAATTATCTTAATGTTTTTGCGAATCTGAACCTGCTCCATTTTGCTGTACATTTTGTTTTCGCGCTTTACTACCAACAGGTATAGATTGCGTAAATGTTCGAGCATTACCGTTCGTTTTGCCTCTGTAGGATGCGCAGTAAGTACTGGTTCTACATTTATTTCGCTAAGCTGAGCCACTATTTGCTCCGGGCTAATGCCGCTATCTTTCAGCAGTTTTAAATTGTACGACCACAATCCATTAATTGCCGATAGTGACTTTTCGTTTTCTGTTTTTCGGCGGTTTTGTACTGCGCCATTCACTTCTACAATATTCAAAAGCTGAAAACAAGTAGAATAGAGATGCAAGTGTTTTTCTGTAAATGACTTACTCTCAAAGTCATTAGATGCCGAAATCCATGGAATATCTTCCGCCAATTCGGCTTCCCCCGATTCAATCATAACCTCTTTTAGGCATAGAAGCAAAAACTCCAAATCCGTGTAAACTTTTGCCAATTTATCTTGAACTATCTCTAATGTACTCATCCCTTTTTTTTTTAATTATTTATAAATGTAACGAATTAATGCAACTTATGTTTACTGTGGTTCGTATAAATAACAAATTTGGTAACTACTCAGCCCCCCAGCCCCCTATCCCCATAGCTATCGTGGAGGAGAGATGAGCGTGCGCAGATTAGGCATTTTTGATTGGAAGGAGCTTTTTTTTTAATGAATTGTAAAAATTATTATCTGTTTTTGAATCATATTTTAATACTAAGCATTTTTTTAGCAGGAAAACATATCGAAATATGTGCTGAGTAGTTCCCAAATTTTAAATTAATTCTAAAATTTAATCATTCACTTTAGGCTAATTTGTCAAATTCGAAGCATGGGTATTTCATAACTTACTTCAAATTAACTCTATACAGCCTATTTAAGTATAAACCCTTATCGGAAGCAGTTGTTTTTTTAGGGTTTGTACCATTGTCAAAGCGTTTTTCTACATCTAATTTTGCACCCGTTAATTATACATGCAGTAAACAGTCATTTTGTACTGTCATCTTCAGTTATTGTTGAAAGCTTAGCCGAAGAATAAAAATCCAACATGCTTTATCCCCCTCATTTTTTCCGTTATGGACGGGAGGGGTTAGGGGTTTGGGAGTCCAGAAACCATCAAACGGGGCGTTGCCGAAAAGCCATACGAGTAGGGAAATCTAAATAAATAACAAATGAGAAAGTTTAATTTATTATTGGTTGCAGCGTTTATTACATCAAGCATTTTTGCACAAGACGAAGTTTTAACATCCAAAAAAGGCGAACTCTATTTGCCTGAAGCTGGCGAATGGGCTATCAGTATCAATGCCAGTCCGTTTCTGTCTTATTTTGGTAACTTTATTGGTGGAAATGGTTTAAATGTTGCTCCAAATTTCAATTATCTCACTACCAATCAAACAATTGTAGGTAAGTATTTTACCGATGCTCAAAGTGCTTATCGGGTAGGAGTGCGGTTAGGATTAAGCAGTGATGCTAGTACCACAAAGGTGCCCTCATTGACCGCCGCCGGCACGCTGGTTGACAATAAACGAACAGATACAGGGTCGGATATTGGTTTATCGGTAGGTAAAGAATGGCGCAAAGGGAAAACCCGCTTGCAAGGTTTTTATGGTGCAGAAGCTGGCATCAATTTAAGCTCATCGGGTTCGAGCTTTGAATATGGAAATGCCCTATCAGCCTCAAATCCAGGTTCTCGAACCAAAGAAACCAAAGCGGCAACCACTTTCGATGTGGGAGTGAGAGGATTCATTGGAGCTGAGTATTTTGTGCTGCCTAAAATGGCTATTGGTGGAGAATTTGGCTGGGGGGTAGGATTATCTTCTACCGGCGAAGGCGAAAATACCACAGAAGCTTGGAGTGGAAGTGCAGTGAGCACCACCACCACAAATACCGGCGGAAATTCTTCTTTTAGCTTTGATACCGATCATAGAAATTCCATTTTTGGACCTTCTGGATTAATTAAATTGACTTTTCATTTCTAAAACCCATACAATCATATAATCTAATTCGCTTATTAACCTAACTATTGAAAATTTGTTTACAGACAACCGGTTGAATATCCAAATAGGATTTTCAACCGGTTTTATTTTTTGATATATGATATTGTTTCATAGTATAATTGTATTAAGATTATAAAACAATTTTATTTTTAAGAAAAGATTAAGGTAAAGTCTAGGTTAAATCTTAGGTAGATGGGGGACAATTTTTCTCTTACAATCAAGTAATAGTGATTTTCAGGAAAATACTGTAACTTTGCATAAGTTTATATGAAATTAAAATAAACATATATGAAAACAGAATTAGAATTAAAGTTGATGAATTCGTACCGTTTCACATCAGATGAAGAGCCTACTGATGAACAACTTAGTCAAATTATGAAGGAGGTTGCAATCGATGTTCGGAAACGAGCTGAAATTGCAAATAAAAAATTCCAGGAAGAGTTACGGCAATTATGTATTGTAAAGAGCAAAGAAGCAATTATAATATGAAACCTAAACTTGTGATGTGTTAATTTGAAGTCCCGATAGTTATCGGGATGAAGATTCTGTGAAATAACGGCTTAACAATTAATAAATGCGTCATAAATTGCTTAACATAACACTAGTGATAATTGCTGCTCCAATTGATTCATGGAAAATACTTGAACATGAATGGATTGAAAGATTATTTTTTAAAATGTATTATATTTGCAACTAAATTAAACATATCATATAATGGATAAAGAAGAAAAAGTAAACTATTGGGTTGAAATCTCAGATTATGACATGGAAACTTCTAAAACAATGTTGATAGGAAAACGTTATTTATATGTTGGATTTATGTGTCATCAGGCAGTCGAAAAAATCTTAAAAGCATAATTTACTGCTAAAATTGAGCAAACTCCACCTTATGTACATAATTTGAAAAGGCTTGCAGAACTATGTGGGTTGTTGAATGACTTTTCGGAAGAACAATTGGATTTAATAGAAGAATTAGTACCAATGAATATCGAAGCTCGATACCCAACATATAAAGAACAATTATTGAAATCACTATCTGAAACCAGATGTAAAGAGCTGATTATTAAAACAGAAACACTATGTTATTGGATAAAACAACAGCTTTAGAACATGCAAAAATGTATGCTCAATTAGTGGGAGAGCAACTTCATCCACTTAAAATTGTGCTTTTTGGTTCATACTCAAATGGAAACTATACAACTAATAGTGATATTGACATAGCCGTGATAGTGAATGAAATAGATGGAGATTTTCTATCAATTTCAAAACAGCTGAATAAATTAACTCGGAATATTGATAGCCGTATCGAACCTGTACTAATACAAAATGGAGAAGACAGAAGCGGTTTTCTATCCACTATTCTCGAAACTGGAATCACTCTCTATCAGAATTGAAAATAATTTCAATAACTATCCTATAAAATAGTAGAAACAAAAACGGACTTGCTTGATAAAAGCTTAGTCCGTTTTTTTATTTTCTTTTGTTTGGGCGACGCTGTCAGGTGTAAGCACGCTGACAGGTATTTATATTTATTTTACTGGGGGCGCGACTTAAAGTCGCACTCACAGTATGTATGCAGATATAAAAATCTAGGTTAACGCTTAGGTTGATGGGGGACAAGCGGTTTCCCAACCGCTTAAATATTTGGTTTTAAGCGACAGGGATGTCGCTTGTCCCCCGTGTGACTTCAATTCATCCTATTTACTACATTGGAATTCAATCTTTTACAAAACCAAAATCGGCTGATATTCAATACATGAATATCAGCCGATAAGTTTCAATAACCCTGTCAGCGGACGTAGTCCCTGACAGCGGTTAACCACTTTTTCTTCTTCATGGGTCAAAGCTCCATGACCACCAATAACATCTACATCTAGTGTTATGTTAGGTAATTTATGACGTATTGATTAATTATTAAGTTGTTGCTGCACTGAAATTTCATCCCGATAACTATCGGGACTTCAAATTAACACAGCACTAGGTTTTTATTTGAAGTTTGCAAATTATTTAATTACGGCGGGGCTTAAGTAACTATTCTTTGTGAAAATCCCAATACTCTTTTGGTGTAACAATCTTTGTTCCTTGAAAATGACTCATTGTAAAATCATTCGTATTGCCTGTAATAATAAAGTCTGCATTTGAAGCTATAGCAAGTTCCAATAGTCTATTATCAGCATCATCCTGAATAATATCAACTTGTTGCGTTGGCTTAAACTTTGAGGATTTTGCTTCTATTTGAGATAAAACTAATTCAGCTTTAATTGCAAAATCTGGATATTTGCTAAATTTTGGTCTATTTAAAACATCTAAATACTCCTGAAATAATTCTATTGAAATACATACCTCAACGAGATTTTCAAAAACATAATTATAAACTATAAAATAGGGATAATTACGCTGTATTAAAGCCGAAACTAATACATTTGTATCAATGATTATTCTTTACATTCCTAACTGCTTTTACTTCATTGCTAATATCTTCCATAGTCAAGGTTGAAAGCTTGTATTTTTCTGAAAGGTGAATACATTGATTTAGCATTTGCTTCGAAAGTTCTTTATTAATAATATCCACAAACTCAGTAAATGACAATTTATCGGTATTAATTCCAAACTGATTATATTCAAAGTCCGATATTGATATATTTAACGTTTTCATATTTTCATATTCTTAAGTGAATAGTGCAAGCAGTTATATTAACGAACTTGCAATGTAAAATAATTCATTATAAGTGTTTGTATTGCAAACACATTGCAAATATACAAAATTTCTGTTTGATTGAATAACAAATAGCAATTAAATAATGTTTGCGCTTAAAAATAATCGGCTGAACTTCAATTCGAAATCCAGCCGAATTAGTACCAGTGATAGCATGACTTAGGTTGATGGGGGACAAGCGGTTTCCTTCCACGATAGCTATCGGGACGCTTAAATGTTTTGTTTTAAGCGACAGCCCCGATAGCTATCGCGGGGTCGCTTGTCCCTTGTATGATTTCAATTTCTCCTATTTTAAACATTGGACTTCAATCTTATACAAAACCAAAATCGGCTGAACTTCATTTCGAAATCCAGCCGATTTACTACCAGTGATAGCATGACTTAGGTTGATGGGGGACAAGCGACATCCCTGTCGCTTTCATTCTCTTTTTTCTTAAGCGACATCCCCGATAGCTATCGCGGGGTCGCTTGTCCCTCGTGTGGCTTCAATTTCTCCTGTTTTAAACAATGGAATTTATTCTTATTACAAAACAACAAATCGGCTCAACTTCATTGAAGAAATTCAGCCGACTTTAGCTTTAAATATGGAAAGCAGGTGGCACATGCAGATATTTTATCAGTAAGCTTCCTTTCCACCCGTTGTAGACGAAGCCTACGCTAAACAAAAGAGCCAACGAATAATAAGGATTAGATGACTAAACCAGTTCTTAAAACCTCATTTAAAAACCCACTTTCATCATTGTTTTTTTCAATTAATATAGGTTCAATCCTATCATCTATTTCTCTTCGAAGTTTCCATAGCAAAGGTGCATAAGTAAAGAAATCCTGACTTATTGAATTTACTATAATTGCAACATCGATATCACTATCTGCTCTTTGGGTACCTTTTGCATAAGAACCAAAAAGAACCAATTTGTCAACATCAAAATGTTTGGAAACTAGCAGTTTGTAATCTAATAATTTGGTTATAATTTCTCTATTATCCATGATTTTAAGTTTTTGGTATTATCCAGAATGGATTGACATCTTTCTTTTGTCAAGCTCTTCATTAATTTTTCTTTGTGTGATGGATAACGAGCTTCAATGTTCAAAGGTTCTAAAATATCAATAAAGTCTTTTAATTCATCTGGGAATAAATCATATATATTAGCCTTTTTTGATAAATAACTTAAGCTATGTGTAAAAGAGCCGGTTCGTCTGTAAAAGCATTATAGTATGCTTTCAGTATTTTCTCAATCGTTTGATGGCACATAAAACCAACATATAAATACCGTCCTGTTTGCATCATGGCTAAAGCAGTATCATAATCATACTCTGATAAATCGCTCCAATATTTTACTTTATCCATAGTTAATAATATATAGTATTGATAATCTGTACAAATATAGTAACAACTTTCGATATTGATACAAAAAAAACATGATTAATTCTTTTAGATTATACAATAGGCTGAACTTCAATTCGAAATCCAGCCGAATTTAGTACTAGTGATAGCATGACTTAGGTTGATGGGGGACAAGCGACATCCCTGTCGCTTTCATTCTCTTTTTTCTTAAGCGACAGCCCCGATAGCTATCGCGGGGTCGCTTGTCCCCCGTATGATTTCAATTTCTCCTGTTTTAAACAATGGATTTCAATCTTATAGAAAACATAATCGGCTGAAATTCAATTCCTGAATAACAGCCGAATAGATTTAATTTAGTTGGCGAATGATACATGCCGATTTTATCGGTGAGCTTTCATTCTAGCCGCGAGGTAGGCGAATGATACATGCCGATTTTTATCGGTAGCCTTATGCCGAACCTAAACAACGCCTAGTACTCTAGGAACAACGAGGAAGATAGGTAGAACGAAATTATCGACCGAAAACCTTACTCAATGAATTACAGGGAATATTATGACGTGTTGACTAAATGAGATCGCTATTTGATTTGTAAATTTACAGGATTTTGTCTAGTATCCCATAAGGTATGAATAATAATTTGATCCAATGTAATTTCATAAAACATGATATAATTATCTACAATTAATCCTCTTACAAAAGGAAAATCGGTCTTGACACCTATCTCAGGATGCTTAATCAATACTAATGCTTCCTTAACAAATTTTTTATACAACACTTTTGAATAGGCACTACTTTGATTTCGTCCGTTAAAATAATCAAGTATCTCAAAAAGCTGTATTTTGGCATTATTCGTCCAAATCAGTTTTCGTTTAGCCATTTTTCAAACTCTTTATTTAATTCAATCTGTTCTGTAAAATGACCGTTCTCAAACTCCTTTTTAGATTGGTAAATCTCCTCTTTCTGTTCATTTGTGAGATGAATAATTTTCGATTGAGTTTTTAATGCTATTATGGTTTTTAATGCATTCAGAAACGTATAATCATCAATTTCAGCTATTTGATTTATTAATTCTTTTTTTAATTGAATTGTTGTCATATCTCATTTCATTTAAATTGATTATGTTTGATTACAAAATTCATTGTTCGTATTTTATAGTGCAAATATACTAACAACTTTTGATATTGATACCCAAATGGCTGGATTAATTCTTTTAGTAAACAAAATCGGCTGATATTCTGTCAGCGGACGTAGTCCCTGACAGCGGTTAACCACCCTACAACATCACCTTATAAGTTCTACCCGCAGTTTTTACCAAATACACCGCACCATTTTGTGCTGGAAATACCATGCTGCTCCCTTGGGATTTTAGAGTTTGTAACTGCTTGCCATTTACAGTAAAAAGTGTAATGTTTTCTCCTTCAGCTGTTCCGTCAATAATGATTTCCGACTGTGTAGAATATACTTTTACGTTACTATTTAACTGTTTGGTCGTTGGAAAATGAAATTAAATTCTGTACCAATATACATTTGTAGTTTCTATTTCAAAAATACTTTTTTATAATACTCCTAAAGATAATTTTTCTTCATTATCTAAACCAACTTCTGCGGCAATTTGACGATTATAATCTTTAATAGAACCACTTAGAGTGAAGAGCCTTATAAGAGTCCAAATTCCTATCCCTCCAAAAGTGACATAAAAAAGAATTTGTAAACCAATTTTACCTAATGATCCATAAGACCATCCTAAAAATAGAAACAACAACCAAACTGTAGTTGGATTAGTTTTTCTACTTTGATAAATCATAATTTTGTTCGTATCCATATTCATATTTTTTAAATAATTTCCTACTCATGTGGCTTTTCGGATTACGCCTTGATTTTAATGGTTTCTGATTTCAATTTTTTGTATTCTGTTGTACGTAAAGTGTTCTTTTTTTCTTTTTACTATGTCTTAATGCCATTAAATTAACTTTCCAGTCCCTAATAGTGTAATTGTTAACTAAGTAGTTGCATGGTAAGCTTCACCTTTCTTTTTTCAATTTGTTATACTCTAACACGAGTGGCGAATGTGCTACACCGAAATTAGACCGCAATAATACGACATCAAATACAGTGACCACATGATGTAAAAACAGAATTTCGAATACTTAATTTGATACTATACGGTTAATTAACTAATCAGTTATTGTTTTAGTAGCAACTCCTTTTGTCAATCTTTCTGCTGCTTTAATTATTTGGTCTGAATAATCATATATATCATCCAGCTTACTTATTTCAAATTTTGATTCCTTTTTGTTTTCGTCAATAAATCCAATATACTTTTTCTCGCCGTTAAACCATAATCTACAAACTGTTTGTCTTATAGTATCATCAAGTAAAATACTTAAGAAATTTTGAAAATCTCGGTGAAAAATCCGATTACTTTCAATTTTTGTTCTAAGAATTGATTTAACAATAAAGAATCCCTCCATTTCTTCATCTGTGGTTACTATTTTATTTTCATCTTCCTCTTTTGTCTGATCATTTGCTAATTTTACCTGTTCGATATCTTTTACAATTTCCTTTTCTAGCGCTGATTTTAATCTGTCACTTATAATATCGCTAATAAATTGATTTAAAGACCTCTTTACTATTTCAGTGAATTGAGTCATTACCTTTTCAGTTGCTTTTCCAGCATAGACTTGGCTTACAAAAAACTTAACAAAATTTGTTGTCGGCTCATTGATTTCATTTGTTAATATGCCTTTAATTTCATTTGAATATTTCAATTCACTAGCAGAACTCACTATACTATTCAAATCAAAATATGATTTGTGAAATTTCTTTAATTCAAGAATAACTTGTTCTTTCATGTTTGTGAAATCAAATTCTAAAAATGGTTTTTCGTCCATTTTATTTGTTTCCATTAGGTCGGTATAAAACCTAAATTGAATACCATTTGTGAGAAGACCAAATTTTGATTTTGTAGTATGAAAATACCTGAATAATTGTGAGTTATGCACATCTAAGTTTTCACCCCACCATTTACATTCAATTAAAATGATTGGACATCCATCCTTCATAATAGCATAATCAACTTTCTCTCCTTTTTTAATTCCAATATCTGCCGTGAACTCTGGAATTACTTCTAATGGGTTAAAAACATCATATCCTAAGGCCTGGATAAATGGCATAATAAAAGCATTTTTGGTTGCTTCTTCTGTTTGAATTTGGTCTTTGAGCCTTACCACTCTTTCGCCAAGTTGTTTGATTTGATCTTTGAAGTCCATTTGTTTATAATTTAACGATTATGGGAATTGTTTAGTTTTTCAATACTCTCTGTTAATGTATCTATTTTTTTAGTTAGTTGAGCTACTTCTTCTTTTAGCGCATCATTATTATCACTAATCATAGCATCTACAAATATCGAATTGACGAGTGATAAACCAATTATACCTCCACAAAGGAGTAGGATAATAAAATATAGTTTAGATAAAATTTCCACTGTCAAACTTGATCTAGAAGCGATTAAATCTGGTATATCATACCATCCTTCAACCGAGAAAAGTCGAAAGATGGTGTAAAATGACTGTAATGGATTCCCAAAATACTCAGGAACTATATTTTTGTAGAGAGAACAAGTTACCAATGATACTATAAATACCAAAAGGAAAAACCCAGCAATTACGATATATGATGCTTTTATTGCTTTATGAACTGAACTTATTAAATTATTTACATCAGGGAAAAAGCGTATCAATCTAAAAAACTTGAATACTCTAAATACTCTGAATGTCAATAATATATTTAGTTGTAAAGGACTATCATTGTAAAATATAACAGCTAAAGAAGGGATAGATAATAGTACCAAAATAAAATCAAGTTTATTCCACCCATCCGAGATGTAATGTGAAAAACTATACGCTTTTATTTTTATTATCATTTCGATAACAAATAGAATAGTGAAAATTGGCTCAAAATAATCGAGAATACTGCCACTTAATTCAAACTCTTGTGAGAATATGAGTAAAGCATTTGAAATAATCAAACCTAAAATGAAAAAATCATTTAAAAACCATTTTCCTAAATTTTTCATATTCTAGTGTTGCTGTTTGGTATTTATGATAGTAAATTTCTAGAGATCTTTTTTCGATTTTGGGTACAAAAAAAGCGTGAACAATAACTGTATCACGCACCTGTGGCCTTCGACTGCCTAACACGAATAATAAGTTAATGCCCACGCCGTTTGGCGCAGGCGTTTACTAACTTATTCTATCGTGTGGTTGAAATTGTCGAAGTTTCAGGTACGAGAATAAAAGCTAACGCTTTTGATAATATGTAATGCAATTGTCGCTACAATTGACTCGGTAATTTAATGATATTTATGTGTGAAAATTTAAATGTTATTTATTTTCAGTAAGTAATTTGTCCACTTGTTCTTTTAATATTGGGAGTTGTCTTGATACAATTCCCCAAATAATTACGTCATCTACTTTGTCATATCCATG
>JAIFKQ010000045.1 GCA_020049515.1 Paludibacter sp. | reverse complement strand
CTGAATTTAGATGTTACAAACTCAGACAATTGAACCCGGAACTTTATCCGTACTAAATACATTGATGGAAATAGAGGAACTCAATCAATTTTGTTTGGTTGGAGGAACAGCACTTTCTTTAAAATATGGACATCGTTTATCCATTGATTTGGATTTGTTCTCTGCCGAAGATTTTGAACGAGAACCAATAATTGAATCGTTGCAAAATAAATTTGGCAATGGGTTTGTGTATCGTGGTGATTTTGCTAAATGGGGCATTTTTTGTCAAATTGAAAAAATAAAAGTCGATATAGTATATTATCCACATGCGCTTATTCAACCAATTGAAACAAACTCCGGCATACGACTTTATCATGATAAAGATTTGATTGCCATGAAAATACAAGCCATTTTAGGAAGAGGTGTAAAAAAAGATTTCTGGGATATAGCAGAATTAATGGACCACTATTCGTTAGAAGAAATGATGACTTGTCATAAAGCTAAATTTCCAAATCAAATGCTGGGTATCTCAATTCCTTATGCTTTAACTTATTTTGCAGACGCTGACAATAGTAATGACCCAGAAACAATAAAACCAATTACTTGGAAACAAGTTAAAGCGAAAATAAGTAAATGTGTTAGCACATTTCTTTATTAAAATAGTAAATGACAAAATAGCAAATACAAACATGACAAAACAAGAATTATTTGAAAACATAAAACGCAAGAAATCATTTCTTTGCGTAGGATTAGATACAGATGTAAATAAAATCCCTGAGCATTTATTCGATGCCGAAGACCCAATTTTTGAGTTCAACAAAGCCATTATTGATGCAACTGCCGATTTGTGTGTGGCCTATAAACCCAACTTGGCTTTTTATGAAAGTCTAGGATTGGAGGGCTGGGAAGTGCTGGAGCGCACGGTGGATTATATACGCGAAAACTATCCCGACCAATTTATTATTGCCGATGCTAAACGTGGAGATATTGGCAACACATCGGCCATGTATGCTCGCACTTTCTTTGGAAATATGGAGTTCGATTCAGTTACCGTAGCTCCTTATATGGGCGAAGATTCGGTAACGCCGTTTCTTACTTACGAAGGTAAATGGGTGACATTGTTGGCATTAACTTCTAACAAAGGCGCTTTGGATTTTCAGTTCATGCGTGATGCTGAAGGAGAATTATTATTCCAAAAAGTATTGAAAACATCAGCCAAATGGGGAACTGATGAGAACATGATGTTTGTGGTAGGCGCTACAAAAGCAGAAATGCTAACCGACGTTCGTGCTATCGTTCCAGAACATTTCTTGCTCGTACCTAAATATGGTATGAACAGTTCATGTGGCTTATTGGTAAACTCTTCACGTCAAATCATTTATGCTGCTTCGGATGCTACTTATGCAACTGCAGCACGCGAAGAAGCGCAATTAGTGCAAGCTGAAATGGAAGAGATTTTAAGAGAGGCAAAATTAGTATAGAAACATCCCCTAAGAACCCCTAGCCCCGACCTCTATCCCCCTACGGGTACTTTCTCCTGCAAGAGAAAGAAAAAGGATTTTTTGAGTTTTTGGGGGAACTAAGTTAGTATTGGATTGTATCAACTTTACTCTTTAATTAGCATTTTGATTCAGAAATAAAATTTCAAATCAATCATTATCAAACTTATGTCAGAATTAGAAAATAACGTGATGGTACTATCATTGTGGAACCACCTGTCACATACCAAGTTGATACTGTGGAGCAAATTGAATTTTTGCCCGGCGTTATACGCAATCTACATTTCATTCGTCACAAACTGGATTTTGAATGGGCTTTGGTTACCAACCAAGATGGACTAGGAACAGCAGTTTATCCACAAGAAAACTTCGACAATGTTCAAGGCAAATTTATTCAAATTTTGGCCAACGAAGATATTACTTTTGATAAAGTTTATATTGATAAATCATTTCCAGAAGAAAATTTGGACACTCGCAAGCCTAAAACAGGGATGCTTACTGAATACTTTTCGGAAGACTACGATTTAGCTGGCTCATTCGTTATTGGCGACCGTTATACCGACGTAGAATTGGCAAAAAATCTTGGTTGTAAAGCCATTTATATCAGTGAGAATACTGAAATGCTGAAAGAAAAAAACTTGTCGGAATATTGTGCTTTACAAACCACAGATTGGAACAGAATTACCGAATTTCTATTTGCTGGTGAGCGCACTGCGTCCGTAAAACGTACTACCAAAGAAACAGACATTTTGATAGAACTTAACCTGGACGGTTCGGGCAAATGCGACATCAACACGGGGTTGAAATTTTTCGACCACATGCTGGAACAAATTGGACGGCATTCGGGCTGCGACTTAACAATACAAGTGAATGGCGACCTGGAAGTGGATGAGCATCATACCATTGAAGATACCGCCATAGCATTGGGCGAAGCATTTGGCAAAGCGCTAGGTAACAAACGCGGCATAGAGCGATATGGTTTTTGCCTGCCAATGGATGACTGTTTGTGCTCGGTGGCATTGGACTTTGGTGGTCGTGCTTGGTTGGTTTTTGATGCAGAATTTAAGCGTGAATATATTGGTGATTTACCTACCGAAATGATTTATCATTTCTTCAAATCACTGAGCGATGCATCACGTATGAATTTGAATATCAAAGCAGACGGGACAAATGAACACCACAAACTTGAAGGGATTTTCAAGGCATTGGCAAAATCGATAAAAATGGCCATTAAAAGGGACATTTATCAATATGAATTGCCGAGTACGAAAGGAATTTTGTAGTCAATTTTGTTCCAAATCTTCACTTTTTTGAAGTTCATTCTTTGACCCATACATAAGTTTATCAGAAAATTTCTGGAAATTTATTTTTTTAGCTTTATCTTCAATAGACTTTATTTAGATTAATTTTATATATGCTTGAAAATAAAATACTTAGCACTGAGAAACTAAGGACATGGAGTCCCGATAGCTATCGAGACGATTAGAATACTTTTTATATACAATTTCTTTATCATTTTGAGAGTAATAAGAAAAAACATAAATGTTTTTTAATCTGCAATTGTTTTACTATAAACCATTTATTTTTCATACTTAGATTTCTCGATAGATTTCGGGGGATTAGTGTACTCAATGTGCTTAGAGCTACGTTTCTTAATTTTAATTGCATAGCAATTCAATATAAACTCTAATGTAGTAAATAAATTTTAAATAAAAAAAAGCGGCAAACCCTGCGTTCTATCACATCCTAATCAATTCATTTTTGTTTACATCTTAACCAAACAGTTTTTTAAAAGATATCAAATTTCAATGTAAATTCATCGTAAATTTGATTTCTACTTTATTTTCTATTAATTTGTTTCAATCATTGATATGCTCATTCTTCGTGCATTTTCATACAGTTTTATTGCATCCTGCGCAAAATCAACAAGCATATACATTTAGCTTTTTTACACATGCGCGTACTTAATTTTAATCAAAAAAAAACGATGCCTTTCAGATGTCAATTTTGAAAAGTAGTTAATAACCTGAGTTCGGGATAAGCAGTAAATGAAAATTAAAAAAATATGGAATTATTTGATCTGTTTATCAGATAATTATAAATACCATATTTCGGTGCTCTGCACTTCTTGGAATTTAAAATGCGCAATTTCTACAAATATTTCGGTACTTTAAACCTATATTATGGACAGCGTCCCCTTGCACTTGTGGCAATTAACATTAATTTCTGTAATTTAGGTGCAAAGCACACTAATATCCAGCTTTTATATCATTGTTTATCCCGAACTCAGGTTAATAGGAAGTCAAAAGTTACCCAATATACCCGTGTTTCATTATACTTTGCCATCAAATAAATCAACAGCCCCACAGAAATTATAAACTGAGTCAAGTGAATAAAACAAATTCTAATCCCTTACGCAACGAACAGATTTCCCCTCCCACTTTCGGCTGCTACTTATAGAGATAGTGCTAAGATCGTATGTCATGTATCGTGACCAGGAGTAACTGGCATCACTCTCTGTGGCACTCCACCATTCACCTTGGTATCCAAGCCCTCCGAACAAACCACTACTACTGCCACGTCCGCCTCCAGGAAGGGCTGTAAAACCGCTACTGTTGTTTGGGCCAGAGTTATGCCAGTGTCCTGTACCGATTTCCTTAAGTTTATCACCTGCAAGATTTTCGCCACCAAGATAGGTTATTAGTTTTGTCCACTCTGCATCGCTAGGCACATGCCAACCAGTAGGACATACCTTACCAGTATTTATGGCATACCAATTATACAACTGCCCATAAGTGAGTATTTCATTTTTACTAGTTGTATTTTTGTAGTTGCAATATGCCCCAGTTGTTAAGGCTCCCCATTCAACACCGTCAGTTACATTAGGTATGGCTGTACCATCGTTATACTTGGTTGTACGGAGGTTCTCGGCCATCCACGTTTGAGTACCGATTGTTACTGTTTTATAAACATTTCCTTCTTGATCGGTCATTGTGCTATAGGCTACATCGGTATTAAACACGATTGGACTGTCATCATCTTTTTCGCAACTACTTGCAAGCACTAAAAAAACGCCCATTATTAGCAATGGGAAAATTGATAAGTTTTGTCTAATTTTCATTTGATTTAAAATTTAATGATTAATGATTATGATATAACTGTCGTTGTTATTATTTAATTCTATTGCTGGGTTCTCCCTACCTACGCGATATGTCCCTCATTTCTATTACAATGCAGAATGTCGCGATGTTGGGATTTGCAATCCTAACTTTTGTGTTATTTTCATTTGTAATCTATTCAAAAAAAAAACGATTCTTTTAAAGACCTATTAAAAATCCGAAGATTATGAATGGTGGCATTAAAAGAAATTCTCACCCACTTGCAACGCCCAACTTTTGAACATATAATTGATTATATATCAGGTTGGATGGGTTTTTCGTCACACAGGTTTTTGTCTTCATTATAAATTATTAACATTATTTTTGCTCAGTTCGGCAAAGCTCATGTAAACTTGGCTATGCTCTCGCCTTTCTCAAAAATTCGACCGCCTGCTTCGACAAACTCAGCACTAGTAACGGTAATATTTAAATAATTAAAAAAAACCCTTATGGTTCGAACATGTTATAATGAGCTTTTTGCAACAAAGCCAGCTAAATAAGCAGCAAATAAGTAGTAGTAAGTATAGATCAAACTATGCTC
Source organism: Paludibacter sp. (assembly GCA_020049515.1). Classification (GTDB taxonomy): domain Bacteria; phylum Bacteroidota; class Bacteroidia; order Bacteroidales; family Paludibacteraceae; genus Paludibacter. Next base: position 15,499 of record JAIFKQ010000045.1, on the reverse strand, counting down.
TTTACTACTCCAATAGCTATAGTTGGCTAAGCTACTTCCACCGTTTGCCAAGGCAGTTGAATTTATTCACGAACGTCAAACATAATCTTCAATTCTTCAATAGAGGGTAGATACCAATCACCATAAGTTATTCCTCCTTCAGTAATTTTCATTTCATTACAAATACGAGCCGCATATGTATTGCCATCATCCCCTATTGTCGATTGTGTCGCTATGATTATTGATGTGTTTGTTCTCCCGAAAATGCATCATCGCGTTATGCACGTGAATTCCAATTTGTACATGCGAATCATCTCACTCTTGAGCTTTGATTTGATTTGGCAGTAACCAAGCCATGTTGCCCTGTTTCATCCACAAAAAAAAGATACCACCTTGGGCAAAGTTGCCCGCATTATAGGTTTTAGCATTCTAGGCATATAGTGCATAGGGAACGCTTAACAACTGAGTTGTTTCTGTGATGCTATAACTTGTCCCATCAATCTGGATTGGTTTCTGTTTTGATGTAATATTCACCATTTTAACTAATCAATATATGCAAATATTTCTCCAGCAACATTTCCAACGCCAATCTTTAAAGAAACCAAACCATTTAGATTAGTGGTCGTTGTATGCGTTTCGATGTACACATTCTGATAGGTTGGCGGTACACCAAGTACGTACTTTTGAATGCTGATTTTCATACCATCCTACTCATTGACAACCAATTGGTCACTGTTGTTGCGGATAACTGCCTAATATCTGATTTTTCGGGGGCTTGTGCAATAACACTTGCAGTAACTAGTATTGCTGCACAAATTGTAATTGTTCATTTCATTATTTGTAGTTTTTAATTATTTTGTTTCGTTTCTATTCTGCTAATTTCACGCAAAAATAAAATTATATTTTGAAATATGTCAAGGTTTCTATGCAAAAAACTAGACATGTAATAATATATTCACATATAAATTACAAATCTACACCCGCAGTTATAAACTTACAGTGCATTGGTTTTAGCTTTATCTGTCTCTTTTTCTTAGCGTAAAGCTTAAAAAAATGTACTGTAACCGCCCTGCCAATTATCAAAAAGCTATAAAAGCCACTGCAAGACAATAGAATATAAACACTCATTTGCTGTGGCTTTTTTGTTTTTGGGTGTTTAGAATATTCTTGTTCAACTTTCTATGTTAGCTTTATAATGCGTTACAACTTCGTTACAGAATCAACGTTGGTGCCCGCACATGAAGCCCGACAGCCATTGTATTGCCTAAACTGAAACAAAATGGCCAGAAACACCTAAATCTATACCAAAAAGCTGAACTTTTCATCTTTCAAAACGACCCAATCTAGCGTTATTTGGATGAATGAAACAGCTTTTTTGAAAAATGCTACCATCAAGTCTTTACGTTCAAAAAACACTTCTCGAAGTGGATTTACGATTGAGTGATAAGCATAAAAAAAACCTGAATCAACTGATTCAGGTTTTTATCTAAAGCCACATTGATTTTTCAATCAACATTATTTCTTCATAAACATAGTATAACCAATCTGATTAGCAGCATTGAAATATTTCAAAAGATAGATACCGTTTGGCAAGTGCGAAACAGAGAGTTCATTTTCGTTAGTAATTGCAACCACATTGCCTTGCATATCAATAATATGTTTTTCAAAATCCGCCACAGCATGATTAAATTTTATCCTATCGAATGTTGGATTTGGATAGATTTGGTAAGCAATTTCTGCTCCTTTCAATGAACTTGTTGATGTGTTAAGTGTGGCAATGAGGTAAAGATTATTTACTTGGGTGGGTGTAAGCACATAATTATAGATTGACAAGTCATCCACGGCACCATCGATTTTAGCTGAAACTTCTGTATTTTTCCCTAACATGAATGTTTGGCTATTGAGTGTAGTAAAGAAATCACCAATCGCTTCACCCAGTAAGCTTCCATTTCGGTATAATTTTACGGTAGTACCATCAAAAGTTTGTACATAATGATACCATACTCCCGCATCTGTTGTCCCTAATGCATCGAATAGGGTTGTTAAATCTCTCTCTACGAAGATATTCGTGCTTGAAAAATAGAGCTGATTCTGGTCTGGAGTAGATCCCATGAGAAACAACGGATTAGTGTTTTTCAGCGTATTTAACTTTACCCAAATTGATACAGAGCGATTCCACCCTCCAGAGGGTAAATTCGGTATCGTGGCAATGCTTGAGGTGTCCGCTAGGTTAAGAGCCCCGTTAGCAGTCAAATATCTATCCGTGGTAAAAGATGTTTTTGAATTGGAAATAAAATTTATCGATCCTACTTCGCTGCTGTATGAGTTGTTGAATTTGAACTCTGCTACAACGGCAGGGGTAACTGTTGTATTACTGAGAATAAAATTTTGTGTGGTTGAGGTTACACTGCTTACACTGTTTGTGGCTTTGATTCGATAATTATAGGTTTCCCCTGGAGTTAAGCCCGATAGAAAGCCCGAAATTGCGTTAGGTGTTGCACTTGACCCCAAAGATTTGCTGTTCGAAAAACTTAAGTCTGTGCTGTATTCAATGTCAATAGAAGTTGTTGCTCCATTTGTATCCAGTGCAAAAGCTATTTTGGCCGCTGTGTTAGAGATAACACTACTAGTTACATTAGTAAGGATAGGTATCCCAAATGTGAAAAAATAATTAGTGTTTGGAGAGTAATTGTCACCAACGCTATTGGAGGTTCTAACCCGATAATAGTATTTTGTACCTGCCGTAAGTCCTGTTAATGTAGTGCTAACAGGTACTTCTACATTTCCAGCCGGTATAGAGGAAAGGGTTTGGGTTAGTAAACCGGATGTAAATGCTGGATTGGTGCCATATTGAAGCCAGACACTAGTGGTATTGCTTGGAATGATTCCAAAATTGATTTGTGCTGAAGAAGCGGAGAGTGGGGTGCTACTTACATTGTTGATTTGAGCTAATGAGTAGCTTATCCCCGAAGTGGTGGTAAAAGTTGAGGATCCTGAATTTGGTGCATATTTTATCCCCAAATTATTTTCCGCTTTTATTCTGAAATAATATTTAGTGCTGAGTGCTAATCCTGTTAAAGTTATTGTTACAGGAGTAGCAGAAGCTGCTTGATTTAAACCTCCCATACTGATTGTTTGCGTCCCTGATCCAAAATTATTGTTTAAAAGTGAATATTGTATCGAAATAGCAGTAGAATTACCATTTGGCCATACCGTAGCAGTTATAGGGGCGGTTGTTCCAGTTAGATTTCCTACTGTTACCGAATTAATAGTGGGAGCTCCTCCGGCTGCAAATAAATGGGCGGGTGCTGTTGCTATAAGAATGAGCAATATTAGTTTGAATAGTTTGTTCGTCATTGTTGTAGAAATAATTAATTGTTTAAATAAAAATTATTTAGTTTTGGAGTAAAAAAATTGATTTTTTATGTAATGAGTATAATTTATAATGATTACAAAGATATAGCTATTATTTATATTTTACCATGTAACAAATAAAATTTAATCATTTTTCAATTAAATATAAATGATAATCATATAAATAACAACGATTTGTCTTTTATAAAATTATTACCTACTTGATTTTAAAAATTAATATGTTTGCTAATCTGACAATAAAATCAGTTGAATTATCAAATAAAATTATTTATTCTTTCATTTTTCAATTAAAAAATTATTTATATTGAGTATTATTTCAACGTTAGGAAATATCATTAAATATAATACTCAATTTAAATTTCATTCTTTCTGACAATAGTTCGTTATAAAAAATGTTTTTTGAACGCAATCCCTCCCGACAGCTATCGGGAGGGATTGCGTTCTTTCTCTTGTTGCTGAATATAAAGCATTTCTATCCACGATAGCTATCGGGATTGTGTCTCCACGTTGCACGGGATGTTCCATGCCGTAAAAACGCCACGTTCCGATTCTCGGAATGTCGAAATACTCCATCGGGAATACTCCGTTTGCGTTTACTCTTTTGTTTAAGATGCAAACATACCTAGTTAAAATTACACATTAAGATTCTGTATATAAACATAATAGGCAATTTTATAACGAACCAATGTAAGCTATTAAATTAGCGCTAAAATAATTAAGTGCAAAAATAAATGCCTTAATTTCAGTCATTGAATACAAACTGCAAATTACCCACAACATCACCATCCCACAAACTAATTATTAAACTTCAAGCCCACAAAAACCGTCCGTGGCAGGCCTGGTCCATAAATATAACCCGCATCGCGCAAAGCACCCAAGTCGAGGTCTTTTTGGTAGGCGTTGAATATATTTTTTACACCGCCACTGAGTTGAATGATAATGCCGTTCAGCTTTATATCGTAAGAAGTTTTCAAGTTCAAATCGAAAAACTGGGGTGTTTGTTCCATTCTGTCGGTCGAAATATATCCAGCAAAATGGGGTGCTAACATGGTGCCCGTATAAGTGCCTGTAGCCGAAAGTGCCCATTTTTTGGTGGGGCTGGCAGTAAGTGTAAAATAGCCGTAATTGTTAGGTGTACGAAGCATTTTTCGTTCGGTAGCTACCGTTAAATCGTCCGACCAACGCTCGGCTTGGTTGTAAAAACTTTGCTGAAGCGTATAGCCAAACTGCAACTGCAATTTCGGACTTGGCGCCACTTTTCCTTCGAGGTTAATGCCACTCACTTTAGCACCCGAACCATTTCGGCGTTCTACATTTATATTTCCTGTAATGGCATCAGTACCTGTTTCAGCAAGAATAAAAATGTCGTTAATGCTGGTATAAAAACCCTCAACCAAGAAATTAATGTCGGTTTTTCCAGCCTTAAAATAATAATCGAACGAGGAGCTAAAACTGTGCGAGTATTCAGGACGCAGGTTATTCGACATAGTGATTATTTTAACCACTCCGCCTACCGCATCAATGTGTAAATCTTCGTCGAAAGCCTGTGGTGCTCTAAATCCAGCTGAATAGGAAGCGCGCCAATTAAGGTCAGGTGTAAAATTATATTTGGTGGTTATGCGTGGACTAATTACTGCTTTGTTCAACAAATTGTGTTTATCCAATCGACCACCAAGCATTATGTTCAGTCGCTTGTTTTTCCATTCGTTTTGAGCAAATATCCCCACAGTACGAGTAGTCTGCATAAAGTTCCGGTTATATCCTTTGATTATATCATTTAGCTCATCATATTGATATTCAGAGCCTACGGTAAATTCGGCAGGCATAAACAAGAGCTTATCCATGTTCAAAACATATTGTGCACCTGTAACCCAAGTGGTATTAATTGTACTTCCATAAGCATCTAGGTTAAAATTAGTACCGTAGTAGCTTTTTCTATCCACATTTTGGAGCGAAGTATAAGCATTAATTTTTTGTTTACTATCGGGGCTAAACCAATTGTAGGCCAGGCTACCTCCATTAATTTCGTGTTCCAGCTGTTCGGTAATTTCAGTTTGGTGAGGTTGCAAGTCAAACTTATTTCCACCTCGGCGAAACTCGTTCATATTGTGGTATTCGAGCGTAAGTTTGCTTTGTGAGTTCAGTCGATAGTACGACCTCAAGCCCATGGTATGATTTTTCAACAATGGATTTTCGGAATATCCATCGCCATTATTATCGTAAGGTGAACGATTTCGGTAAGTTCCATAAAGGTACATCCCCGCTTTCGAATCATCGGAAATAACAGCTGTATTAACGTTTACCGAATGATCGGGGGTAATTCCTCCTATTTGCTCGTAATTATAAGCTGCCGAAAATGAATTATTCAACGGCTCTTTGGTGATAATATTGATAGTTCCAGCAATTGCATTGGAACCATAAAGTGCAGAGCCGCCTCCACGAACCACCTCTACACGCTCTATCATATTTACCGGAATTTGCTCCAACCCATAAATCCCAGCCAGCGCACTAAATACAGGTCGGCTATCAATGAGAATTTGCGAATAAGGTCCTTCCAATCCATTGATGCGAACTTGGGTAAATCCGCAATTGTTGCAGTCGTTTTCCACCCTTACACCTGGCTGAAAATTAAGACCTTGCGCCATACAAACAGCATTAGTGGCCAAAAACACCTTCTGGCTCAGAACACCCACAACCACCGAAGCGTCTTTGCGATTGGTTTCGTTGCGGTTAGCACTCACCACCACCTCGTTGAGCGACAACGAACTTTCAGTAACCAAAAAGTTAAGTTCGAGCGTTTTATTAGCCTCTATACTGACTTCTTTCTCTATCGAATTATAACCAAGTCCGCTCACCTTTAAAACATGAGTGCCAATAGGTAGATTTTTTAAATAAAAGTGACCTGTACGGTCGGTAGTAGTACCAATAACAGTATTGGCAACCATTATATTTATGTACGGAATATGCTCTCCTGTTCTGGCATCTTTAACATCGCCCACAATATTGGCATCCGACGATTTTTGCGCAAAAAGATTCATACAGCCCAATAAGGCTGCTAAAATTAATATGTTGATTTTCATTTTGAAGTTTGTTTGTTTGAAAATAATTAAAAGGAAATTTGTATCAATTCTTTGCATCTAAAAATGACACAGCTGTTTAAGCAAAGCCAAATGCATGTAATACTAAATAGACATCACAGCAAATTTACTTACATAACTATACAAAGAAGAAGGATTTAAGCAAATAACAAAGTGAATGGGGGAGCGCGGAGACCGTAATCAAAAAGCGGAGTAGAAAGAATAGCTTGAGTAGCTGACTGATAACACAAAAAGTAATTTTGAACAAATGGAGCAGGAACTTGTGGAACTTCAATGTCCGAAATCCAGGTGATTTGATTAAATAATTGAATTAATTTGAATTGATTCTCGGTATGAGAATGAGAAGACAATGGAATACTTTTAGTATTTAAACCAAAAAAGTGGGAGTGACAAAACACTTGACCATTAACAACATGAGTATGATAAAATAGAGTAACATTGCTGTAGTGCGCAATAAAGAACAACAGCAATGTTACTTTTAAAATTGTTTTTAAACGGGTATGATTTGACAACATAATTGTTTTTAATCTAAAAACTAGAACAACAATATGTCGTTTTTGTTTTCACATTCAAATTTTTCCACAAAAAAAGCTGCCATAAAAAAAAGAGTCTGCGTTGAAGTTTAATTCCTAAGTGGAATTTTAATGGCTATATTATTTAATTCTATCCGCCACTTTCATACTTATCCCCGTAAAAGTTTGCCAGCCCGAAGCATCGGTAAGGCGCACCATAAAATGGTAATCGCCCGTATCTACATCGGCCGGAATATTTATTTGAATAGTAGCCTGATAGCTCGTTTTTCCAACTGGAATACTATATTCATTAATAAAAAGCAATGGTTTTACAGGAGTTTTCACAGCGACAATCTCACATTCGGTAGCCGAAGTGCTGTGCGTATGGTGGTCGAAATTATTGTGCATCTCGATGCTATACGAACCTAGTTCGATATTATCGGTAAACAGGGCATTAAACGTAAAACTTTCGCTACGGTAAACGGTAACGCAGTTTTGTGGAAATGCCGTATCGCCAGTCATATCAATCATTGGTTGCAATTCATCTTTCACCGTGTCTGTACAGGACGAAAATGCGGATATTACGACAAGAATAAATATATATACTTTTTTCATTATAATAAATTTAGAAGTATTGAAGTAGGATTAAAAACACCTACCTCAATACAATAATTATTAAAATTAATTGCCGGCCAACACTTCAATTTCATCTTCCTTTATGGTCTGATTACCATCCATATCGGTAACTTTCATGTGAAAATGATAATGACCCAATTCGGCAGTAGCTGGAACTTCTAAATGCTCATGAAAATCGGCATTTTTAACTCCCGCGTAGCCTTTGGTGTAGATAGAATCAACTGCCCATTCTGTAACTTCTTGAGCATTGCTTGCAATTTTCATTGGCAAAATTGCTGCATGAGCCTCTTCGCTATGAATAATAATTTGAATACTCGCAATTTTTAAATCAGCCAATATCTCAGCATCGATATGTAAATCGGTACCTTGTTTTACCGTTTTTGTATTATCAAAACCAAGTTCGGTAAGCGAAATTGTAGGACTTTCATTTTTTTCGCACGACACCAATAATGCTGAGAAAATGGCTATCATTGCCATTGATTTAATATATAGTTTCATATTTTTTTAGTTTGTCCTTACCCCCTTGCATCTTCGTTGAGATAAATTGCAGGGGAATAAAGAGATGTTAGATTTTTTTGTAATTATCAATTAATTTGATTATTTAGTTCCCTTGTGAAACTAGAAAATAATAATTATCACACTCATTATCATTTAATTATATTCAAAAACAAATATACCTCAAACTATAACAAGAAAGTGAACTACACAACGGGAGGTGCCCTAAGTTGAGCATACAATGCGGTTTTGAAAATTATTTTTTCACTTGCAATAATATTACTAACATAAAGTAGAATATCTGTTCTTGTAATCTCAAAATTAAATATTGGAAGGTAGCCAATGAATAAATCGAAAGCACAAATTTCGCAACTTACACTTTTACCCGTTGAGCAGCAAGAATTATCATCGGCATGACAGGTATCAATAGCATGTTGTTTGACAAAAAAATGCAACGGAATAACCACGTCAAGACTTACAACCGAGAATAACCAGATTGTAAATATCCATGTAATATGACGACGAAGAAAATTCATTTTTTTTATTAAAACGGTAATTGTAAGTTGATTACAAAATTTCTGCCTTGTCCGGGCACTTCTATTAATCTGTAAAAACTAGTGTGATCAAAGTATTTGGTATTAAATAAGTTATGCACTTGCGCATTGAGTTGAAGCATTTGTTTGCCTAACTTAATTCCTGTTCCAGCATTGATATTTATCAGTCTGTAACCTGGTGTTTTCTTTTCGGGTGGTACAATATTAGTTTGTGCAGCCACACTTTTGAAGTCAATTCCAACGGTTGGCTGCTCAAAAATGCCTTTGTTATCCAGTACGTATTTCAACCCCAACACGGTGGAAAATGGAGGTGAAAATGGTAAGGTAAATCCTTTTTTGGCACCTGATAGTTGCACCGAATAAATATATTCCGCATCTACAACTGCTTCAAATCGTTTCGTAAATTTGTAACCTATACTACATTCGCCACCCGCTCTAAAAACCTCGCTTTGGCTGTGATAATAAACCTGTTGCGCTTCGTAATAATCCGATGTGGGATTTAAATAAATGTAATTAGGAAAATAATTTATAAATGGTGAAAGCGATGCTGTCAGTTTTTTAAAATTCCAATTCAAGCCCACATCCAGTTGATACGATTCTTCGGCTCTCAAAGTTGTATCGCCTTTTTCGTATCTATACATGTGATAATTGATCCCATTGGAGGCCAATTCCTTTGCTGTGGGCATTCTAAAGCTTTTTCCAACATTCATTTTGGTCGAAAATTCATTGGTATAATAAGTCGTTCCAATGCCCCAAGTCAGACTGCTAAATGTTCTACTTATTGGTGTAGCACGTTGTATATAAGTATTTTGACCATTGTTCTGCGGAGTTACATACCAATCGTTGTATTGCAGGGTGTTGATAGTTCCAAAATCGTATCTTACACCGCCATTCATCATCCATTTTTCCGAAATATGAATTTTATCATGAAGAAAAATGCCAGCTGTAATGCTTTGATAGGCAGGCAATATAAATCCCCATCCTCCAATTTCGTTTTGCTGCATTTCGGTATTAATTCCAGTTGTCAAGTTGTTTTTTCCATGTTTTGGAAACTCAAAACGAACATTTCCAGTCCAGGTATTTTTGTTGTAAAGTCGCTCCAGCGAATCGGGCGGAATGGGCATATATCCATGCGATACAGCCTCCGAAAACTCTTTGCGATAATTGTTCTGAAAAGCCAAATCTACTTTCAATTTGTAATCTTCTATTTGCCAAATATTATTACTAAGTACTTTTATATGATTTACTTGCTGATATGGCAAATCGATGTCTCTCAATGATTTGTCGTAATCGATAAAAGAGTTTCTGATTTCCAATCCATGTGCATTGGCAAAGAAACCGCTTTTAGAAAACACGTCCGAAATACTCATGTGACTCGAAAATCCATTGCGTAAGTAGCCAATTGTGAGGCCTGCACTTTGTTCTTTCCCTGCTGTATTGCGCAACCGATTTTCATTCAATTTAAAATAATAGTTCATGTATTCAATGCTATCGGTTGGCACTTTATAGTCGGCATACTGACTTAAACTAAAATGTGTTTTGAAATAAAAATGGTTATTTCGAACAAAGTATTTTGCCGACAATCCATATAAATCATTATTTGTTTGGGTATTAAGTCCTACCATACCACCTTGCGACTGCAGTGGCGGCGTAGAAATTTGCTTTAAGTCTATAACACCCCCAATGGCATTGGCACCGTACATCAACGAAGCTGGACCTTTAATCACTTCAATTCTTTCCACGCTAAACTGGTCAATTTCAAGCCCGTGGTCGGCTCCCCACTCTTGAGCTTCGTGTTTCACACCATTTTCGGCCACCACCAAGCGGTTAAATCCCAGCCCGCGAATGACGGGTTTCGATTGTCCAGCACCAATGTCCATAGAGCTAATTCCGGGCAACCGGCTCAAAGTCTGCATCAAACTTCCAGTGCTATTTTGGTTCAAAAATTTTTTATCCACAATTTCGAGCGACATCGAACTCTCTTTTCTGCTTTTCACTAAATACAAATCATTAACCACTACTTCATTCAAAAGTGTATTGCTTGCATGCAATTGAATATTAATTTCTTTAATGCCTAAAATATCTATAATTTCGCTTACTTTTTGGTAACCAAGAAACGATACATCGAGGCTGTATTTTCCCGAAGGAAGGTTCTTAATTTCAAAAAAACCCTTTATATTGGTTGTAGTGCCATATTTACCTTGGTTAAGTATCACTTCTGCGCCCATCAACGGATGATTAAATTCATCGGTGATTTGACCGTGAACTTGTACCTGTGCGTTCATCAGACTTGCTAGTGAAATAAAAAGAAAAAATATTGACGTTATAAATTGTCTCATTTATGTATAATAACAAATCATTCCTAACCAAAAATGCTGGTTTGATAAGAAAGCATGGATACTTTTAATTGTTGAATTTAACTAAGGATAAAATAACAATTTATAATTGAGGCTCCAATTGAAGCTCAGGCATAACATTGCATTTTTTGCACAAGCCTTTAATAATCACATCACAATCGGAAAATTGAAATCCTTCTGGCAATTGGTAGGACTGAATTTTAATTTGATTCATGCAAATAACAGCACGACATGTTTTGCAAAAAAAATGAGCATGTTCGGCAGTATGATTGTGGCCATGTTCGCAGCTATTCAAAGCATATTTTACCGTAGTATTGTCGGCCACTATTTTGTGAATAATACCCACTTCCGAAAGTGATTGCACGTTGCGGTAAAAAGTAATTCGGTCGTACAATTCACCCATTTGTGTCTTCATTTCATTTTCCGACATGGGACTCGTGCATCCTTTCATAGCATTTATCATGGAAAGGCGTGCGGGTGTTTTCTTTATATTGTGCTGTTTTAGAATCTCAATTGCATTCATCACGATTGTCTTTTTTTTGTATTAATGTTGCAAATGTAACAATGTTGCAAATGTACTACTTTATTTCGAGATATGAAAACATTGGGATTGCTCCAATAATTCAAATTTAAATTCATTAACACAATATAAATAATTTATGAATGGCTAAAGTAATTTTATAAATAAATTGAACATAATATTCTGGCAGAAGCATTTATTGAATTTCAACATATGATTTCTGATTCGTATTATTTAAAATTATATTTTCATTCACAGCATTAAATAAGTAGCTAATTAATTTAAAAAGCGAACAATCGAACATAAGTTCATAACTATTTTATGTATCTTTGCGTTTCCAAGTAGTATATGATATAAAAGAAAAATATGGCTCGCCCCAAACAAGAACGAAAAATTTGCAATCCACCGCTAATGCAAGGATTCAAACCATTTGGTATTCCCCGAAAATTGTTAAGCTCCGTAACGTTGTTATTTGATGAATATGAGGCCATACGGTTGCTCGATTATGAAGGAATGAATCAAGATCAGGCAGCAGTTCAGATGAATGTTTCGCGCCCTACCTTAACACGGATTTACGAAAAAGCCCGAAAAACCATTGCCAAAGCGCTTGTAGAAGGCAATATGATAGTGATAGAGGGTGGAAATGTTCAGTTCGAAAAACAATGGTTCCGTTGCAAACGCTGCTTCAAATTAATTGGAGGATTGGAAAATCATGTAAAATGCAAAGATTGTAAAACACATAACAATGAGGAGCTTACAGCAATAAATACTTTAAATGAAAAGCAAATTTGAAGCAAAACTGATTTGTTTTACTTTAATGCATACCTAAATATTAAGACAATGAGAATACTTGTATTAGCTGATAATCGAACTTTAAATAATGATTTGGCATCGGAACATGGTTTGTGCATTTTTGTAGAAACAGAAAACTATAAATGTTTGCTCGATTTGGGTGCATCGGATAAATTTATTCAGAACGCAGTCAAATTAGGCATTGATATTAAGGATATTGACTATGTATTTATTTCGCACGGTCATTTAGACCATATTGGTGGACTGCCTCCCTTTTTGGAACTGAACAAAAAAGCTAGAATCGTTTTGTCGAAAAACACATTAAAACAAAGTTATTTTTCGAAAAGGAATGGATTTCGAAATATCAGCCTGGATGTGGATGTAATGACCTATAATGATAGATTTGTGTTTGTGGAATCGGAGATGGTTTTTAAGAATGAAATTCAAGTATTTACTTCCAAAACCAACCATTATTCTTTTCCAAAAGCAAATAAAACCCTGTTTAAAAATGCAGGAAATGGGTTAGAATCTGACGATTTCAATCATGAATTAATCGTAAGCTTTGGCACCGACAACTTATTTGTTTATACTGGTTGTGCCCACAAAGGACTTTTGAATATAATGGGTTCAATCTCATTATTTCCGTCAAAAAAAATCGATTACGTAATTGGTGGTTTCCATTTATTGGATAGTAAACCCGAACAGGAATTTGAAACGTTGAATGAAATTGAATCTATTGCGAAAGAACTTTTAAGTAAATATCCCCAAACCGTTTTCATTACAGGACATTGTACGGGCGAGAAAGTTTTCAACAAACTGAAAGAAACATTAAATGACCGAATAAATTATTTCTACACTGGATATTCCATTTGTATTTAGCATAATAAAATCAAAAATATAATTCTCTAAACTCCGCTTCTTATGCTCTTTTGGGTAGTGGGAGCTAAAAAACAAACAAAAATGAAAATTGCAGTACCTACAAAACAAGACAACCAGATTGACAATCATTTTGGACATTGTGAATTTTATACCATTTTTTTAATTTCTGACAATAATGAAATCATGGCGGAAACGATTCTAAAATCACCTCAAGGTTGCGGTTGTAAATCAGATATTGCTTACGATTTAGCCAATCTGGAGGTGAAAATTATGCTTGCTGGAGGAATAGGCGACGGAGCAGTTAACAAACTAGCGTCCCAAAATATTAAAGTGATACGCAACTGTAAGGGGGATGTGCACCAATTAGTTGAAGATTACTTGGCTGGAAAAATTCAGGATGGCGGCTCAAATTGTGCAGCACATGGGCACGAAGAAGAAGGACATGTATGCAGTCATTAACTATGTTGTTTTAACGGTTTCTATTTACCACTTCTGCAATTTAATATGCTTGAACACGAATATAAATTTAGGGTGACTTATCCCGATACGGACCAAATGGGCACAATGCATCATGCCAATTACGTAAAGTATTACGAGGCAGCTCGCTGGGAGTTATTTCGAAGCATTGGAGTTCCATATAGCTCAGTAGAGGCAGCTGGCGTTATGTGTCCTGTAATTCGGATGAATTTCAAGTTTATTAAAATTACTAAATACGATGAATTATTGACCGTAAAAACAACATTGAAAGAAATAAAAGGCGTACGAATATGGTTTAGCTATAAGCTATACAATGAGCAAAATGAATTAATCAATACTGCTGAAACAGAACTTGCCTTTGTGGGGCTAAACGACTGGAAACCATGTACTGCTCCCGATTTTCTGTTGGCTGCAATAGCGGCTAATAGAAAAGAATAAACTTCTAAAAAAAATGACAATTATATTAAATTTTCTCAAACAGAACAATAGAATAGTGTATATTATTCTAGCATTACTTTGCTTAACTCCTTTTGTTTCAGCTCCAATTGCCCTTTTACTCGGTTTGGTATTTGCATTGTCACTCGGAACACCATTTCCTAAATTCAACAGTAAAATGTCCCATTATTTACTTCAGGTTTCTGTTGTAGGATTGGGATTTGGAATGAATTTGATGGACTCTGTAAAAGCGGGGTCTGACGGTATGATATTCACATTATTTTCGGTAGTGAGCGTAATGTTTATGGGAATTATGATAGGAAAATGGCTTCATATTTCCAATGTTTCATCTTATTTAATTGCTTCCGGAACAGCAATTTGCGGCGGAAGTGCCATCGCTGCGGTAGGGCCAATAGCCAAAGCCAATGAAAGCGAAATGTCTATTTCGCTAGCTACCATTTTTGTATTAAATGCCTTGGCGCTGTTTCTATTTCCGGTGTTTGGACATTGGTTGCAACTCACACAGCATCAGTTTGGAATGTGGGCAGCCATAGCCATCCACGATACTAGTTCTGTAGTTGGCGCAGGAGCTATTTTCGGCGAAGAGGCATTGAAAGTGGCCACCACAGTGAAACTGACCCGCGCTTTGTGGATTATTCCACTATCCATTTTCACTTCGTTATATTTTAAATCGAAGGGCGATAGGGTTTTTATTCCTTGGTTTATCCTGTTCTTTGTGATGGCAATGGTGCTGAATACCTACATCCAAATTCCAACTGTAATGACACATGGCATTGTAACCGTGGCGCGACAATGCCTGACGCTAACTCTTTTCTTTATTGGTGCTGGTTTGTCACGTTCGGCACTTAAAATGGTAGGAGTGAAACCACTCGTGTTGGGAGTGATACTTTGGTTTTTCATTGCTATTATTAGTTTGACTTTTATTTATATTTGGTATTAACGAAATACCAAACATCAACAACTTTATTATGTCTAACATTGAAATAGAAAAAAGAGTAGCGCTCGCCGTTTCATTTTTCGAATCGGGCTACAATTGCTCGCAAGCAGTTTTTATGGCTTATTCGGATATCTATGAAATTGAATCTGAAACTGCCGCCAAACTGGCTACTTCTTTTGGAGGTGGAATGGGACGATTGCGTGAAGTCTGTGGTGCAGTATCGGGTATGTTTCTGGTGCTAGGATTGCATTATCCATTTACTGACATTACAGATAAAACAGCCAAAAACTGCAATTACAAAGCCGTTCAGCGTACTGCAAACGAGTTTAAATCAATTATGGGTTCGTATATCTGCGCCGATTTGCTGAAAATAAAACACGCACCTGAAAACCCAGAATCGACCGAGCGAAATGAAGCGTATTACAAAATGCG
>JAIFKQ010000145.1 GCA_020049515.1 Paludibacter sp. | reverse complement strand
TTGGTTATGATGTTCATATTTTTGCGCCCAACCGTGAATTGTGGATGGGTGGCATTAAGTTGGAACACAGTGTAGGATTATTGGGTCATTCGGATGCCGATGTGCTTATTCACGCTTTGTGCGACGCCATTCTAGGGGCTGCAAACCTTAGAGACATTGGATTTCATTTTCCCGATACGGCCAGTGATTATAAGAATATTGATAGCAAAATACTGCTGAAACACACCATGAGACTGCTTCGTAGCAAAGGATATGAATTTGGAAATGCCGATTGCACCATTTGTGCCGAAGAACCCAAAATGAACCCACACATCCCGAGTATGCAAAGCTGTTTGAGTGACGTAATGAATGTGGATATAGATACATTATCAATAAAAGCTACCACATCCGAGAAAATGGGTTTTGTAGGACGAAAAGAAGGAATAGCTGTTTACGCTACAGTGCTGATTTACATACCATAGAGACACAGCAAACTCCATAGATTTTTTCTATAAAGACATCTGTAAACTCTATCATTTTTTATGATGTAGTTTGTATATTTGTTGCTAATTTTGCAACAGAAAAATAAGAAATATATTAACCCAATAAAAATAAAAAATATGTCAGTATTAGTAGGAAAAAAAGCTCCTGTATTCAACAGTAAAGCAGTAATCAATGGTGGTGAAATAGTTGAAAACTTTTCATTAGAGCAGTTTGTAGATGAAAAATATGTAGTTTTTTTCTTTTACCCAGCCGATTTTACTTTTGTATGCCCAACAGAGTTGCTTGCATTTCAAGATAAAGCAGCAGAGTTTGCAGCGCGCAATACAGTATTAGTTGGTGCTTCTACCGATTCAGAATTTTCTCATTGGAAATGGTTACAAACTCCACAAAACCAAGGTGGAATTCAAGGGGTAACATATCCGTTGGTAGTTGACCAAAACTTATCTATTTCTAAGAACTATGACGTTTTAATCGGTTCTGAAGAATATGATGAAGAAGGAAATGAGACATTTGTAGGCGAGCCTAAAGCGTACCGTGGTCTTTTTTTAATTGACAAAAGTGGTGTAGTTCGTCATCAATTGGTGAATGACTTGCCATTGGGTCGTAACGTTGAAGAAGTATTGCGTTTAATTGATGCACTTCAATTTACAGAAGAATTTGGTGAGGTTTGCCCTGCCAACTGGAAAAAAGGTGAAAAATCATTGAAAGCTACACAAGAAGGAATTTCGAGCTATTTGGCTGAAAAGTAATTGATGTCTTTGTAGTTTTTCTTTAATAATTTTAAAGTCGCCATAGCATGTTTTTGTTATGGCGATTTTTTTTGATGTTGTATTCTTAAATTGAATTTAAAATTATATTTTTCTTATTACAAAAAAAAACTGCTAAAAACTAGTTAACAACAATATAAATGTCTATTTTTGCCCTTTATTGATATATTTGTTTACGAACCTCAGATTACAAATCTATGTGGAAGGATTTTTTATATTTTTCAAAAGGGCAGCGAGTTGGAATAATTGTACTTTTGGCATTGATTTTCATTGTTCTAGTAGCCAATTACAGTTTAAGCTATTTCTTTCCAGTTGTCAACCCCAATGGAGCTGCATTTTTTGAAGAGGTAAATGCTTTTAAGAAAACGCTTGTATTGCGCGACAGCCTGCAAAATGCAATATGGGAAAAGCAATATGCTGAAAGACAGCGCGCTTTTGAGGAAAAGTACCGTAATTTCAAGAATTTTCCCGATTACAAAAAAGATGAGCCTTATACCCTTTTTCCTTTCGACCCCAACCTGTCTGATTCCATTACCTTTGTGAAGTTAGGTATTAAACCGCGTATTGCTGCCAACATTATGAGGTATAAAAGTAAAGGTGGAGCATTTAAAAAACCAACCGATTTTGCGAAAGTATATGGAATTTCACCTGAGAAATTTAAGGAATTGGAACCATTTATTACCATAAAAGAAATAATTCCGCAGATTGACTCCACTTTATTGAAAAAGAAACAATTTAAACAAGATGTAATTGTGGATATAAATTCGGCCGATACTACTACATTGATGCAAATCAAAGGACTAGGGAGAGGTTATGCCAAAGGTATAGTTCGTTATAGGCAGCAACTTGGTGGTTTTGTATCAGTGAATCAGCTGAATGAAATAGTTGGAATGCGACCCGAAAATTTTGATAAAATTCGTCCATTCTGCTCTGTTAATTTGGATATGGTTCAGAAAATAAAAGTCAACATTGCCAGCACCGACCGCTTGAATGCGCATCCTTATATCAGTTTTTACCAAGCTAAAGCAATTTATGAATGGAGGAGGTATAAAGGGAAACTAAGCAGTACAAATGATTTGAAAGATTTATCGGAGCTAACTGCGGATGATTTGATTAAAATTAAACCCTATTTGAATTTTGAGTGATTCACCTCACGCATAACAGCATAACTATCTTAATTTCTGCATTATAAGAAAAATAATAACTGAGATAAAAAACACAGTTGGCATTGTTTTTGATGTTTTTAAACGTGATATTTTTAGTTTTTCAGTGCTAATAAACATCATTCTAAAAAAAGATTTTATTATGAAAGCAAAATTTAAAATGCTATTGTTATTGCTCTTAGTTCCACTTTTTGTGGCATGTGACAAAGACGATGATGGTTATTATCTCAACAATTATTACATTGATATAGCCACTGTAGAAAACCCAAGCGGTTTGTCAACATTTTTCTTTCGACTGGACGATAACAAACTCATGTGGGTTGCAGCAACAAACTTTTATAACTACCGACCAAAAGATGGCCAGCGAATTGTAGCAAATTTCAGCGTGTTATCTGATAAACGTGCAACTGGATTTTACGATTATGACGTACGATTAAACAACGTTCACAATGTTTTAACAAAATGGATTTTCAAAATTACGCCATCAACACAAGATAGTATTGGGAATGATTCAATTTCGATTTCAGAAATGTGGATTGGAAGCGATTATTTGAATGTAGAATTCCTTTATTTGGGGAATAATCAGACGCATTATATTAATTTAGTATCTGATGCATCAAAGGTTTTTACAGATGGTAAAACACATTTAGAATTTAGGCACAATGCCAATGGTGATTTGCCAATTTTTTACAGGCGAGGCATAGTTTCGTTTGATTTGAAAAGTCTTCAAGCGACAACTAGTAACAAAACTGTAAATTTAACGATTCACGTAAATGTGCCAAATCAAGTTGAAGAAAAGGCTTACTCGTTGACATATAATTTTGATACAAATTCAGCATTAATTAAATCGTCAAAAATCACTCTTCCTGAGAATTGTGAAAGTGTAATTAAATAATCTCATTTCAGCTAAACAGCCTGTAATTTTGACAGATAAGAACCCAATTTATCAACAGATTGGGTTCATACTTTGTAATAAAGTAGTTATAATAAAAACTCAAGGCGTATTTTTACACATAAAACAGGATTGTTTTTTTGTACATTAATAGTACATTTGCAATTCAATAAAATATCAAATAAATAAAATACCCACGACCAAAATATATTTAAAATATAGTAGGGTGTGATTATAGAAATACTAATTTCTCTCTGTTCTCGTCTCTGAGGTTAGGGGGCTTAATATCAGAACAATGATAAAAATTTCAGGCCACATAGTAGATGTTGTAAACCGCAGCATATACACCGGTATTCTTCAAATTGCGAATGGAAAAATAGCAGCGATTGAGCAAACCGAAGATGTTGAAAACCAATACATTATTCCAGGATTAGTTGATGCTCATATCCACATCGAAAGTTCGATGATGATACCTACGGAATTTGCTCGATATAGCTTGATTCATGGAACGGTGGCTTGCGTTTGCGACCCACACGAAATTGCTAATGTTTGTGGCATCCCTGGTGTTAACTACATGATTGACAATGCTAAACATTCGCCCATGAAGTTTTATTTTGGGGCTCCTTCTTGCGTTCCATCTACTAGTTTTGAAACTTCGGGCGCGGTGCTGGATGCTGCTGACGTAGAAACTTTATTGCAACGTGATGACATTCATTTTTTGTCGGAAATGATGAATTTTCCGGGCGTGATACACAAGAATAAAGAAGTCCATTTAAAGTTAGAAGCTGCCAAACGATTGGGAAAACCCATTGATGGTCATGCACCTGGGCTGATGGGCGAAGACCTAAAAGCGTACGCAGCCGGAGGAATTAGTACCGACCACGAATGTATGACCATCGCCGAGGCCGAAGAGAAAATTGCTCTGGGTATGAAAGTGCTTATTCGCGAAGGTAGTGCTGCCAAAAACTTTGATGATTTGTTACCATTATTAACAAACCATGCTAGCAACATAATGTTTTGCTCGGATGATAAACATCCTGATGATTTATTGAAAAATGGACACATTAACACATTGGTAAAAAGAGCAATAGCGAAAGGTTATGATGTTATGGATATGCTACGTGCCTGTTCGCTTAATCCAATTTTACATTACAAATTGGATGTGGGCTTGTTGCAAAAAGGAGATGCCGCCGATTTTTCAATTGTAAATAATTTGACGGATTTTGATATAAAAGCAACGTACATTCAGGGAGAAAAAGTTGCCGAAAATGGCGTGACTTGCTTTCCACGCTTTGTTTCTACCGAATTGATAAATCAGTTCAAGACGCAGAAAATTACGAAAGAGCAATTGCGAGTCGCTCCAACAGGTTCTCAACTAAAAGTGATAAAAGTTGATGATGGTCAACTTTTTACCCACACCATTAAATGCAACCCCAACATCGAAAATAATAATGTAGTTTCGGATATTGAAAATGATGTATTGAAGTTGGTGGTTTATAATCGCTATCAACCTTCTACTCCTGCGGTTGGATTTATTCATAATATTGGACTAAAGCGAGGTGCAATGGCTTCCACGGTGTCGCACGACAGTCATAATATAGTGGCGGTAGGAACATCTGACGAGGAGATTGCTTCGGCCATTAATCATATTATCGACAGTAAAGGTGGAATTTTGGCTTGTAATGGCGAGCAAACCTGCTTGTTATCATTGCCTGTGGGTGGATTAATGTCGGATGAAGAAGGAATTAACATTGCCAAAATGTATGAAGGAGTAGATGCATTTGCCAAAGAATTGGGTTCAACTTTGCGAGCGCCTTTTATGACAGTTGCTTTTATGTCGTTGGTGGTAATTCCAGAATTGAAACTGAGCGACAAAGGATTGTTTGATGTTAGAACTTTTTCATTTACGAATTTGATGGAATAAAATACTGATAATTCAAATGGAAAGAATTAAGTTTACACTTGTAAATTCCATAACCATCTATATCAAATCAATAATAATATTGATATTAATTAAACGAATCCCTAATTTTCATTCATAAAATTCCGTTTTTGCGGCGTTCGCTTATTTTCCGTACCTTTGCATAAATTCGTACTTGAAATTGTTTTATATTTAAACTAGAAAAAACAAAGGTGCGTAGAATTAATTATATGTCATTTGAAAAATTAGATCTTATAGAGCCGATCTTAAACGCTCTCAAAACAGAAGGTTACTCCCACCCTACCCCAATACAAGCTATTTCAATTCCAATAATTCTAAAAGGTACCGATCTATTGGGTTGTGCTCAAACAGGTACTGGAAAAACGGCTGCTTTTGCCATTCCTATTTTGCAACAATTGTATCTTGCCAAAGGAAATGACAGAGCACCACGGAAAATTAAAGCGTTGATAGTGACTCCTACACGTGAACTTGCCATTCAAATTGGTGAAAGTTTCACCAGTTATGGCTGCCATACGGGCTTGCGACACACTGTTATTTTTGGCGGTGTACCTCAAAGTCAGCAAGTTAA
>JAIFKQ010000114.1 GCA_020049515.1 Paludibacter sp. | reverse complement strand
ACCGAATTTCCAGCTACAGGTGCTATGCCACCCACCCATGTGGTACCAGCCGACCAAACACCTCCAGTAGCATTACTTGTTATAATTGCTGGATCAGTAATAAAAACCTTTACTTCTTTCATGGTGGCTTCCCACGAGATATATGCATCAGTCTTTACTTTACCACTAACCCGTACACCTTTAACTCCCGTCATTGCCGCGCCAGTAAAAGTGTAAGTCTGACCATAAGCGGCTGTAGTATATGGGTATGCTGGGGACACAGTCCATCCCGTTTCCACCCAATTTGTTCCATCTGTTGTTTTTTGGAGCGTTAAGTTTGATTCAAAAACCCCGTTTCCGTGATCATCAAAATTTCCATTTATAAAAACAACACTTGAGTTAACAGTCTGGGCTGTAGTCCAGATTACACCTGCAGCTTCGAAGGATGGATCCGTTTCTTCTATATTATCACCATTCAAGCCAAAAGATATAACCTCAAGACCATCATTTACCCTGGGTTCTGACTGTTGATTTCCAATTAAAAGTGCTGTTGCATTCTGAGACCATCGGTAACCAGTACCCGTATTCGCAATATTAATATCTGCAGCACTAGCTCGATTTATTGGTAGTAGAAAAAATTTATAGTTGAATATTGTTTGAGATTTTTTATTATCAAGTATGCTTTCGCAGTTTTTTATAGCATCAAAATTTGTTGCAATAGCGCCACCTACTACAATTGAAACATCTGTATTTGTGATTGCACCCGCAGTTGTAAAAGATTAAAATTGTCATAAGATCCTAACTTTTAGACAGCTGCAAAACTTTCTGTTGAAAAGAGAAAGAACAGTTTATCCAGAAATAAAAATAAGTAGTTTGGTTTTCACCTAACACTTTATTTTTAGTAAATTGCCGTAATGTTGAAAGATAAATATCTCAAAACCATTAAAAGTTACATAATTATAGAAGCAACTTACACAATTCACACATTTGATTTTTTTTTACATGAATGCGCCGAGAGTTAATGCACTGTAGTCCACAACGCAAAATCAGGCGTTTTTCTTTTTTTTTTTAATTTTGTTGTATTTTACAATAAACCAAAAGTCATTTTCTTTATCTGAAAAAAAGTTCTTTTTTTTTTGCTGGCAAAGGTAAAGAGAATGTTTGAAATAGACCTGCAAAAAAAGTTAAATAGCCGTATTTTAGTCTCATTATCAATACTTTGACTACATGCATGTAGGTGTATGCTTACAAGCGTGTAGGCGATTTTCTACAGCAAAATACTTTTGATAAAAAAAATAGAAATTTAAAATATATTAGCATTGGCACAATTCCAAAAATATGGTTGAGGAATCTGTTGAGGAGGGACAATCGATTTCTTATTTTCCTGTTTTTTTCATTTATTTTCTAATGACTACAAAAGGATGCCAATTCAAAAAAATAAGCTGATTGAAGTCTGAGTATAAAAAAAAGCTGATGTGAATAAAAATATTTTGTTTTTTATTCACATCAGCTTTTCAAGGTAGGATAAAAGATATTTTTTTTAAATCAGGTTTTTTTCAAAGCAGTATCTGGCAAGTTCTGAGGTAGTTTTAATATTCAATTTTTTTAAAATTCTCGCCTTGTAGGTGCTCACCGTTTTCACCGAAATAAACGATGCAGTAGCTATCTCTTGTATTGATTTTCCATCGGCAATCTTGATAAAAACTTCATATTCGCGCACCGAAAGATTGTCGTGTGAATAATTAGATTGGGTTTTGTCAAGATGCTTTGTCATAAGTACCACCTGTGATTCGGAAATATAATTTTGGTTTGAAAAAATAGTTTTTACTGCCAGTATAAGTTCATCGGATGCAACTTCCTTATTTAGATACCCAGCAGCACCCATTTGAAGGCATCTTATGGCATATTGTGCTTCGGAACGCATACTCAACATGAGCACCTTAGTTTTAGGCCAGTCGGTTTTCACTTTTCTCAGAACTTCTAATCCATCCATATCTGGCAGCGACAAATCAAGTATAAGCATTTTATAATCATTTAAATTCATTAGATTAAATGCTTCGTTTGCTGTGGCAGCTTCCGATATTAACAATTTATTGTCCGCACTACATAGGATGCGAGTCAATCCATTACGAAGGATTTGATGATCATCGCAAATTAAAATATCTTTAGTTTCCATGATTCTTAGTTTTATGTTTGTGTTTATTAATTTTCTTATTTAAAAATGAAAGTGACCACCGAACCAACAGATTTTTTTTTCATAATTTCAAATCTACCACCCAATGATGCGGCCCGCTCTCTCATTCCCATTAAACCATAAGCTGTTTTTGATTCCATATCCAATTGGTTTATTCCTATGCCATTGTCGGATATGCGAAGTTGATATGAATTTCCAAAATTGCTGAATTGCACATCCACTTTAGTTGCTTTGGCATGTCGTGCAATGTTGGTTAATGATTCCTGAAAAATTCGAAAAACGATGGAAGACGCTTCTTTCGAAACCTCTATTTTTTTGTCAATTTTTATATTAAACTCAATTTTATATCGTCCCGAAAAATCATTGGCATACCATTTTATAGCTTCCAAAAGTCCCAAATCGTCAATAATAACGGGTCTAAGCTGCGATGTAAGTCGCTGCACCGTTTTGATGGTATTATCCACAAGATTATAAGTATCTGCTATCTGCAAAGCAGTATTGGCATCGGTAGTCTGCTTTTTTGTTAACGCCAAATCAATTTTTACAGCCGTAAGCAATTGTCCAATATCATCGTGCAAATCGCGCGAAATAGCCAGCCGTTCTTCCTCCCTCACTTTCTCGGTGTGCGCTATCAATTGTCGCATCATTTCCAGTTCGTATTTTTCTTTCTCCGCAATTATTCTTTCGGTAATATCCTGCGCTACGCCAAAACATTTTATTGGTATATTAGCTTCGTCAAACTCTATCTTCCTTGTAATTTGAATATTACGTACCGTTCCATTTGTATGTATAATACGCACTGTTAGACATTGTCTGTTATTATTACATAAATAATTAAGTTCATTGGAGTTGAATAGATTTTTATCCTCGGGGTGTATTCTATCTTCAAAGACGGTTCTACTACCATCAAAAGTGAGGGGGTCAATGTCGAGCACCTGATACATTTCTTTGCTAAAAGTCAATTTATCTGTTCTACTATCCCAGTTCCAGCTACCTATACTCGCTATTTGTTGCGCAAGTTCAAGATTTTGTTCGCTTTCTGCCAATGCTTCTTCTACTTGTTTTCGCTTGCTAATGTCCCGACATATTACATAAGCTTTCACATAATTACCTTGGCTATCATAAATAAAATTGGCATTATCTTTGCGCCAGAAGTAACCATCTTCAATAAGCTTGGACCTATAGGCATAAGTAAGCCCTTGATTTTTTGAATTGATAGCTGCGTATATATTCTTGAAAACTTCGTCCCTATCTTGTGGGTGAATATTATCATAAATAGTTTCGGAAGTACATGTGGATATAGTGGTGCCTCTAAAATGCTGGAAGTACGATGGCGAAGCATATAACATATTGCCCTGAGCATCTAAAGATAAAATACCAACGGATGTGTTTTCGGCTATCAGTCGGAATTTCTCCTCACTTTCTTCCAAAGCATCTTGTAATCCTTTTCGTATTGTAATGTCAGTGAGCGTATTGAGTGTTGCACTTTTTCCATTCCAATCAATTTTTTGTACAGAAATCTCTACCCAAACAATATCGCCATTTTTTTTAATTATTCTAAAATTATATAAGTGTTCAAGATTAACACCTTGTATTCTAAGTGAAAAATTTTCCTTAACCATCTCTCTATCATCGGGATGAATAAAATCGAAAGCTGTACGCCCAATAATTTCATCTGATACACGTCCTGACATCTCTTCTATTTTCGGATTGCAATACTGCAATAAACCATCTTGCACCACTATTATTCCTTCTTGTAACGACTCGAGCATGGTATGATAACGCATCTCGTTAATTTTCAATAAATCGTTTGCAATTTGTTGATCAGAAAGGAGTTTTTTTATTCTTA
Organism: Paludibacter sp.; assembly: GCA_020049515.1. GTDB lineage: Bacteria > Bacteroidota > Bacteroidia > Bacteroidales > Paludibacteraceae > Paludibacter. The sequence continues at coordinate 20,328 of JAIFKQ010000114.1, read as the reverse complement.
AATCTTTTTCGGTACTCGTGGCAATGCCTTGTACAAAACCAAAAAAAATGGTGTTAATTCGGTCAAACTCCATTTCCGATAAAACTGGTTGTTCTGCTATTTTTTGAACAATTTCTTGATGGTTATCGCCTCGCTTTTTTGCACATTCTATTTGTTGCAAAGCATTAAAAACAACTTTTGAAGTATTGGCTATAAGCCAAGTTGCCATGTGTTTTCCTTGTATAATAATGGGTACGCCATTACTCCATATTCCACTAAATACACAGCTGTAATTGATTTTGTTGTTAGGTAACTGTTTGATATTTTGTGCGATGTCTTTGTGGACTTCAACCAATTCGCAATCTGCATTTTCGGAGGCCAACCGTTTGGACTTTTGACCGCATCTCCCACAATAATTACTCACCTTGGTAATAGGTATTCCGTCTGGAAATGTTAGAACGGACATCACGCCAGTAGTAGAAGAAAAATAATCTTGCAATTGCTGAAGATAATCAATTTGAAAAATTTCGCTAAATTCAACATCTGCTAATTCCGTGGGAAGTGCTTCTGGAAAAAGTGTGTTCGCTTTCATATCGTTAATTTGGTTGTGTACCACTTTTGCCAATAAAATGGAATTGGAGGGCTGAGTAGTTTTTTTTGTTAAATTTTTAGTTTCGTAATTCTGTAACTTATTCTTGATAGTATTCAATTAACTTTTGCTATACCAACTTGATATTCTTCCTTTTTTCTCCAAGGTTCTACATATTTACAGTGTGAATAAATCTGATATAATAAATGGTAAAACAATGATGTACTGTGTGTTTTGTCTTGATTCTTACGTTCTATTTATTGAATTTAAAACTAGAAAAATTGGGTTTAAGGTCTAAAAATTGGCATTAAAATTGTCTTTTTTTAGTAACTTTCAAAGATAGTTATTTTTCTAATAATAATAGTAAAATTATAGTGTTTTATTTATATAAATAAAGAGACTCAATAAAGGTAGGTATTCTGCACCTCTACAAATAAATATTTTGGGGGGATAGGCATTAAGAGCGGAGGTATTTTCTTGCAAAAATCAATCGTTTTATATTTAGGGTCTGCTGAAAAACCCCGAACATTACAATTTAACAAAGAACAAAGAAGTTATGAATTAATTCGTCAATACATTATATCTGTATTTTCTTTTCAAGTAAATAGAAATTCTTCACTGATTAATTTTGTTATCAAAACACAAATCTATTTTTTCAACCTTCATAATTGGCACACTGCCAATCAATTGCCTCCATCCCTAGCGATAGCTGTCGGGAAGCTATCGTGGATAAGCTGGAGGCAAATAAGAGAATGTGTCCTTGGCTTTAGCCAATCCACGATATCCGTCGGGATTGTGTATTATAGTATTGGCTAAAGATACTATCTGTTTAATCCTATTTTATGAATGGCTTAAAAGCCTATCCTATTGAACATTTGGGACTTCGCATCAATCACATAATAATTAACAATGAATCAATTAGTCGCACTCTTTCAATTGCCTCCTGCTTTAGCTGGAGAATAAATGCAATGTTGAAAAAATTCAAAGGAGTTTATGTTGTTTTTTTTACTTCTGATATTTCGCTTCGAAAGTATAATTTCCTGCTACGGCTTCGTACACCGAGTAGCCATTTTTTAGTTCAATAAACTTAAGACCTACTGCGTTTTCGGCTGGTTTTCCACTTTCGAGCACTGGATTTTTCTCTAAAGCTGGCATGTAAATGCGTGCAGTGCTGTTGGCAGGAATGCTTACTTTGAGATAAAATTTAGTTCCTTCAATGTGCCAATCGCTCACAATTCGTCCCACTACCGCATCGTAATGTCCTTTGGCATAAGTCAAATCGCCCGTTGGTTGTGGTTTGATTTCAAATTTGCTAAAGCCGGGCGCAAGGGGGTTAATTCCCAACAACGAACGGTAAAACCATTCGGAAATAGAACCAAACATGGGGTGATTTTGCGAATCTACAAGGTTGGGATAGTTCCAGTTTTCGTACAAGGTGGTAGCGCCGTTGGCAAGCATATTTCCCCAGCCCGGAAATTGTCGCTGATTGGCAATGGTATAGGCCACATCGTTGCGGTCTTCGGTACGGAAGAAATCGAAAATGAACTTGGTGGCAAAAATACCGGTGGATAAATGGCCTTTGTGCTTGTTGAAAATTTCTAGCAACAAATGGTCAACAGCTGCACTTCGCTCTTTTTCGGGTACTAAATTGTAATTCAGCGCAATAAGTTGTGCCGCTTGTGTGCCAATATCGAAAACACCTGTGCCCGGCTTTAAGAAGCGAGCCACAAAAGCCGTTTTTATTTCATTGGCAAGTGTCTGATAAGTAGCAACATCTTGTGTTTTATTCAGCTTTTGGGCAAACTCTATCAATATAAGCACATGATGGTAATAAAATGCAGTAGCCGAAAGTGCCACCGGCTTTTTATCCAAACTGGCGTGGTCGGCAATGCATTTTTCTACAATGTGTGTGGGTGTTACCGAATGCATAAAATCCACCTGTCTTTTCAGCATTTCGTAGTGCTTTTTAACTTCGCTTATGTCGCCATAAAAATCGTGCAGCACTTTCATTCCGTACGGAAAAGCCAGTTGCCAGCCCGGTGAGCCTGTATCGCCGCCCATACTTTCGGAATTGATACCAATATTGGGTGCTATTTCGGGCATGCCACCATTGGGGCGCACATCGTTGGCGAAATCTTGCACCACTTTGCGGTAAAAACTGCTCATATCGTAATTGTAGCTATAAGCCTCGGCGGTAGTTACCACATCGGCGCCGTAACCCAGTTTTTCGCGTGCCGGACAGTCGCTTTGAATACTGAACACATTGCTCAGAAAAGTCCATTTGGTAACATCTTGAATTTTGTTGAACATGGCATTGGAGCATTCAAAGCTACCTGTTTCTTGCAAATCGGCATTCATCCGCACCCCTTCTATCATGTCTAAATTAGGTTTAGTGGGCAAACCAGTCACCTCTAGATACCGAAAACTCGAAAAGGTGAACTCAGGTGTAAATACTTCTTCGCCAATGCCTTTGCAAGTGTAAGTATTCGTATTTATGGGGTCTTTGGGGCAGCCTGGACCGCCATTCAAGTTCCACATTTCTTTCAACATTCCGGCTATCACGGTGTAATAATTCAGCGTTCCGTCGGGGTGAATATCCTCACCGCCACGCATTACAACTGTAGATCCAGCAGCACCCGTAATTTTCAAACGTGGTACGCCCGCAAAGTTTTGTCCAAAATCGAACAGATAAACGCCTGGTTTTGGCTCGGTAATTTTCACTGGTTTCAGTATTTTTGTAGCTCGCACCGGAGGAATGTATTGCGCAATTAGTTGACCTTTTGGTCCGTTTTCCAATTTTGCTATTTTCCATTTACTGTCATCAAAACCAACTTTATTCCAACCATTTTGCTCCAAGCGGGCATCGTATTTTTCGCCCAAATAAACGCTGTTAGTTAGTATAGGACCTTCGCCTGTTTTCCAACTTTGGTCGGTGACGATGGTTTCTGTTTTGCCATTGCTGTAGGTAATTCGCAATTGTGCTTTGAGGCAAGGTTTGCCTACGGTAAGCGCATCTCTGACGTTAAATTCCGTAAACAGCTTGATGGGCATGGGGTTGTACCAGCCATTTCCGAGCATGACACCAACGGCATTATCGCCTTTCTTTAGCATTTCAGTTACATCAAAAGTGCTGTAAATGATTTGTTTGGCATATTGTGTCCAAGGCATATCCAGCATGTTGTTGCCCACCCGCTCACCATTAATATAAGCAATGGAGTAGCCCAAACCTGCAATATACAAACGTGCCGATTTCACTTCATTTTTTAGGCTCAACGTTTTGCGAAGCAATGGGTTGGGTGTTTCTTTGTAAAAATCCTCGTCTTTGGTGGGCAGCGATGTTGGGTCGGTTATCCATTGCGCCGTCCAGTCGGTAGCGCGCATCATGCTGGTTTCGAACCAGGTAGGCTGGCTCCAAGCCGTTGTTTTTCCGTTTTGGTCGGCAATGCGCACTTTCCAATAGTATCGGGTGAACGATTGCAGCGGTTTTCCTTTATAACCAATAGCAAAAGTGGTATTGGACATTATTTTGCCCGATTTCCACACATTGCCATCTCCTTTTTGCAACTTGTTTTCGTCAGTGCCCACCATAATTTCGTAGGCGGTTTGTAGCGCACCTCTTTCGGTTGATTGTACTATCCAGCTAAATTCAGGAATGGGATTATCGAACCCAAGCGGCGTGGTTCGATGATCGGTTTTTAACTGATTGATCTCTAGTTGTTGCCCGTAAGTAAAGGTAGTAAGAAGAAGAAAAAAAAGAATACTGGTTATTTTAGTTTTCATAATGAATAGAGTATTTTCAGCTAAGCTGCTCATTTTGTTATGTTAAATGCCTCTTGCTTTAGCTGAAGGATAAAGTGGAATTTATATTGTGTTGGCTTTAGCCAAATTGGAATTGCTTAATAAATAAAACGAATTAAAAAGTTTGGCTAAATCCCAGCCTTTAAGCCATCCAGATAAAGCAGGGCAATTGATTGGATTTGTTACGATAAACAGTTTTTAATTTCCTACTACCGTAACTTCATTTCCCGAAACATGCGTCACGGTTAATACTCCACCTTTTTCCAATGCTTTCCATTGCCAGGAGTCATTTCCAGGTTTGTAGGCTTCTGGAATCTCGGTATTGTTGAGCAGCACAGCCGAAGGTTTTTGGGTGAGACGTATTGTTTCGGTCGATTTGTTGTCGTAGGTACGATATTGAACTACAGCGTTTTTAGACATTTTTTTAGCCAATTCCAATCGGTCGGAACTGACAAAATTGTTGGCATATTGTACCGATTGAACAAAGGAAGTTGAACTTAGAATGTGGTTTTGGTTGTCAGGTGCCAACTCGGGCCGAGCGGCCATGGCGCGCAAATAGTGGCGCACATAATCGCCGTACCCATCCGACATCCAAATATCGTCTTGTGGGTAGCGATTTTTACCGTCAACATCTACCATGTATGTAGCCCAGTTGAGTTTTAGCACCGCATTTTTCAGGTAGGAATTATCGCCTGTCAGTGATATGTATTGGAGTTCGGCGGCTGCTTGTCGTGCGCTGTGGCTGTTGCCCGGAACTGTAAATGCGGTTTGTTCGTTTACCACCGTTACACCGTACTTTTGCCATGATTTGTTTCCCAAATTACCATACACCCAAGTAAAAATGCCTTTCACCTCCGATTTCCAATTGGGAAAATACTGCGGATGATTCATCATAAATTGGGCGAAAGTGATGGCGTTAATTTGGGTGTCGCTCCACACGGGTATATCCTCAAAAAACGGTCCCCAGCGGTTGTTCTGCAACGGGTATTTTTTCATCCACACCAGCATGGTGTCGAATGCTTTTTGATAGGCAACGGTATTGCCCTTTCTCATTTCTATCAGGCTCAAAAACAGTTCCATAGTCCCCGACCAATTGCTGGTATAAGGGCTGTACGAAATTTCATGAGAATCCACATTCTTACCCGAAACTTTAGCTGGTTTTCCGAGCAATGCATTTACTTTAAAAGGCAGCGGTGAGTTTTCATAATCTCCCTGAACTGTTTGTTTGGCAAGCGTATTGGCTATTTTTATGGCTGCTTCCAAGTAGCGTCCTGTAGGTGTTTGTCCGTGACTACCGGTTCCAATCATTTTGTATAAATATACCAATTCGTTGCCGAGCGCACCTGCTTTGTCGGGCTGCGTGTAATTTTTACCAATCACCATATCGCCATCGTACTGACCCGAATATGTCCATGTATTATAAGGATAAGGCAGGTTTGCCCAAACGGCACTGGCTGGCGAAAGGCTGTGGCTAAGGTAATATTCCGCCATAAATTTCATGTTTTCTTTGAGCCGTTCGTTGCCGGAATACTGGTAATACAAACGCCACGAATTGAGCGCCATTTCAAATTGCGAACCTGCCACACCTCGCGTATCGTTGATGTCAGCTCTCCACACTTGGTGATTCATGTAATAGGGCAAACCATTCATATCTACGCGCATGGTGTCCCAAAAATTCCACACTTTTTCTATTACCAAATTGTATGATTCACCCAAATTGGACGAGTGCCAAGGCAGAATGGTGCTGTCGGTGGCGTTGATGCGGATGGGGTGGTACATCAATGTTTCTTGCAATGCTGTTTCATTAACTTCAGATTGAACTGCTGTTGTTAATGAGTTGGTAATGAGTGTGATTCCGACTAGAATAGCTTTAAATAGGTTCATTGCTGTTTTTTTTGTAGATGACTTTACTGTGTAATTATTGATGTGATTTTAGCTATGAGTTTTTGCGTTCCTTCGCCAGCATACCCTTTTTCTTGATACAATACTTTGCCATTGGCATCTATAATAACAACTTGCGGAAAACCTTGCGAAAATTCCTTAGGTAAGTTGAATCTCTTTTTCAAAGCCGCGTTATGTGCCAATTGTTTCTTCGATAATTTTTTCTTTGATGGAAAATCAACATCCTGAAATAAAATTTTTTCTGAAACAAAGCTGATAAATTCTGCATTTGAAAATACCTCTTTTTGCATAAGTATGCAAGGTGGACACCAGTCGGAACCATGAAAAAACAGTAATATTGGTTTTTTCTCTTTTTTTGCCAATTGAGAATTTTTTTTGAAATTAGTACACCATTCAATTTTTTTTGTTTCTTGCGAAAAAGTGTAAGCAGAAATTGTTACTAATAAAAGGATTAAGGCACTTAGGTGATTTAATTTAATCATATTTAATTTAATTTTTTATAGGCATAGCATTCCAAATAATGGAGTACTTTTGACCATCTGTTAATTGAAAATGATAAAATTCATCAACGAATCTGAGCAGATACAAATCCAATGATTTTTTTATGCACTTATTTATTCAAATTCCTGTTAAGTTTGATACAAAATGATATACAAATTATTTTTGAACATATTTCGACAAAAGTAGTCAATTAAAATCATTTTTTGTGCATTTTATAGTCCTTGAGAATATAAAAATTGAACTGCGTCTCTATTTTTGAGTCCATTTCGTTAAGTCTTTTACTTTGAGCGCAAAGAGGTGAAGTTGCTAAGATGGAAGGAAAAAAAGATATTGAATAGCAACTACCGATACATCTGTATGTTCAATTAGCGGTCAAAAAAAACAAATCGACTTATGGGAGCAGATTCTTTTTTATTTGTGAAATGATAGAGAAACCAATATAATCACTATTGATGCATCGATTCTTTTAAGTCAATATTTCTTTTGGATTAAAATTCAGGTTCGTATTTCATTTCTACCGCTTCCCACTTAATTTGACGAATCACAATGTTTCTAATCTGTAATTTGGTGCAATAAGCCTCAAAACCAACTTTCGTAAATTTATGATTGTCAATTGGTTCTGGGTCCATTGCCTCCAGCAGTAATTTTCCATCGGCCAATATAAAACAATGTCCATCTATGCTTCCGGCTTGAATTTTATATATTTTGCCTGGCTCAAAATCAAACAATGGCGTTCCCACCATAAATTTGTAGTCGTTCGATTTTTCTATGCCTACTTTTCCTGTCCACCATCCCTGTAGGCCAGCTACATAAGCCGTTCCACGCTGGTCGCTATCTGCTAGCCACTCGCCATTCCACATTACGTTTATATCGTGCGAACAAGGTAAAATGGTTTGGGCTTCAAATTCCACAAGCACATTTCCAGGAAAATCGTGTTTAAGAATAGCCATTCCTGCCCAATTTCCCCTGTTTTCACCTACCAGCCAGCCGTTTAGCACGTTCCAGTTGCTTTGATGGGTGGTCCAGTTTTGCTCAAAATCTTGCTCACTCAAAGGAGTATTGTATAAAATAGGCGATTCATCCAACTGGATTTTTTTTCGCATGAGGGTGATCGTTTTCATTGATATAGTTTTTTTATTATTTGAAAAAAAAGCGATAAATTCGACAGTAGAAAGTCTTATTTATCGCTAAAGTATTTTGTTTGACAATTTATTTAAAGTCCTATTTACAATGCTTCGTTATAAAACGGCCTATTATGTTATATATAAAAACTTAATGCGTAATTTTAACTAGGTGTAATTTCATTTCAAACAAAAGAGTAAACACAAATGAAGTATTCCGATTGAGTATTTCGACATTCCGAAAATCGGAACGTGCCGTCTTGGCGGTATGTAACATCCCGAGAAGCGGGAGACAAAAACTTTCTGTTTTTCTACCGATAAATTGGCATGTTTCATTTGCGACCCGATAGCTATCGGGTTAGCGTTCAAAATAATATTTTTATAACGAACTATTGATTTATAAACTTATAATTCTATAAATCACGCATTTTCAAGTTCACCAAAACGATTCCAATGATTGATAAAGTTGAATGTATTTGGAGTAAACTTTTTTGTATTGCTCTTGAGCTGTGCTCTCTGGCTCAAAACGTATTTGTGTTTTTACCGAAACCTGACATGCATCGTTCAGTCCGTTGAAAATTCCAGTTCCTACGCCAGCTAACAGTGCTGCGCCGGTGGCTGCATTGTCCGAAATCATGAGAGTATTTACAGGGATACCCGTCATATTGGCTAGCATTTGTACCCATGCAGTACTTTTGGAGCCACCTCCTAACACATTTATTTCCCTAATTGAAATCCCTTGTTCAATCATAATCTGTATGTTACGGTGAATCATACATACTACCGACTCGAGGATGGCACGGGTGAAATGTGCTTTTGTCATTCCCATTTTAATGCCCGCAAAAACGCCTTTAGCTTCAGAATTGAACTCTGGCGAACCAGCTCCCATCAAGTGAGGCAACATGATAAGTCCATCGGCACCAATCGGAATTTTTTCGGCTTCAGCTACCATTAAGTAATAAGGGTCAATGCCTTGCAATGCGCCGAGCCTAATTTCTTCGGTGCAAAATTCATCTCTAAACCATTTTAAAACCATGCCAGCAGTTTGTCCGTAAGGTAATAAAAAATACAATCCATTGACAGCATGACATTGGCATGGAATTTTCAAATCGGTATTGGTAACAGGCTTGTCCATAGATACACACATGGCCATAGAAGCTCCAATGGTTAGTGTAACATCGCCCGATTGAATGCTTCCAGCTCCTATAGCGCCAGCTGGATGATCGTAAGCTCCAGTAACACATGCAGTATTATTTGCCAATCCAGTTTGCTTTGCTGCTTGCTCTGTTATTTTGCCAATGGATGTGCCAGAGGGGAGTAATTCGGGTAGTTGGTTTTCGGTGATGCCCAAAAAAAGAAGCATTTCTTTCCACCAAGTTAATGTGTTGATGTCGAAATACAGTGTGGAAGATACCAAGGAATGCTCAGTGGCATATTTGCCAGTCATTCTATACATCAAATAATCTTCTACCAATAAGTATTTGTAGGTGTGTTTGAAAGTTTCCGGTTCGAATCTTTTTAACCACAATATCTTAGTAGCTGGCCAGGTAGCCACCACTTCGGGTTGGCCGGTAATATTCATTATTAGCTGATTGCCAAATTCTTTTTCTATTTCGGTGGCTTCATTTACCGATCTATTGTCGAGCCACACGATGGCTTTTCGTAATGGTTTCCCATTTTTATCAACCACTATCAATGTTTCGCCTTGACTTGAAAAAGCGATACCTTTTATCAATTCAGGCAAAACAACTGATGATTCTAATAACTCATGAATAACTTGGCAGGTAATTTCCCAATAAACATCCGGGTTTAATTCGCAGGTATCGTTTGCGCCCGAATCGAGTGTATATTCTTTCATTGAAGAAGCAATCAGCTCTCCCTTGTTATCGAGCAAAACACTTTTGATGGAGGTAGTCCCTACATCAACGCCTATTGTATATGAAATACTGCCAAGATCCATTCTCTTTTATTTTTTAATCTACCAATTTGTATTTGGCTACAGCTTCTTCGGCCGACATGCCTTTTTTAACTACATCGCAAAGCGCAGCTTGAAAATCGAAAGGATTTTTTACTTGAATGGCATTGCGACCAAATACTACCCCACGAGCTCCGTCACGAATTTCTTCTACAGCCAATTGAAGGGCTTGAACTTGAAGTGGAGTTTTGTCAGCTCCTAGTCCAAAAATTGGCACTGGACAGCTTTCGGTAACTTTTTGAAAATCGTAGGTGTTGAAAGTTTTAATCATATCGCAACCTAATTCGCTTAAAATACGACAAGAAGTATAAACTTGCTCATGCATTTGCTCCTTAGTTAGTTTGTCGGAATGCGTTGGAAAATACTCGCCAATAACTGGTATGCCGTATTTTGCAGCTTCGTTTACTAATTTGCTATACACTTCCACATTGCGTGTATCTGTTTCTTCACTTCCTGTTTGCAAAGTTAAAGATGCCAAAATGATTTCAGCACCGTTAGCCACTGCTTGCTCAACGGTTTGTGCTACAACAGTATAAGCGTTGTTGTAATTCCAGTGAAAACAATAAACCGAACTCCAGTTGAGTCTTAATATTGGCATTGGAGCACCTTTAAAGTTGAAGGTAGGACGCAAATGTTTAAGCATTCCTGGACTTAATAATACACCATCTACACATGGGTTTATTAGTTTTGCAGTTTCTTTTAAGTTGATCATTCCAGGTATTGGTCCGTCAAACATACCGTGGTCGATAGCTACGATAACTGCATTTTCACCTTTGCTAAAAAGTTTTTCTAATTTTAAATCTTTTCCGTTCATGTTGAATTGTATAAAATGTTTTATGATTGTTTTATGCTTATTTCTTTATGATTGTTTTATGATTGAATTTGTTCGTTTTGATTGGCAAAGATAAGATGAATTATAGGTTTGTGCAATAGTATGTCAGTAATTAATATATACATTCACCATTAAAACATGTTAAAGCTCAGTATATCAGCATTTTGTGGTGATGACATAATTTAAAAATTTAATTAGCAGGTAATTGTTTTTTTTTATTGAAGAAAAATAATCTGCTATACTAAAATGTTTAAATACAAATGATTAACAATTATTAATACGCTGTTTTGATATTAATTGATAGAATATGATTATTTTTGTGGCATTCAATCATAATACATTTTTACAACTCATCAATGAAGCAAGAATTTCGAAGAAAACACATACTGAAATTATTGGATAAGAATGAAGTTGTTAGTATTCAAGAGCTTGTAAGTCAATGTAGTATTTCTGAAATAACAGCTCGTCGAGATTTGACTTTGCTAGAAAAGCAAGGACTTCTGAAACGAACTCACGGTGGTGCGACACGTAATTATTCCACTACGGAAATGATTGGTTTTGATACTAATGCGTTGGATCATCAAATGCAGAAGATAAATTTATGTAATTTGGCCTCCACGTTGATAGAAGACAACGACACTATTTATATGGATTGCGGCACTACAGTATTTTATCTTGCTCGTTTTTTGCCCAAATTTAAAAATATTCGGGTAATAACAAATTCGTTACCCATCGTTTTAGAACTATTACCCTATCCCAACATTGTAGTTAATCTCATCGGTGGTGAGCTAGACAATTCGTTGAAAGCATTTTATGGGTCAATGACCGAAAGCTTGATGGCACGTTACAAGGCTGATAAAGCATTTATAGGTACTGGCGGAATTTCGTTGGCGAATGGATTGAGCAGTAATAGTGAGAAAAGTGCATTGGTTACCCTTAAGATGGCGGAAGCTGCAAGTAAAGTTTATTTGCTGTGCGACTCGTCTAAAATTGAGAAAGACTCCTATTTTAATTTTTCGGGTCTTTCGTTAATCGAAACAATTATTACCGACAATGAAATTTCTCAAGAGAGAATAGATTTATATAAAGAAAAGAATATCAATATACTAACTACTTAATTTATTATTTATTATGTCAAAAGATTGGTGGAAAGAAAGTGCCGAAGGTCTTCCGAAATTAATTACGGAAACTCCGGGACCAAAGTCAAAAATTATGCATGCTAACACCACTAAGTACATGAAAGGTCTTAGCGGTCAGGTTAAATTATTTCCAGTTTGCTTCGACGAAGGTTCGGGCATCATGTTGAAAGATGTGGATGGAAATAAATACCTCGATTTCTCGTCGGGAATTTATGTAACTTCTTTGGGACACTGTCATCCAAAAATATCGGAAGCAGTTTCTTATTGGGCAAAACGATTGATGAATGCTCATGATTTTACTACGCCCGTGAAAGAAAAACTAATGGAAAAAATGGCCGGTATTTTACCTGGTAATTTGAATGCCATACAGTTATATTCTGACGGAACAGCGGCAGTTGAAGCTGCCATTCGTGCTGCGCGTGCCATTACAGGAAAACAAGAATTTATCTCCGCTTTCCGCGATTTTCATGGCAAAACAATGGCTTCGGTAAGCTGTGCGCAAATGCACCGTGCCGAAACTTATAGCTACGGCGCTACACGTGCTCCAGGTTTTTACATGGTTCCACGTCCTGATCCTTATCGCCCCCTATGGACAAAAACTGACGGCACAATTGATACAGATGCCTACATTAGTTTCTACGAAACCTTTATCAAAGAAGGAACAGTAGGCAACGTGGCTGCATTTGTATTAGAGCCAGCTCAAGGATGGGCAGGTAGTATTTTTCCACCTGAAGATTTCTTTCCTAAATTGAGAAAACTTTGCGATAAGCACAAAATCCTATTGTACGACGATGAAGTGTTGGCGGGTATGGGACGTACCGGCGAATGGTTGACCTTGAACCATTATGATACCATTCCTGATATTGTAACTTTCGGAAAATCTTTCGGAAACGGTTTCCCTGTTACGGCTATGGTTGTGAAAGAAGAATATGGCGAAGCTCTTGAGAAAATCTCAGCATCGTCAAGTTATGGTGGAAATCCTATGGCTTGTGCTGCGGCATTGGCTTCAATTGAAGTGATTGAAGAAGAAGATATTTTACAAAACGTACGCACGGTAGGCGATTTTTTCATGAAACGTATGTTGAAAATGAAAGAAGAGCATCCTATTATTGGCGATGTAAAAGGAAAAGGTTTCTTATTGGGAATAGAATTGGTGAAAGACAAAGTTACCAAAGAACCTTTTGAAGAAGCAGGCACATTGGTATATCAAAAAGCTTTCAAAAAAGGATTGGCTTGGATTCCAGCTGGACATATTTTGCGTATGTCGCCACCATTAATTATGGACGAATTTTATGCCAATAAAGGTATGGATATTATTGAAGAAGCCATTACTGAGGTGGAAAAAGAATTTGGTTACAGATAGTATTTTTAATTAATAATTAATAGTTAATAATTAATACTGCATATTTAAAAAAATTGCTTGATACCTATTGGTTTATCTTTGAATCAATAGGTATCTTTTTTTAAAACAATAAATTTAAACTGTTTTTTCATGGCAGAAAGAAAAAAAATCCGTTTTGGCATCATTGGTCTTGGGCTTATGGGCAAAGAGTTTGGCAGTGCTGTGGCGCGTTGGTGTCACCTCCTCGATGATGGTGTGATTCCCGAAATTACTGGTATTTGCAACGAAAAAAACCTGTCCGACAGGGAATGGTTTACTTCCAACTTTCCAACGATTGAGGTAGTAACTAGCGATTATCACGATTTGCTTGCTTCCGATAAAATTGACGCTATTTATTGCGCCGTTCCACATCATTTGCATGCTCAAATGTACATCGATATTCTTCGCGCAGGAAAACATTTATTGGGCGAAAAACCTTTTGGTATTGATTTGGCTGCCAATGTGTTGATATTGGAAGAAATAGAAAAACATCCCGATTTATTGGTGCGTTGCAGTTCGGAATTTCCTTACTTTCCTGGTGCTAAACGGGTTATCGACTGGATAAAAAGCGGTGCTTACGGTCAGTTGATGGAAGTTCGCAGCGGTTTTCATCATGCCAGCGACATGGATTTGAATAAACCTATCAATTGGAAACGGATGATAGATATTAACGGAGAATATGGCTGCATGGGCGACCTAGGGCTTCATACTCAGCATATTCCATTCCGTATGGGCTGGAAACCTAAATCGGTGTATGCCGATTTACAAAATATTGCCACCACTCGTCCCGACGGCAAAGGAAACATCGTAGCCTGTGAAACATGGGACAATGCTGTGCTTACTACCCGCTGCGACGACCCTAAAACGGGTAAGGAATTTACCTTGGTGCTGGAAACCAAACGCATGGCTCCAGGACAAACAAATACTTGGTTTATAGAAGTGTATGGAACTTTGGGCTCAGTAAAATTTTCTACTCACGACCCCAAAGCATTCTACATTCTAGAAACTACAGGCAAAGAGCAAGGTTGGACACGCTTCGACATTGGTCCAAAATCATTTATCCCTACCATTACCGGCGGAATATTTGAATTTGGATTTTCGGATGCTTTTCAGCAAATGATAGGCGCTTTTATGCAAGATTTAGATAGCAAAGAAGCCAAAGACGCCTTCAGAAATTTAATTCCCGAAGAGACGCATTGGAGTCACTTACTTTTAACGGCGGCACTTCAATCACATAAAACGGGACAAAAGGTGATTCTATAATTAGTTAGAATACAATCTTTTGATTCCATTATTTATAACAGAGTTTTATTATTAGCATATATTTTGAAAAGGGAAATCATTATGACAAAGATAAAAGCAGGATATGTATCGTTCGGAACCATGTTTTACGAACCAGGAAATTTGAAAATGATTAGCGAGCGTGCCGAAAAGCAACTTCTTGATGCTGGTTTGGAATTGGTGATTACCAGTCCCGTTTACGGCGAAGATGTAGAGCCACAGCGCGCTATCCAGGAATTGAAAGCGCAAGAATGGGATTTTTTGTTTATCAATATTATCAATTGGATTGATACTCGTGGCGTTTTTAGAGTTTTGCACGAGTTTCGCAATGTACCCATGATTCTTTATAGTTTGGGTGGATTTACCGACCACGAAGGTAAATTTGGCGAAAAAGGAACGCTTATTTCTCCAGCTGCTGGAGCAGGCTCTACCTCATTGCGTTTTCCAATGGAACAATGGGGCATTAAGTTCAAATATCTTTTCAATGCGCCCGATGCACCGATGGATATTGAAGGCATTCTTACTTTTGCAAAAGCCGCCTACACCATGAAAAAGCTGAAATATGCCCGATTGGGTACGATTGGCTACAACGATATGGGGCTTTACTCTACGGGTATTAATCCCACCAAGTTGCGTGATATGATTGGGCCTGAAGTAGAAAGCATGGATTTGTTGCAATTGCAGCGCAAAATGGATGGTATCTTGGATGCAGAAGTAAAGCAGGAAGTTACACGTGTTACCAAAGATTGGGAATATCCGCTCGGAAAACCAGCCGATGAGGTAGTAGAAAAAGCGGTGAGAATGTACATGGCAACGGTGGCCATTTGCAAAGACAAAAAATTTGATACTTTTTCGTACAAATGTGTGGATGGAGTGGATTTGGAAATGGGTTTAACGCATGCCATACCTTCGTCGTTGGTTGCTGATGCCGGTTATCCTTATGTGGACGAAAATGACTTAGGAAATTCTGTTGCACAATTGATGCTCAAATGGATCTCCAACAAACAAGTTACCTTTATCGAACATTACGAGCATCATCCCGAGTGGATTTTACTGGGTGAAGATGGTTATTGTCCGTCCGATTTTATTGAAGGAAAACCACAAATCAAGAATATCTCTACCGTTTTGCTTGGTGGTATTGCCCATTGTTCCAATATGAAAAAAGGACGTATGACTTTGGCTTGTTTATCCGAAACCAAAGAAGGCTATCGCAATGGGTAGAAATGGGCGTGCCACTTCCGGCTTGGCCTAGTATCACTTTTTATACCGATGTTCCTGTTCGTCAGGTATTAGACCATGTTCAATCGCAACATTTTGCAGCTGTTTATGGTACTTATGTCAACGAGTTGGTTGATTTGTGCAAGTTGCTGAATATTGAAATCGTGTTGGATTCTAACCTGTAACAACCCCCAAAGAGCAGTATGGAAAATCAACATAAACCCCTGATTCTTTTGTGCCTGGCGTTTTTCACAGTAGGATGTATGTTCTGTATGAACGACATCCTACTGCCATCGCTCATTCAGTATTTCAAGCTGAATTATACGCAGGCCACCATGATTCAGGTATCGTTTTATATAACCTATGTTATCTTCCCACTGCCTATTGCTTGGATGATTCACAGGTATGGTTACAGGGTCAGTTTATTGGTAGCTTTGGTTACTTGTTCGCTGGGATGCGCGCTGTTTTACCCCGCCAAATTGTACGATTCTTACTTGTTTGTACTGGCTGCAATTTTTACTTTATCAGCGGGCATGACGGTGTTGAATGTAGCTGCCAATCCGTTTATAACCCTATTGGGAAAACCCGAGGGAGCGCATATTCGAATGAATTTGGTACAAGTTTTTTCGAGGATAGGGTATGCGGCTACTCCCCTGGTAGCTTCAGCGCTTATTTACAGAAGTTCTGGCGAAATAAGCTTCCATTTTCCGTATATTCTCTTGGCAATTATCATTTTTCTGATTGCCATTTTGGTTTATTATTCTAAAATGCCCACTTTTAAAGCAGAGAAAGAAGACAAGTTTTCCGTACCGCAATTATTTAAGGAAAGCGTGAGTCACCGACATTTGTTTTTTGGGGTTATTGCCATGTTTTTTTATGTTGGTGCCGAGTCATGTACGGCTGGTTTTTTTATTCCGTACCTCAAAGAGTCTCTTGGTTTCTCCGAAAAAGTGGCTGCCAGCTACCTCACACTCTATTATATTTTTGCGGCTAGTATGGGGTTGTCGGCTGTTTTTGTTCTGAAATATGTAAAAGCGCATAAGTTGGTGGGCATTTTTGCTGTACTAATGATTGCTTGTTATTTGGTAGTTATTTTTCTCAAAACTGGCTATAACGAATATATTCTTGCTAGTTTGGGCATTTTTCTATCCATTATGTTTCCTACCATTTTTAGTTTGGCCATTGAGGATATAGGGGCTTTTGCCGGAAAAGGTTCTGCTTTATTGAATTTTGCTATTGTGGGAGGTGCTGTTTTTCCACCCATCCAGGGTATGATAGCCGATAAATTTGGCGTTCATTATTCCTATTTAATACCAACTATTTGCTTTGTCGTTATTGCAATTTATGCATTCTATTTTACAAAAACTCCTTTGATGAAAAGGCAAGCAAGAGCTTTAAGTGTTTGATAACTAATATTTTTTTGATTTGCAGTCTTCTGTAGGCGCAAAAAAAGAAACCATCTCAGCTTGTCCCATCATTTAGGGAATAGCTATCGAGATGGTTTTTTTTATTTAGTTTCATGTTGGGTAAATGGTGCTAACAATTTATCCGAATTAATGCGCCTTTTAATTTTGAGTGATAACGGATAAACCAGTTGAAACTATTCTAGGGGAAATTGATAGCCAGCCAATTTTTTCTGCGGCTTAGGTCCCATTTCAAACTCCAATGTGCCTCCTTGCATTATGTTGGCATAGCTTATATACAGCTTGTTATACGGTTTTCCATTCCATTTGATGGATTGAATATAAATGTTTTTTTCAGAAACTTTTGGTGCCAATACGCTGAATGTTTTGTTGTTGCCAACAGTCATTTCAGTTTTTGGAAATAGCGGACTACCAAAATCATAATTACCAGAAGCCGGATTGAGTGGATAAAAACCCATGGCATTGAGCACATACCAAGCCGACATTTGACCACAATCTTCATTGCCACTTAACCCATCGGGCGTATTATTATATTGTTCCTTTAGAATTTTGGCTATCATAAATTGGGTTCGCCAAGGCTGTCCCGCATAATTGTACAAATAGGCCACATGATGGCTCGGTTCGTTGCCGTGAGCATATTGTCCAATGAGTCCCGACACATCCAACACCTGGTTTTTTGGTCTGTTGTTTTCGTTAAAAGTGCTGTCCAGTTTGGTAATAAAGCTTTGTTTACTTCCAAACAAGGCTATCAATCCTTGTGGGTCATGTTGTACCGACCAAGTATATTGCCATGAATTGCCCTCGGTTACATGTCCCGAACCAAGTTTGGCGGGGTTGAAATCAGCGTTCCAATTTCCATTTTTATCCTTTGGCACCATCAGTTGCAAACCAGGGTGAAACAGGTTTTTGTAATTCATAGCCCGTTTAGAAAACCGCTGATACACTTCCTTATTTCCAATTTTAAGCGCCAGTTGAGCCACGCACCAATCGTTGTAAGCACTTTCGAGCGTTTTGGAAATACTTTCGTGTTCCATTTCGTAGGGATAATATCCTAGTTTTTCGTAATTGGTACGCTGCCACGGCGACTGTGGGTGGTCTTTGGTAGAACTTTGTACCATGGCTTCCAGTACTTTATCCAAATCCTTGTTGTACAGCCCCTTCAAAATAGCATCTACCATTACGGGGATGCTGTGGTTGGCAATCATACAATGGTTTTCGCTTCCCCAGAGTGTCCATATTGGCAAATAGCCGTTGTATTGGTAATGTTGCATCATGCTGCTCACCATATCGGCATCTTTTTTTGGAACCAACAAAGTATATAATGGATGCGCGCCCCGGTAGGTGTCCCAAAGCGAAAAGGTGGAATAATACTTTCCAGTAGGACTGGTGTGTACGTTGTAATCGGGTCCCATGTATTCTCCATTGCTGTCGGCTATCTCATTGGGTGCAATCATGCTGTGATACAGTGCTGTATAAAATATTTCCTTCTGCTTTTGAGTGCCTTCCACCTGTATTTTTGCCAGTGCATCATCCCATATTTTCTTGCTTTCGGCCACCGTTTTATCAAAATTCCAGTCCGAAATTTCCTTCATGTTTTCCTTTGCGTTTTTAACACTCACCATCGAAATGGCCACTTTTACTAATATTTGTTCGTTGGCATCGGTCTGGAACGAAATAGCTGATTTTAGTCCCCGATGACGAAAAAAGGTGTTGCCAAGTGCGTAATTATCAAGGTTTTCATTACTCGAAATCTTATCGCCTGTGGTAAGTGTTGCGCTGAAGGGTTTTGATAATTTTATGCTAAAATAAATTCGCCGATGTGATTGCCAGCTGCTACCCATAATTTTGTAGCCCGAAATGGTACTGTCGTTCTCAAAATCTATTTGTGCTTCGTCTGTATTTCCATAATATATTTTGTGAAGCAGGTCGATAACTATTTTGCTGTCTTTGCTTTTTGGAAAAGTGTAACGATGAAAACCCACATGTTCTGTAGCCGTCAACTCCGCTTTTACGCCCGGTTTATTCAAAAATACGGCATAATAACCCGCCGATGCTTTTTCGTTATCGTGACTAAACCCGGAGGCATAAGTAGCGGTGTTGTTCTCAGGGAAAGGGTTTTTGCCAATAAATGGCATCAATAATATATCACCCAAATCGCCCACGCCCGTGCCGCTTAGGTGGGTATGACTAAAGCCCACAATGGTGGTGTCGCTGATGTGATATCCCGAGCTCCAATCCCATTCGGAGGCAATGCTTTTATTGTCGGGGCTAAGCTGCACCATGCCAAAAGGGCGGGTGGGTCCGGGAAAAGTATGTCCGTGTCCACCCGTTCCTATCATGGGATTTACAAATTCTGAAGGTCTTTGGGATGCTTTTGAATGCATGTATCCCAATGTTATTAGTGCCAATAAGGCTACCTGAAAGCGTAATTTCATTTGGTTTTGTATTTCTGGTCAATTAAAAAATAGGGCTATTCACTATTTAGAAATTATTATTTTTTTAGAAAAATGATTCCCATTTTCATTGATATGGATAATGTACAGACCATTGTTTAATTCCGATAAATTAAGCCTATTAGCTCCACTTGTGTCCAACATGCTTGATTTAAGCATATTACCAGATGTGTTGTAAATTTGGACCAATGCATTTTTAGAAGCTTTAATGGTTATCTCTCCATTGGAAATGCTTGGGTAAACCTCAATAGCTGCAAGCTGTTTTTTTATTGCAGCAAACCATCCTTTGGCCATAAACTCTTGCCCTAGTGGGTTTGGGTGTACCCAATCCCAGGTCATAGTACCCGCCTTTTTGGGATCATTGATAAACCCCGTTGCTAAATCCACCGCAATAACGGGTGATTGTACAGTATTTTTATCGTTAGCAATTAGATATACATAACTATTAATGGCTTTCCAAGTCGTAATCGTTTTAGCCACAAAGACCACCACATTTGGATTTTTCACCCTTAAGGCATCAATCATCGCTTCTATATTTTCCACCGTGGTAGTTACAATTTCATCCGCATCATTCGTACCAATGTGCAGCAAAGCAATATCTGGTGTATAGCTATTGAGGCGAACTGCCAAAGAAGGTAAAGCGGCACCTGTCCAGGCAGTACCTCCATCGCCATTCAACAAACCACTTGATTCAATTCCATAATAGGCATCGTGGTCTCTGTCAAACACATGCCC
>JAIFKQ010000033.1 GCA_020049515.1 Paludibacter sp. | reverse complement strand
TTGTCTGGCCGATGTATTACAAAGTTACCTTTTAATGCCAATGGAATGACAACATTACCTGTTAATTTGGCTGTAGGAACTTATATTGCTAAAGCTATTACCAGAGATCAAGAAATTTCCACTAACCTAATAATCCGTTAAACAAAATGAAAAATAAAGAATCATTGCTGCTTATTGTCATAATGATAGTAACAGCGTCGCTTGCTGCGTTTTTATATTCGCCAGTGGTAACCAAAAACGATTTTGGCTCCGATGGCTTTGCCCTCAATCCAGGAGTAGCTTATGGTGGAAAAGTAGTAAATGCTGTAAAACGGGACAATTCCTTTAGTATCCCCGACCGAAGTATGCCTATATTTACCACCGAAGCCTCCAATTACAAAACCAATGCTGGTAATTCATTTTCGGAGGCATCTACTGGAAGTTCATTTAATTCGAGTTATTCAATAAGTAATGCGAAGAATAAAAATGGCAATAAATCCAGTAGCATGTCATCTGGGTTTGCCGGTATGTCACAAAGTGGGGGAGGAGCTATTTATAGTCAAAGTAGAAGTAATCAAGCAGATAATCAGGGCATGTTGGCTCAAAACATGGCGGGTATTACTCCAGCAGTCTCAGAAATACCCAGCCTTCCATCGGCTAATTTTAAAAGTAAAGCCACAGAATCTAATGGATTTACGGCACTGGTCACTAATATTACTACTAATTTGACTAACGAGAATGTTGGAATGCAAAAGACATTTGACATAACACATTTAAACTTACTTCGGCCGGATATTGAGGGTGGTACTGTTATACAGTATAAAACTACTGATATTTCCTCCCTCCCTATTCCAGACGGTACCTATTTTTTGCTAGTGCTCACTGTAGGTTACCTTATTGTGAAACGTAGATGGGTGCCAAAGTCAAAACGAGTAGTGCCTCCAGCTGTAAAAGAGGAGTATCAGTTAAATTTCAGTACTTTGCCCTAAAGGTAAATGTAGGTCTGATAATTAACCTTAATAAAAGCCCATTTTCATAAGAAGATGGGTTTTTTTTCTGCTTATACTTAGCGTAAGTTATAGCTAGATGGTTGGTATTTAGTTGGGTAATTTGAGCGGATTTTTCTTGTAGATATTCTCGTCATCATTGCTTTTTTTGCGTTTAATATACATTAGCCCGTAGTTGTTTAGTTTCACAACCTTTCCTACCACAAATCATCGTGTTAGATGCATAATCTGTTTGTTTTTTTATAAAAAACACATTCTACAAAATTGCTAACATCCTTATCGATACATGCACCATTATTTCTGTCCAACTTTTTTGTTGATATGCCCAAAACAGATACCCGAAACCCTTTCGGTCAGTACCTTTTTTAGTCCTTTCAATAAGATAAAACCCTAACCCGGAATGCTTTGTATTGTGCTGTAATTCAATACAATATATTGAATTACATCTATCTTTTTTTATATTTAGTATGCGGTGTATTTTTTACTCATGTAAGTTTTTACTCTCTATCACTTTAAGTAGGTTTGCCATTACATATAGGTTCAATTATGATACTTTAATATGGTTTTTACTTGTTGGTTTTTAGGGAAATGCCCATCAAATTGCCTTCAATAATGGGCTAATTTTGTGACATAACAAACCCCAGAAGTGGATTTTGATAATTGATATTTGATTTCGATACCCAATCACCACTTTCATAAAATGGAGCATCTATGGAAACGAAATTTATGTTGGCACTTTTAATATGGCTGCTTGTAATGTGCGCAACGGCTCAGCAGAGCACTCGGCAACAACAATTGAAATCAAATTGCAATAATATTAAAATCTACTCACCAGAATCCATTAGAGGTTCGCCCAATGACTCTGATGTATGCATACAGGTAAATGGAGGTTCAAATGTTGTATTAATTAATGGAAAATTAGTTCCTGCAGTTTCAGACTCCATTCATTGTTTTAATAAATTTTTTGTTGACACGGCAGGCAATCGTATTTTGATCAATCAACACCATTCAACATCAAATGTAAGTGTATTTCAACAAGGTAAAAACAATAAAATCAGTATTATTCAACAATAAAAAACCGATAATCAAAATAACAACCAACAAGTAAATCAATTATTAATCAATTAAAAACAAAAAGTCATGAAAAAGTTAAATTTATTTATCGCAAGTCTCCTATTGACATCTGGAGCAGCTTTTGCCCAAAATAACGTGGCAAATGTAAGTGAAACGGGCGAGAACCATTATGGCAATATCCAACAACAAGGTGTGCGTAATGAGGCTAATTTGATTCAAACCAACAAAAAGAATTCAGCGTTTATAACTCAAACCAATAAGAATGAGTTGAATAACACTTTTTCTGAAGTGAATCAAACTGGCGAAAACAATCTTGCCACTGTTAAACAAATTGGAAGTGGTACCCTAGATGGAGCAGGTAATGGTGAGTTGAAATCGTTTATTGCCCAATCTGGCAATAGAAATGAGGCCACTCAGTTGCAAGGTCCAGACCTTAATCAAGGTAAATCTTATGCCGAAATTTTACAATCAGGAAGTGACAATAAAGCTACTCAAGAGCAGGTAAAATATGGCAATAGCGCCTTAATCAATCAATCTGGTAATATGAACGTAGCCATTCAGAAACAAGATCTTGAATTAACACCCACAGCTGCAGGAAGTTATAATTATGCTATGATAGCTCAATCTGGTGATGGTAATTTGGCCACTCAAACTCAGAATGGTGCTTTTAATGTAGCTCATGCACATCAAACTGGTAGTTATAACAAGTCCGAACAGGTTCAAATGGGCACCAATGAAGCGTTTGTAAATCAAGGCGGTACTTATAGTTATGCTAAACAAACTCAGGTAGGCGAAGAAAACATGGCAACAATTTATCAAAAAGGAATTAGCAATGAAGCCGTTCAATACCAAGAGCTTGCCTCTAATGTAGCTTTAGCAACGCAAGCTGGAGATGAAAATAGTTCATTCCAAACTCAAGTTGGAACTATGAATAATGCAGTAGCTACTCAACTGGGCGATGGTAATTCTTTGGATCAAGTACAGGAGGGATGTTGGAATACCGCCACTGTAATGCAATCGGGCAATGGTAGTGAAACAGCACAAAATCAGTATGGTAGCCATAATTTAGCCATTGTAAATCAACCCGGAAACTCTAACGCAGCAATTCAATTGCAAGATGGAGAATGGAACTCTTCAATTATTACTCAATGTGGCACTAACGATTTTGCTTCTACAACTCAAATTGGTTATGCCAACAATGCAGCCATAGTTCAAATGCCTTAAAAAAAAACGACAGATTAGATTTCTCTACGGTGGATAGTTAACGTTTCTACGGGTTGAATAAGGTAGGTTAAACATGTTGCCGAAGTTATATAAAAATATAAAGTGAAGGTAAATAGCATTAACATCCGTTTCGACTACAATTTTGATATCGGTTCTCAAAAAAAAAGGCTTAACTATCCACTGTTCAATTGTAATTAGTTGTTTGTTCGCTTAAATTGCAAATAATACTCTCCCTAAGTTGAAGCCCCCGGCCCATTTCGGGTCGGGGTAATTAATTAAAATATAAAATTATGAAAAATTCAATCTTTACGGTGGTGCTGCTCGTTCTTTTTAATGGTGCTGTCTGCTCTCAGCAAATTATGAACAATCTTGGTGTGCAAAGGAACGAAGTAATTAAGCAAATTCATAATGCTGACGTTGATGATGTCATGAAGTTTCAGACTTTAAATGCTAATTTGAGCATTAAAACAGTATCGTTGCCCGCTGTGATTAAGGATAGAGCATCTGGTTTTCAGCAGCATGGTGCAAGTGCTGACATAAGTAATCAAATTATCAGTCAGCAATCTGGCAGTTTTAATGAACTAAGCGCACAGCAGATTGGTGGTGGAAATCAATTGCTTTGTTTTCAATTAGGGTATTTGGCACTGCCCAATGCAAATTTACAAATCGGCGATACTTATACCCAAAAAAGAAGTTCAGCCGTGTTGGACAATCAACGCAGTATTGGTGCTTATGTGATTGAGGGTGAAAGCAATAAAATGTGCGTTATACAAAATGGTACTAACAACGATGTAGTAGCTGTACAGCAAGGAAGTGCTAATTATTTTTCGGCACAACAAATAGGTAGCAATAATAATTTGCAAGCCCTGCAGAGTGGCATAAATAACAAAGTAATAGGCTACAAACAAGAGAACAATACGGAGCATGTTTTGTCCGACAAAATAATACAATTGGGCGAAAATATTAGCCTCGAGTCGGTAGGAAGCTCAAATTCATCATTAAACGGAAATGCCTTTTTTCAAGCCGGCACAAATTTGTCGTTGCAAGTGAACACCGAATTTTCTAACTCGCAAAGTGGCATTGAAATAAATCAAAAAGGACGTGATATGAAAGTGATTGTAGAACAATCAATATTTTCATTTCCAATGAGATAAGTAATTATTACGAAACAAAGATTGGTGTGTTGTTTCAATTTACAGGTGCCCCATAAGCAATAAATTGCTCCGCAACTTTTTTGAAAAAAACTTAGAAATAGATGCTGGTCTTTTTCGGAACGTTACAGCAAGAATTTGAAAAAAGTGTTGATGTATTGTACGGTGTTTGAATATGATGGAGTTGAAATTAATAAATCAATATTGAAATATACCCTCAAATAACACATTATCAATTCTGTAGAATAAGGAAGGAGGCTCCCTTTTAAAAAAATTACAATAATAGTATGCACTCCTTTAAAACGACTGCATATCACACAGTCGTTTGTAATAACCATCGAGCTCTATTAGTTCGTCATGCTTACCACGTTCCACGATTAAACCTTCGTGCAACACACAAATTTCGTCGGCGCGCTTGATGGTGGAGAGGCGATGGGCTACTACCAATGTAGTTCGGTTTTTCATCAGATGTTCCAGTGCTTCCTGTACCAATTTTTCCGACTCTGTATCCAATGCCGATGTAGCTTCGTCGAGAATCAAAATAGGTGGGTTTTTCAATATGGCGCGCGCTATGCTCACTCGTTGTCGTTGTCCGCCCGAAAGTTTACTCCCCCGATCGCCTATGGTCGATTGGTATCCTTTTTCGGTAGCCGAAATAAAATCGTGGGCATTGGCTATTTTGGCCGCTTCTATCACTTGCTCCAGCGTGGCATTATCTACGCCAAAGGCTATATTGTTGAAAAATGTGTCGTTGAATAATATGGCCTCTTGATTTACATTTCCCATTTGCGAACGGATATCGTGCGTGGTTAAGTCCTTAATATCAATGCCATCCATTAAAATCTGCCCTTCCACTGGGTCGTAGTAGCGAGGCAATAAATCCACCAAAGTTGACTTTCCAGAGCCCGATTGCCCCACCAAAGCCACTGTTTTTCCTTTGGGCACTACCAAGTTTATTTCACGCAAAACCCAATCGTTCTGGTATTTAAAACTTACGTTTCTAAATTCTATTTTGCTAGAAAATGGTTTTAAAACTTGCGGATGAATAGGATCTTTTATCGTGTTTTCGCACAATAATATTTTATCTACTCTTTCTAACGAAGCCATCCCTTTTTGAATGCTGTATGAAGCTTTTGATAAATCCTTGGCGGGTGCAATAATGCTATAAAAAACAACAATGAAATAGATGAATTCTGCTGCTCCAATGCTGCTACGATTGTCAAGAATTAGCACTCCACCAAACCAAAGCAGTATGGCAATTACCATTGTTCCAAGTATTTCGCTCACTGGGTGTGCCAAGTTGTAGCGGCGGTTAATGCGATTAAACGTATAGCGTAGTTTTTCATTTAACTCACCAAAGCGGTCTTCTAGTTTTCGCTCGGCGTTAAAGGCTTTCACCACCCGCAG
>JAIFKQ010000200.1 GCA_020049515.1 Paludibacter sp. | reverse complement strand
TACTGAAGATAATAGCTTAAGAATTGACTATTCTGCTACCACCGACCAGAAAACGATTGTCAATCTCACCAATCATACTTTTTTCAATCTGTTGGGCTTCTCATCAGGTACGGCAATCTCCATCAACTCGCATATTCTCAAAATCAATGCCACCCAATATACACCAACTGACGAAGGATTAATTCCTACTGGCAAGATGGCATCTGTAGTTGGTACGCCTATGGATTTCACAAAACCGACTGCCATTGGCGACAGCGTAAATAGTCAATTTCAGGACATTATGAACGGAAAAGGATATGACCACAATTGGGTGCTGGATGGGCGGCAAATGTCTGTTTACACCACCGAACCGGCTATACAATTTTACGGAGGCAATTTTTTTGAAGGAAAAGACAAAGGCAAATATGGCGAAGTGTATAATTTACGTACATCTTTTGTGCTGGAAACGCAGCATTTTCCCGATAGTCCAAATCGTTCAAATTTCCCAACAACAGTTCTCAAGCCAGGTGAAAGCTACCAACATGTTTGTATCTATAATTTCGGGGTAAAAAAAGATAAATGAAAACTTCTATTTCTTCCATATTTTTTTTTGATTAGGAATAAATACGCCAAAGATTGACAGATTGGAAGCAGGTAAGAAAGTTCGACGACGAAGATTTCTTTCATCCCACTTAAAAGTAAAAAAAGATTGATTATTTTGGTCAACTTCTCTGGAGTTTGTTTGGGTGTTTTTTACCCCAATTAAAACTGGGTGTTAAACAGGGTAAACCCTTACAAAGTTATTTATGCATACGACTGTTTCACTAACAATACTACATATTATTTAAGAGACTAAAACAGGCACTCATAATTTTTAAGTCCGATTGTTTGTATAGACAATCGGACTTTTCAATGATTCTCAAAGAACAAATCAATAATTTATTTTCTATAGAAATTATTCTAACTTTTTATATTACTTTTGTCAAGGCGAAAACTTTAAAATCAAAATGATTTATTTTATATGGTCACAAAGCTTTACAATGAAAAATATCACATAGAGTTATTAGCTAAAGGTTCTTATAAAGATTATACAGTTTTGTATGAGCATTATTGGCCAAAACTTTTTGCTTTTATTTATAGTATCAGTCATTCCCGCCATCTGGCTGAAGATATAGCCCAAGATACATTTCTAAAGATTTGGACAAATCACGAATTGATTGATGGGCAATTTTCTTTCAAATCCTTTATTTTTACCATTGCCCGCAATATGCTTCTTAATGATTTACGGAAGCAAATAAACAATCCACTTTTTTCTGATTATATTGAATTATCTGACTCTTTGAATTTGAGTGAAAATAACGTGGAGGCAAAAATTGATTTCGATGAGTTTATCGTTAAAATAAACAATGCCAAGCGGCAGATGACACCTCGCCAATTAGAAATATTTCAACTTAACAAGGAGCAAGGACTCTCAGTCACTGAAATATCAATGCTTTTTTCTATTAATGAACAATCTGTTAGAAATCAACTTTCCAAAGGAATTAAATCAATCAAAACCAAATTAAAAGAATGTGAATTAATATTTCTATTTGTGCTCTTATTTATCAAATAGTTATTTTTTGTTAGCAATATAGGATTGGTATGTTATAAAATACAACTTTATTGTATTACTTATAACACACAACTAAAATAATTATGCTAAAAAGTCTTTTAAAGAAATTCATTGAAAAGAAAATTTCAAAAACTGAATTTTGCCAACTCAAAGAAATTGTCAATCAAACAGATGACAAAATATTTGGGGTAATTTTAAGTGAACTTTGGGATAATTTTGAAACTACATCTTCGGTTAGTATAGAAGAATTCAGATTGCTGTTATCGCAAATAAAAGAGAATGATGAAGTGAAGATAGTAGCATTCGATTACAAAAAATACTCCGAGTAGCCGCCACAGTAATGTTCCCTATTTTAAGTATTTTTTTCAACTAATCTGTTATGCTATCAATATAAAAAACGATGCTTATAGTGATAATAATGTTGTCATTAGCGTTGATAAAGGTTAAAAGGCAGATGTTACATTGCCCGATGGATTTCACGTTCAACTAAATTCAGATTCAACTTTATCATATCCAACCAAATTTGGAGCTGACTTTAGATGGATAAAATTAAAGGCGAGAGTTACTTTTAAGTTGCCAAAGACGCTAGTAAAAAATTTGTAGTACACACTATTTATAATTATCATCCTTATGTTTCACATAAGGCTAATCGTCCCTGGTAGCTATCGGGGCAAGCCCGTTGGGCTTATATAAAACAACAATGAATTGTAAATTATAAAAATGAGAAAAACACTGTATTATTTACTAATAGCCATTGCTGTTTCAGTAAATGCCTCAACAAACAAGCATCAAGTATTCAATCAAACTGTTCTATTTCAAAACCCTATCATTAACAGTTATTTAGCCGATCCGTATATCTTTTTAGAAAACGGATACTACTATTTTTTTGCTACAGGTGAAGCGAAAGACAAACGGTTTATTCCAATTTATCGTTCGCGCGATTTGAGTAAATGGGAATTTGTACGTGGCGCCGTAACTAATGGTAGTAAAACCGATTGGAACTATAAACATTTTTGGGCTCCAGAAGTGTTGAAAATCAATGGGAAGTATTATCTGTATTATACCGCCACTCCCGATGAATCGCCCGCCAATTCTGGCAATCGTGTGGGAGTAGCCATTGCCGATTCCATTCAAGGACCCTACAAAAATATTGGCGTAGTTATTCCTAATGGTTCTATCGATGGACATCCGGTAATTGACAAAGATGGCACGATGTATATTTTTTACACCAATGAATGGCAAAGTTCCAAAGGATTTTACCGTGGCACAATTTACATGGATAAAATGCTTTCGCCCACACAAGTAGCTGATAATCCAAAACCCATTATTACGCATCATAACTGGCAGGAAGGTCCGTTTATTCTTCAGCGCAACAATCAGTATTATCTCACATACAGTTGCGGAGCTTGGTCAGACAGTACCTATCACCTGCGATATGCCATTGCCAATTCCATTACAGGTCCTTATATAGAACAACCTGATTCGATTTTAAAATCAAATAAAATGGTAAAAGGTCCCGGTCATCATTCTATTTTTATGGATAAATACGGACAAGATTGGGTCGTGTATCACGGTTGGGATACTGCCCATTCAGCTCGTTATCCGAGAATTGACAGACTATTTGTTAATGGAATCAAACTAAAAATTAACGGACCTACATATACGCGCCAAAAAGTAAAAAATAAAGTATCAAAAAGTAGTAGAACCCACATAGATGAAAATAGAATGACAAATCACAACACATTGGCTATTAAATCATTTAACTATAAAAACCAGCCAATAAAGGGAGTTCTAAGCCAATGGAATGGACACAAAAGATATGATTTTAAATTCTTGGGACGTGATGCAATTATAGTCGAACCAAATAATCCAGCCAAAGGTAAACCCTGGATTGTGCGCCCTGCTTTTTTCGATGCTTTTGCTTATGCCGATTCGGCATTGGTTGAAAAAGGATTTTATGTATGTTACTTTGATGTAACCCATTTCTACGGCAGCCTGCCAGCTCAAAATTTATTCAGCAATTTCTACGATTTTGTAGTAAATAACTACGGTTTGTCACCCAAAGCAACTTTGGAAGGATTTAGCCGTGGTGGATTTTTCACATTAAAGTGGGCAGCCAATAACCCAAAAAAGGTGGCGTGTATTTATGTGGATGCACCTGTTTGTAATATAAACAGTTGGCCACGTAATAAAGATAACGAGCGCTGGGCTGAATTTTTGAATACATACAATATCACTGAGAGTCAAGCTGATTCCATTAAATGCAGCCCAATTGATTTTGCCACCGAACTAGCACAATCGGGTATTCCTATTTTAAGCGTATGTGGCGATGCAGATGTTACCGTTCCTTTCTCGGAAAATACCCTTTTATTAAGCGAACGCATGCAAAAAGCCGGAGGAAAAATGGAAATCATCATAAAAAAAGGGGTCGATCATCATCCGCACAGCTTGTCTGACTCCACTCCTATTGTTGATTTTATTCTCAAACATCAAAAATAATAATCAACTATAACAAGGTTATGATTCAAGCATTTAATTTCTTCTTCAATGCTTCATTAAGTAACATTTGCTCTTCTCTTCCCGTTTACTTATTATGCGTGTGACATCGCTCATTTATAGCAAATCTGGATCAAGTGAAAGTGATAGAACACAATAGGAAAATGTTCAACTACAAAATACACATTCTTATTGGTGACCAATACAACGAATTTTAAAAACTTTTTATCAATAAAATGGTCATGATAAAAAAAATCAACTATCCACTCCTGTTTTTAACAGTTAAGGGAATGTTGATTTTTTCTCGTTTTTTTATTTTTAAACCATACCTGTTTATTACTTTATGGTTAAAAAAATCAACTTGGCACTTGACTTTTTTTTTGCGAATAGGCAATTTCTGCTCACACTCAAAACTGACATTACAAAGGCCTTTCATGGATTTGCAATTTGGTCTTTTCGTTTCTTTTAGCCTCCTTTTCCGCTCTCTTTTCCTTTAAACTTTTTACTGGGGCTTTCTTTACCGCTTTTTCGGCTTCTCTTAATTTCGACATAATAATTAAAATTAATTGGTTATGATAAATACGAAATTAGCAATAGACTTCATATAGATTAAATGGCTATGCGATTAAATATAAGACACATAACACTAAGTCTGTTGAGAAAAACTAATCCCTTCCGATAGTTCTCTGGGTAAGTGACCTTAGTACGCACCTGATTCCCGGGAGGTTCCATTAGTGGTGAATCTTAATTCATTACTTTAAAGCACATTAGACAGTTAATAAATACAAACTCAAATAAGAAAAACACATTTTATAAACATTCAATAAAAAAACAAATCTAGTAATACCAAAGAATACATTGATCGCAAATAAAAAAAAACGTTACTTTTGAAGTTTTTTTGATTGTTGTGTAGGCACAATAAAAAGTGGAATAGTACTACGGTGCAGAACTGTTTCGGTAACGCTACCCATCAAAACTTCTTCTAACCATCGCCTACTGTGTGAGCCTATTACAATCAAATCTGCATTGAAATCATTGGCCGTTTTCAAAATTAAATCAGAAGCATTTCCTTCCATTACAATAGTTTTTAAAGAATCATCGCCCAAATGATTTTTTATACTGTCGAGGTATTTTTGGGACTCAGTTCTTGCATTTTCTGTATTTTTATTAAATAATACAGGAGAAACAATGAACCCAGTATAACCCATAATAGGGAAACTTCCGGTAGAATAAAAATTTCCATCAACAATAACATGCAATAAAAAAACATCTGCAGCCATCGATTTAGCTAATGAATAACCAACTTCGGCCACTTGTTGTGCAGTAGGATCCATATCCAACGCAATCAAAACCCTTTTCATTTCGACAGTTTCCATAATATGTATTTTTATTCATTTAAACAAAAATGAAACGAACAGACTAAAGTCTTAAAAACAAAACAATCCCGAAATTAAACTTAATGTGCTACTTATTTATTTCCAATCAGCAGTCTCATATTCTCACTAATAAAACACTATCACAATACTTTCGTTCAGTAATTACGACAATAAAATGCTGTTTTAATTCAAATAGATACATCAATTGACAAGCCTTGGTAGTAAAAATAAAAAAGACACTTCGACATACAGATAAGGCAATAAAAAACGGCTTCTGTTGATGATTCTACCACTATTCTTGTGGGTTGACATTTTTAAATTCTGGCTACTTTTACAAAAAAAGCCTACCACAATCCAAAAAGTTGGATTCTTCGGTAGGCACAATAGTTCACAATAAAATAAATGCGAAAAGGTTTATAATGATAATATCGAACGAAGATTCCGATTTGTCGAAAAAGGAATTTAGCGATTGATATTCATTACATTAATGTCTTCTTATAAATGGCTCGTTATAAAAGCACCTATTACGCTTAAATACAGCAACTTACCAATTTATTTTAATTATTTTAAATCTCATTCAAAACAAAAGAGTAAACCCAATCCACGATAGCGTTCAAAAAATCTTCTGGTATAGGCGCTTAGACCGCACTTTCTAACTAACTGTAATAATGCATTTTATATATAATTCAGTTTGTGTTTTTTGAACAATTCTGC
>JAIFKQ010000112.1 GCA_020049515.1 Paludibacter sp. | reverse complement strand
GCGTGATTAATGAAGCCACACCAGTAGCATTCGAAAACAAATCTTGCATGTGTTGAATCTCGTTGAGTTCAAAAATGTCAGAAAATTGTATCTTAAATTTATTGTCGGTTAAAAATTGTTCCATGATGTTTGTATTCGGTAATTTTTCTGTGATTATTTCAAGCAGTTTTATTTAGATAATAATGATAGAAGGTAGCGTACCTTACTCACTAAAAAAAAACACAAAATCTATTTTGAAAACTAAAGTGCTGAATTTTTTGTGAGTAATGATTTGGCAAAGAATGAATTAAGGTACCACATTCCCAGTTTGCTAACAATACTCAATTTACCTTCTAGTAAAAATACGCGTTCTTTCATTCCTAACATTCCATACGAATCTGTGCGTACCTTATGGTTTTCATCCATCCCAATTCCGTTATCCTTTATTTCCAGCACAAAATTATTATCCAAATTGTCGAGCTGTATAGTTACATTGGTGGCTTTGGCATGTTTAGCTACATTGGTTAACGATTCTTGCACAATTCGGAATAGCGCTACAGCCTGTTGTGAGCTTAAGTCTATTTTTTCTACATTGCATTTAAGCTCACAGGTTACTTTATGTCTTTGCTGAAACTCTTTGGCATATAATTTTACAGCTTCAATAAAACCGAGCAAATCGAGCACTTCAGGCCTTAAATTGGTCATTATTTTTCGAGTGGTTTTTATGGTATCATCTACCAAAGCGTATAAATGGTCAAATTTGGTAATTACATCCTCTTCGTTTGTAATTTCAAGTTTTTTTACTACTTTTTGCCTCAATAACCCTAAATCGATTTTTAATGCCACTAGTATTTGCCCTAGCTCATCGTGTATTTCTCTGGCCAGCAGTTTCTTTTCATCTTCGCGAACATCTTGTAGGTGGGCTGCAAACTGTTTCAATTTCTTTTGTGAGGTTTTCAATGCCTCTTCGGCACGCTTTTGTTCTGTAATATCTATGTTAAAACCTGCAATGCCAATAATTTCCGATTTATTGATGATAGGAAAAGTTATTTGATGATAAAGTTGCGTTTGGGTATTAACTTTATACTCCATTATTTCTTCAATAGTTTCTCCACTCAAAACTCTTTCATTATTTTTTTCCCACAATTTAATCACTTTGGGTTTAAACAGTATTTGATCGGTTGGTTTTTTGCCCAAAATAGACCCAAAATGATCCACTAGTTTTTTATTTTCAAGTATTCCCACACTATGTACATCTCTAGCCCAAATTTCGAAGGGTGAGGTATCAATAAATGTTCTTAAAAACATCTCACTTTGTTGCAATGCATCTTCCGCTTGCTTTCTACCCGTGATATCAATAAACGATACCAACACCTTCGATAAATCATTTTCATTGCCTGGCATTACAGTCAGATTGACCAGCAAATCCCTTCTTTCGCCTTTTGGAGTTTGTATTTGGGTTTCGCCCTCAAAGAACATTTTACCCTCAGCAAGTGCAATAAACTCTTCTTGAAACATAGTTAAATTAGCATTGCTAGTAGATAACACAGGACCATTGAGCAATTCTTCTTTATTTTCTACTCCAAAAACCGTAAGAGAAGTCTGATTAACAGCCACAATGGATATGAGCGCCACCATTTTTGTTAACTTTTCGGGTTGATTAGAAAAATACGTTCTAAAATCTGTAACGCCCTTGCTTCTTAACTCATCAAAGCATTCTTTTACCAAAGAAAAATCTTCTTCCCAAATAGCAATGGGAGAAAACTCAAACATGTTTTGCAATCGTATTTCGCTTAATTGCAACGCTTCCTGCGCTTGTTTTCGAGCACTAATGTTGCGGCAACTCACATAAGCACCGGCATAACTTCCATCATTGTTGTATTTAAATTTGGCACTGTCTTCGCGCCATATATAAACTCCATCTATATTATTTATTCTATAAGAATAAACCAATCCACTTTTTTTCAATTTGATAGATTCATACAAATTTTTATACACTTCATCTCTGTCATCGGGATGCATAATAGAATAAATAATTTCGCTCGTTCTTTCTAACTCTTCTTGCTCCGAATACCCCAATTGTTTTATGTAGGATGGCGACACATATTTTATCATTCCATTGGCATCAAAATAGATAATACCATCCGAGGTATTTTCGGCAATAAGTCTGAATTTTTCTTCGCTTTCGCCCAATGCTTCTTCTACCTCTTTTCTGCTGGTAATATCAATCATGCAAAGGAGCAATTTCTTTTTTCCATCCTTATTGATAAGCGCTGTAGAAACCAAAAATGAAATCTCTTTCTTTATTCCAAGTTCGAACAAGTTGGTTTGATACTCTACATTGTGATGCCCATTTCCGGTATCAAAAGTATTTTCCATTGCCAATTTTAACTTGCAGACTTTGCAATTAACACCAAATCCGCAGCCTAATGGATTATCAAAAGAGTTAACACATTCAATAACTCCACCAAGCAGCTCGCTCAGCACTGCATTTTCAAAATTCTGATTCAACATTGAAAATGCTTTATTGGCAAAAATTATTTTTCTATCTTCATTAACCACGCACATCATTACAGGCGCATAGTCATACACCGCATTTAGTTCTGCCCTACTATTTTCCAATTCTGCTTCTACCAGTTTTCGGTCGGTAATATCTCGTGCTGTCAGCTGCACTGCAGGTTTATTATCCAACATAATAGGCATGGCTTTTACCTCTACATAAATGGGAGTTCCATCCAAGCGAATGTATTTTTCTTCAACCAAAGGCAGTGAGGTATCATTAGGACTTATAGCCACTTTTTGCATTCGTTCCATCACGATGGCGCGATTGTCCGGGTGAATAAATTCAATAACCCATAATCCAAGCAAATCCTCTTTGCTGTTGGCTCGCATCAAGCGCACGCATTCGTTGTTTACATAGATTACTTTTCCTTCGCAATAAACGGCAATGGCTTCGGGCGAATTGTCTATTAAGTTACGATATTGATTTTCGCTGTCGGCTAAAGCTTGTTGTACTTGTATGCGCTCCACTTCAGAGTCGATAGCATCTATGGCAAAAGAAATATTTTTTCCAATATCGGCCAAGAGCTTTTGCTCATCGTCGTTAAAAAATCCCACTTCATTGGCATAAAGTGTAAATGTTCCATAGGGTTTTCCACCTCTGAAAATGGGCGTTGCAAATGAAGATTTATAGCCCCGTATGAGAGCTTCTTCTTTCCAAGGTTGCATGAGTGGATCATGGGCAATGTCATTGCAAAATAAAACTTCCCCCTGGTGGAAAGCCATACCAGAGAGACCAACAATAACATCTTGATTTCCAGGTGCAAGATGCAATAAATCTAAAAATCCTTCGTTATGTCCTGCCGAATAATGTGGTACTATTTCACCAGAAAGTTCATCGTAAATACCAATCCAACCCATGCGGAATTGTCCAAATTGGATGGCTACATTACATATTGTGTTAAACAATTCATTTTTGTTTTTACACTTTACAATGGCTTGATTTATTTCGCTCAATAAGGCATAAAGTCGAGCTACGTTTTTGAGATTTTTTTCAGCCAATTTACGCTCCGTAATATCATGCACTACCGTAAACCGGTATGCTTTGTCTTGTACATTTATGTTTTCAGAAGAAATCAGAACTTGTTTTTTAGCTCCATTCTTTGCCCTCAAAGTAGATTCTATATTATAAACACTCCCGTTTTTATTGGTCTGTTGTTGAATATTGGCAATCTCTTGTGCGTCCAAAATGCCAAGTTCTATAGCCGTTTTGCCTATTACTTCAGTTTTGTCAAACCCAAACAAGTTATAAAAAGCCTCATTTACTTCTACATATTGTTTGTTAGTCAAATCACTCAACCCACAAGCAGATGGATTGACATGAAAAACCTTAGAAAATTTCTCTTCGGAAAAATTCACTTTAGAAACATCTTTGGATACACTAAAAATAACCTCACTTCCATTCCAAAACCCACGCGAAACCTTAGTCTCTACAGGTATCTGAAATCCCATTTTGCTTACAAGTGGTATTGTACAAGTATTGGTAATGTCTTGAAAAATTTCTTCTATTACCCTAGCCGTTTCTTCCCGTCTTTGGGTGGGATGCAAATCCAAAATTGAAAGTTCAAAAAGCTCTTCTTTGTTGAAATTTAACCTGTCTATTACCGTATTATTGGCATGAATAATATTTCTATCCAAATCAAGCACTATCAAAAAATCGTCGATAGTATTAAAGAATGTTTCATAGTTTAGGCGCGTCTGTGTCAAAATATCTTCTGCTTGCTTTCGCAATGTAATATCTTGTATCTGAACCAAATAACCTGTAACTTCTGTACCACCTTTGACAATGGGTGTAATACTCATTTCAAGATCTACTTTTCCTACCCGCGTGGTTTTATATAGGTTTAAAGATTTTACCAAATCAAAATCAAACTCCGATTGAAAATTAACTGATTCCCCTTTTTTTATCAATTCTCTTTGTGCTATCGAGACATTAGGGTCGTCAAATAACTTAAAGCCAACTATTTCGGTAGCATCCACTATTCCAAATAATTCCAAGCAAGCATTATTAACATTCAAAAGCAAGCCCTCTGTGTCAAAAAGCTCAATGGCAATGGGCGATTGCTCGGCAATAATACGAAATTTTTCCTCGCTATAGCGTAATAATTCTTCGGCCTTTTTGCGCTGTGTAACGTCTCGGGTAACACCATGTAAGCCAATTAAGGTTTTTATCTCGTCAAAATAAGGAGTAATAATAACTTCGCCAGTTTTTACATCGCCGTTTTTACAACAATAATCGAGATACAGTATTTTTTTATAATTTGGAGGCAGCACCTCTGATTGAATATAATGCAACACTTCATCTCGCATAGCCCCTACTGCCAGAATATCAGAATCACGGGTAAATCTATCGTGTAAACTTTGCTCCAAGTATTCCTGTACGGTATATCCTGTAAAATTTTCGATAGACTGAGACACAAATATACTATTCCCTTTTAAGTCCATCAACCAAACGACATCAGTAATTTTTTCGGTAATAAATCGGTAGTTCTTTTCGCTTAATTGCAATTCGCGTTGGGTTTTTTTTCGATTAGTAATGTCGCGTATTACAAATATAATGCGGTTCGGATTACCATCCACATCACGCGTAAATTCGGTATTTATTTCTGTTTCTACTACACTACCATCTGCTCTTAACAGTCCGTATTCAATTGCGCCTAACACTTGGCCTTGTATTGCCAAACTCAAATTCATCAATCCACGCTCACAATCATTGGGAGCAATAAACTCAATTAAATTCCTACCTTTTATATCATCATTATTGCCATAGCCACTCCACAAATAAGTATTTGATGATAATAATAAAATTATTCCATCCAAAGTCGTTACCACAATAAAATCGGGCGAAGCATTGATTATTGAGATATATAACTCTTTACTAGTTCTCAAGGCATCTTCCGTAAGTTTTCGGGCTTGGTTTTCTGTCTGTAATTCCTCCAGCAATTTTACAGTAGCGGTGTGGCTTTCGTTTAATTTGTGGGTGTGCTCTTCTACCAAAATTGCCAATCGCTCATTTTCATTTCGTTTTAATGCATTTTCAGCTCTCAGTTTTAGCAAAGCGCGTATTTGCACCGACAATTCATAAGCAGTAACAGGCTTTTCTAAATAAGCCGCTGCACCCGCCTCCATGGCTTTAATACGCATTGCATTTGTGCCCTTCACATTTGTAAGGTAAGCTACTGGAATATCCGAAAGTTCATCATTGGCTTTAAGCAATCTACACACTTCAATACCATCCATATCGGGCATCAAAATGTCCATCAAAATGGCATCTGGTTTTTCAGAAAATGCCATGTCCAAGCCTATTTTCCCCAACAAAGCTGTTAGCACTATTGCTGTAGGAAACTCGCTCATTATTATTGATTTAATAACCAGTAAATTTTCCTGATTATCATCAATAACCAATATTTTGATGTTTTGTTTATCCATAATATTGATGTAGTTAATTAAAATTCATCCTTGAAACTGCTGAAAAGCATCCCGCCCCAAGATTGCTATCGGGAACTATCGGTTGAGCCCGCGGGACAAATCTAAAATTCTTCAATTAATTTTCTCACGCAGCAAATGCAGTGTCGTTTTTCCCACCGAGGCAAGTATCCGTGGGTCGGCTGCATACCGATGGAGTTGCGCTTCGGCTTCGGCATTGAGTTTCTGTACCAACGCAGAGTCCGGATTTTTTACTTCCACTTCCTGAGCACGCGGCACGTATTTAAGCTCCACCAAGTAGCAATGTTTCATTTCTGGATGTGCTATAAAATTGGGAGTTAACCACAAATCAGCAAATCCTTTGCCCATTTCTGCTTCGGAATGAATGGTGAAATAATTGAGCAAATTCAAATAAACCAAATGGAACATCTGCACTGTTTTTTCACCCTCCATAAAGTCGCGCACCGAAGTTTGCTTGTAAATTTGTTCCGAAAAATAAGTAAAGAATGGTTTCCAATCTCCATCATAAGCCATTTTTTCACCCATATCCGCCAGCGTCATTATATCCACATTGAAAATTTCAGCTTCGCTAAAACCCTCTACCAAATACGAAAACAACACCGATCGAATGGACAAATTGGGCACTTTAAGAATAGTACTTCCTCTTTCCACCCTATCAATAGTAAGAATGCCAAAATAGTAAAGCAACGACACGAAATTCTCTTTGGCAATCAATTTTTCGGCAGGAAATGACGTTACAATTG
>JAIFKQ010000030.1 GCA_020049515.1 Paludibacter sp. | reverse complement strand
GTTATACTATAGCGGTAAATAATTTGGCAAATGGTACTTACATTTTAACAGCGACAGACAAAAAAGATGTTGTAGGTAGTGCTACTTTTACGGTAGAAGCTGCTGTTGTTTTACCTACTTTGAAAACAATTGCTTCTGCTACAACTATTTATTGTACTTTAGCAGATGGTTCAGGTACATCAACATGTGCTAGTGCTGATGGAACTACTTATTCACCAAAGACAGCTACTGCTGCTCAACAATTGTTGGTTGATTTTGTGTATTTTAATGCAAGTGGTACATCATTAGGTATTTACTCACCAAGCTCCGTACCAGCAACATTATCAACTACTTTTACAGCTTGGACTACAAAAAATAGCACTAAGTTTGCCAAAACTACTAGTATTGATTATGATTCTGCAACTTATACCGAAGTTAAAGCTGCAGCTGATGCTGCAACAGATACTAGTGTTACTGGACTTGCCATAGGTACCGAAGTCGTATTTAAAACAGCTGCTGGTAAAGTTGGTATATTTAAAGTGAATAGTATTACTACAAGTTACTTGGCTGATGATTATGTAAAAATCAACATCAAAGTACAAGAATAATTTATTGAATAACTCTAGTAGATTATTAAATTATAACAGCCAGTTGCAGCAATGTAATTGGCTGTTTTTTAATGGTTATATAATCAAAATTTTAGCAGTCAATAAATAATTTAGAACTACTCAATTATCCTTTTTAAAAATTGGATATTAGAAAGGATGAAAAGAAATATACTTAGATTATTGATCCTAATGATTGGCTTTCAATCATGTGTATCAAAAAGAAAACAAATAGAAAGCCCTGAAAATTAT
Source organism: Paludibacter sp. (assembly GCA_020049515.1). Lineage (GTDB taxonomy): Bacteria > Bacteroidota > Bacteroidia > Bacteroidales > Paludibacteraceae > Paludibacter. The sequence goes on along the minus strand of JAIFKQ010000030.1, from coordinate 47,745 downwards.
GCTTATGAACAGGATAAAACATGGGGGCTTGACATATCTCATTACCAGGAGGTTTATGATTGGGGTAAGTTAAAGGATCAAGAAGTTGGATTTATTTTTGTAAAAGCCACTGAAGGCACTACCATGCAGGATGCCAAATACTTAGAGTATTACACTGCAATACGTAAACTGAATATTCCAGTTGGTTCGTATCACTTTTTCACCTACTTGACAAGTGGGAAAATGCAAGCCAATAATTTTCTTACTACGGCAAAGTTTCAGCGTGGCGATTTGCCTTTGGTGCTAGATGCCGAATTTTCTAAAAAGATGCCTAAAAAGGAATCAGTAATAAAGGAATTGAAGGATTTTGTTGCGGCGGTTTATAAAAAAACAAATACATACCCCATTATTTATTGCCCGTACAACTATTACCTTCAATATGTGAAGGATAATCTTCCTTCAAAATGTAAACTTTGGATAGTAGATTATCGCGGCAGACCAACCTGCGATTGGACATTTTGGCAAACCACCGAAAAATACAGGGTTCATGGTATAAAAGGTTACGTTGATTTCAATCAATTCAACGGAACAAAAAAAGATCTTAAACTGCTGTTGCTGTGATTGTTGAGTTGCGATAAATAACAGCTATAGAAATGGATATAAAAAAAACTCCGGATCTTTTTATAAAGTTCCGGAGTTTTTCATGTCGGTGTAAGGAATCCTTTTCTATTCCAAAATTTCGTTATCATGCATTTCTTTCATAAAAGAAACAAAATCATTTTTGCGGTCCGATTCCATCCACTCCATACTTTTACGGGGATGAGCATTTAAAGCACCAGATACTAAATAAGGAATGTGGTAGCCCCAGTCGATTTGTTTTTGCATTGGATGTATTTGGTCCTGAATTACTTGCAACAAAGGCAATAAGCGATATTTAGGGTTTTTCAGAAATGCAATCAGTATCTCTATTGGGCAATTACCTGCTCCACGTCCTAATCCCAATAATGTAGCATCCAGCATAGTACATCCTTCCATCAATGCGGTGTAGGTGTTAGACATGGCCATTTGCATATTGTTATGTGCATGAATTCCAATCTCTTTGCCAGGTAAAGCAGCTGTATATTTGCGCACTAAATGTTGTATAGATTCCACATACATGCTACCATAACTATCTACGGCATAAAATACAGGTACTCGTGATTTTGCAATGTCTTTTAGCGCTTCATCAAGTTCCAATTCTCCAAGTGTAGAAACAGCCATCAAATTGATACACACCTCATAACCTTTATCCATACAATGGTGTGCCAATGCAATCGCTTTGTCCACTTGATGTACATAACAAGCTACACGAATCATATCCAACGCACTGTCAGCCGCATAAGGGATATCATCTAGCTCAATACGTCCAATATCGGCCATGGCTGACAATTTCAGATTGGTTTCATTTTTACCAACAATTCGCTCCAAATCCTTTTGGTGGCAAAATTTCCAAGGCCCCATTTCGTTGCGGTCAAAGGCTTTTTCGCTACTTAGGTAGCCAATTTCCATATAATCGATGCCTGCTTCTACGCATGCATCATATACTGCTTTTACAAACTCGTCGCTAAATTGCCATTTGTTCATTAATCCACCGTCGCGAACGGTGCAATCCATTACTTTAATATCGTTTTTATACATGCTCATTAATTTTGCCCTTTCTTGTAAGTGGGCTGTATGTTAGTATTTATTGTAATTTAATTCCTTCCTTTTTACCTTTAATTTTTCCAATCATTTCACCTACTTCTCTAGTAGTATCAATTGAGTTTTTTAAATCGCGGTAAGTTTTCAAGCTATCCTCATAAGTTCGGACTTTTTCTTTAATATCTTCTATCATAATGTTTGGAAAATAGGTGAATTAGTTGTCTTAAGAGATTATTGGGACTTTACAACTCATTTTTTTTTTTGAATTTGCTCAATATTCAATCCTGTACATTTGATGATTTTTTTAAATAGATAGTCTATCTTTAAGTATTTCTTTATAATTATTTCAAACAATCAAACTTTCAACCTATTCCATTTAATATTTCCAATTCTTTACTGATATTGTGATCCACTAAAAACCGATATATTTGTTCAAATGTTTCTTTATCCAATCCTAATTCTGCAGCCCATTCACCTCGTTGTCTAATCACCTCATCTTTACGGTCTTGTGCTACTACACTTTGGGTGTCGGATTTGAATTTTACTATTTCACTTACATATTGAAATCGCACCGCAAATAGTGAAATTATTTCTTTGTCAATTTTGTCTATTTGAGACCTAATGTCCTCTTTGCTGTTACATTCGGTAGCAGATTTTGATAATTTCACTCGGGTATAAATTTTGGGTTAGTATAAATATCGCACAAAAATACACGAAAAACTTCAAATAATTGCAATTATTCGCTGTTTTTTTTGATAATTGAAAGTGAAAATTAATCTCGTATGCCATTGTTATTTATTTCATAACTTTGGAAATTAATTCATCAATTAATTTTTCACTACATATCTTATTGACTCTTAAGCATTAGAGATTTAGGTTTTTGAATTGATTAATTCAAGTGCTTACAACCCAGGGTCCGGGGGTAAAGGAATTGATAGTTGCAGTATGTGTTTAAAATCTTTCCATTGCTCGGCTTTTTTAAATTCATTTACAGCTACTGAAGGTACAAAAAGCTTGCATTCTGATTTGTTTACATCTTCGAAAACCCCATTTGAACTGCTCAAATTAATCGGTGATGGTAAATCAACTACAATTGTTGTTAAAGCCCTGCAACCCCAAAATACATTTGCTGATATAGAATTTAATTTGCCAGACATTGTAACTTTAGTCATTCCAACACAATCAGCAAAAGCACTTGCGCCAATAGATATTACTGCACTTGGTATCACTAATTCAGTTATGCTATTACAGCTTTCAAATGCAGAGTTCCCAATAATTGTTACCGAATTTGGAATATAAACGTTACTAATTCCACTGCAACCTCGAAATGTAAAATCACCAATTGATGAAAGTGATTCCGGAATGATTAAATATGTAACTATTCCGCTACAAAAAGCAAAAGCCCCATTTCCAATATAATTAACAGAATTAGGAATAACTATGTTGGAAAGGCCTCTACAATATCCAAAAGCCCCTTCGCCAATATAGGTAAGCGAACTAGATAAAGTGCAATTAATTAGATTATTACAATCAGAGAAAGCATACTTTCCTATGTGAGTTACTGTATTTCCAAACGAAACATCAGTGAGCGCATTACAATTAAAAAAAGAAAATTCATTTATTAATTTTACAGAACTAGCATTGGATATTGAGCTTAGTTTTTTACAATTATAAAAGCAGAATTTATTTATTGAAGTAACAGAATTACCAATCGTTAAACTAGAAAAGCTGCTACATTCATAAAACGCATAATCGCCCAAGTTTTTCACTGTGTTTGGTATCGTAATTTCGCCCTCCAGACTACTACAATTGTAAAATGCGTAAGCTTCAATCCATATCAATGCATTAGGGAGCTTTAAATTTGTAAGCTCTGAACAATTGTAAAAAGCTCCATACTTTAATGTGCTTATGGAATTTGGAAATTCTATTTCAGTCAAATTCCTACAATTGTAAAACGCATAGGTGTCTATAATGTTAACAGAATTGGGAGTTTGATATATTCCTTTTTTTTGAACAGGACATCTAATAAGTAGTGTTTTTAACTTATTAAATAAGATGCCATTATCATCCGAAAAAGTAGTATTCTCATCATCGACCTCTATATTAGATAAACTTGCACATTCTTGAAATGCCAAATGACTAATGTTAGTTACCAATTTTGGAATATTGATGGTGTTGATTAGGTTACATTCATAAAAAGCTCGATTTCCAATGGAAGTTATGGATACTGGTAAAATAATAGAAATCAATTTGTTGGGTGATGACTCATCTTTGAAGAATGCATTTTCAGGGATTTCAGCTTTGAGATAATATGTATTGTTTGAAGTTCCGTCATTTCCCTCATAACTTTCTATTGTGATGGCGTTTATGTCTAAATACTCTAATTCTGGTAGTTCGTCACGTATAAATTTTACATCTCGGGCATCAATGTTCCCCGTTATTGTAAGCAATTTTAGAGTTGATTTGTCAAAGTCTGACATTAAGATAGATAATGTACCTGGCATTTCTACGTTTAATGTTATTGCTTGTAAATTGAAAGTTAAATATATACTCACTACAAATGACAGTATTATTTTCATTGTTGTTTTTTATAAAGTGTCTGACAGTTAAATTATTGGACAAATGTATTCGATAATTAGAACTTTAAAAATTTTGCCATGTAAACCTTGATCGTTGAGTCTATTTGCATATTTTTTTTCACAAAGTATAGTCCCTTTTTGAGACGTGAAACATCAATTTCAGAAAAATTTGTTATTTGCTTTTGAATAAGTTTTCCATCTGTGTTAAATATCTCAATGCTTAAAATTTCACCATTTCCCATTATTCTTGAGTCTTGAATTCTTAATACTTTGTGGATAGGATTTGGGTAAATTGTAAATAAATTTGTAGTCTTAAACTCATCAATTATATTTTTAGTCAATGGACTTGAGTTCTTCATTATCAACACCATAGAAGTGTCTTTTTTTAAGTCCATTGTGAAAATATATTTATCATCATGCATTTTTTTTTCTATATTTTGTGTTACCCGTGTTATTTCGAAACTGCTATTGAATGGTATTTTTATGCTAATCATTGCCTTATCTTCATTTTTGTATTTCAATTTATTGAAGTTTTTAAAACTTAATATTAGAGTGTCGTTTGTAAATTTTTTTTCTAACATTAATTCATGATAAAGATTCTCATATTGAATTCCTTCTTTTATAGTAGTTACCCACAAAACTCCATTATAATTGTAATCATTTACTAAATTTAGAATCTCCCGTAAAAAGTGTTCACTTATAGGGCTGTAACCATCACCTTCTAATCCGTGTCCTGCAATTAACAATATTTCCCCTTTTGATATTCCTTTGGATATATAATTTGTAAGCTGCTGTAATGTGGAAGAAGAAAAAAGAGGATAGTAACTGTGATTTATGTACTTTGAGTAATTTCGAGCATAAGAATAGTAGCTAAAAACGATATTTTTGCTCATTTCCGTCGTTTCGTGGTACGGATCTGCAAAGCTAAGGCACTTTATACCTATACAATTTTCAATCATTTCTTTCGATTTACGTGTCTGAAAATCAATCTCTAAACTATCAATACCCCCAAGTGAAACGTGCGAATATGTATGGCTACCAATTTCATGACCTCGTGCCGCCATATCTTTTAGGCTATCAATGTACATACTATTCGGTATGATAAAATAGGTGGACTTGAATCCGTATTGGTCAAATATCTTTGAAATTTTTGTTTGTGACAGTAGATTGTCATCAAACGAGAAATTTATACATGATTGAGCGTCATATTTCCATTTACATATTTTTATCGAATCAATTACTTCCAAAATAGCATCATCCACCTTCTTATTTTCTTGTGTTATAATGTTATCTTGACCATGAGCATTAAAACTAAAAAATAATATTATTGCCAATTTGTAATAATTTACTCTTGTAAAACTTTTCATTTTTGATATTTTTTACGATTATATTTTCTATACATAGTCAAACACTAAGTTGACCACATTAATTTTTTTAATTTCTACTTAATACTAACGACCATTTTCTTTTTCTGTAATACTTAATAGCATTCCTTATTGGCATTGAGTATTTCGAGAGTCTAAACCTTGTAATATTTAGAACTACCAATGCATTAATACTTTTAAGAATGTAAGCCAAAGAATATGTTCGATATATTGAATAGGAATACAAAATATGCGGCTTTGCCAATAAGCGCTTTTTATACTCATTATAGCCCCACGACATATACAATGTTTCAAATCCACCATTTATAGCTGCCTCAATAAGCTGAAACATACATACTTCGCCCAAATTGTACGCCGAAAAATCATTGTCATGTCCTATCACTTCAGTAAACATACGTTTATCCAGAATATACGCAATATCTCCAGCTACTATTATATTATCAATTTCAATGTAAGTTACAATGCCATAATATTTACAATATCTGAATATTCGCTTGGCCTCATTTAGGTCTTTCGCTGGCATTATTCCTTTATATTTCATTCGGGCAATATTCAATTCTATAATTTTATCAATAACTTTCTCTTCAATTTCTATCCCATACTTAGTAATAAAGTTTACATTTGGATAATCTCTAATCAGTTTCGATTTATGATTTCGTACAGATTTTCGAGTGCTACGACCTAGTTGTAGATAATATTCGTCAACTGTTGAAGATAAATTAATGACATACTCATTGGCTTTATCATGTAAAATAGCTTTTTTTAAATTGTACTCTTTACTTAATGCATCAACTTTTATCATTGGTATAGACGGATGATTTTCAAAATAAATATTGATGCATTCTGAAATTATAGTTGGATCTATACTGGCAAATGAATTGAAACATTTTGAAGTGCTTCCATTGGTGCCAAATATTAATAATTCAATTAAGCTATTTTCATTATATACAAGCATGAAATCTATGATGTAAGTAGGATAATATATTTCAATATATCGGCATGTGGTCAAATACGACTCGTATTTACTAATCAGAAATGATTCATATTCTAAAGGCAAGCCATTCAAACATTTGATTGTAGTCATACTCAAATTTATTAACAGTAGTTGTTGACTAATTACCTATATATGGTACTTTTTTTTTTAATTATATGTAAAAGAGATTTCTTGTATAAATCATTACTCCAAGTAATTAAGCTTTTTAATTTTACACTTTGGAATTTATTTTACGGTAAAATTTCACGGTTTTTTTTAATGGTTTGGAAAATGCTGAAAGTTTAAACTGGCTGAAAGCCGTTAAAAAAAAAGTAGATAATTTGTTTGTAAAGAAGTCTAATGAGTATCCTCTGTAAACAAAACTTGAAAACAAAATTGTCGGTTTTACTTGAAATCTTGATTTTAAATCGCTGCTTCCCCACAGGAAATGAAAGGTTGACAAGTCATTCTCAATGGCCGTTGTTATTAGGTTAAATACACAGCTTTCACCTACATTGTATTTAGAAAAATTGTTATCGTGAGAAAATACATGTAAAAAAATATCTTTGTTTAAAATGGTAGCTATACATCCAGCTACCATTTCACCATCCAGCTCTAAATATGAAGCGCAACCGTAGTGTTGAGAGTACTTGAAAATATTATTTTTATATTTGTTGTCGATGTGCGGAACTACTCCTTTGTATTTCATTCTGTTATAGTTCATTTGAACTATTTTGTCAATTATTTCGTCATTGATATCACAGTTATATTTAGTGAAATAATTTACAGAGTTGAAATTTTTTAATAATTTATTTTTGCGACTTTTTAAATTTCTTCTGGTACTCAGTCCCAATTCTTTATAATAATCGTTGATATTTGTGGGAAGATTAATAACATAATCTTCTGATTTGGTTATTAGAAATGAATACTTTAATTTATACGGCGTTAACGATGCATCAATCATCACCTTTTGTATAAATGGCGACTGTATAAAAAGTAAATTTATGCATCCCGAAATGGTATTCTGATTGATATTGACAAGTGCATTAAAGCATCTTGCCGTATTTCCTTTATTACCAAATATCAATAAATCAACTAGTTCACTGTCTTCGTAAACGAGCATATAATAAATGTAATAATCGGGATGATAAATTTCAATGTACCTACAAGTAGTTATAAATGAATTGTATCTGTTTATTAAAAATGATTCATGTTCTGTTGGTAAACCCTCAAAATGTTCTATTGTTATCATAAATTCAATTTAATTATTTATAAGATAATCCGTAAATTATAACACTAATAACTGAGTTGGCCCCGATAATTTATTTTTTTTTGAATGCTATTAGAACATCCCCAGAAACGAGAGAACGCTAATGAAACATCTCGAGAATAGGGAGCGCAATCTCGATACTTATCGGGATGCAAAGAATTGATATTCAAAATAAATATTTAATTGCGACCTCAATATCTCTCAGGTATTTATCTGTAAGTTATCTACTTAGCACTTTTTTTATCAAAAATCACTTATCGGCTTGGACTCATAACTTATTAGCTAATTTTTTTACATGAAATTTTAAGAATAAATTATTTGATACGATCTATATAATCGGGTTGAATAAAATTTTGTAAGTATAGTTGTAATTCCTTTTTGATGTCGGAGCTTTCTGTGCAAGGAATCATTTTCTTATTTGATGAAAGTGTAGAATTTTTTAAGCTCCGGTTAGAGTAAACAGTGACCCAAGCGCCTGTTCTTTTATATATTCCTCTAAGTTCAAATACCCCACTTTTTTCAATCACATCGGTACAGGTTGGACTCATGTATATTATAATTATTTCCCTGTCAACTAGTTGTGCCGATTTTTTTAAGTTTTCAATTACTTCTTTCATTACAACAGCTGGAAATGGATTGAAAAAATAGACATAATTGTAGTCGTTGTATATTTTAAATTGACCAGCATCGCCTGTAAAAACGCTACATCTATTTACCTTCAATCTTTTAAAATTTTGAATAGCTATATTGGCAATTATACTAGATAGCTCAATTCCATCCACTTTGGAAAATGTGTATTTTAACATGGTGCGCATTGCACTTCCTTTGCCACAACCCACATCAATAATGGTATCATTGGACGTAATACTAAAATCATTGAGCAGCTCTATCAGAAATCTTTTATGCGATGGAGAATATCCAAATGAACGCTTTATATCTAAACCTACAGCTTTGGCAGTGATTTTGGGCAAAAAATCTAAGCCTTGATAACTATCCATTTTTATAGTGATTGGGTACACTAACTTCCAATAAACTAATGCTTTGTAATCCATATTATTTTTTTTTGATTAATTGAATTGTGCTGAATATTTACATCAAGTTCACATTATAAAATCAAGCTTTTATTCGTTCATTTTTCTATTTGTATGCTTTTAATACGTAATTTTGCAAATACACTTTAAGCGCATCGTTCAAAGGAGTTCCTTCAATACTTCGATGAATTTTTTTATTATATGATAATACCGATTTGTCTATGCTTCTATTGCTATAAACTGTTATCCAGGCATCGTTTTTATAATATGCGCCTACTTGTGTAAATATACCACTTTCTGCAATAATATGGTTGCAGGTAGGGCTCATGTAAATTATAACCATTTCTCTGTCAATTCGTTGCAATGAAAATTTCAGATTTTCAATTACTTCTGCCATAACTATTGGTGGAAATGGATTGTAAAAATAGATATAATTATAATCATCATATTGGTTAAAATATCCAGCATCTCCCGTGAACACTCGGCATCTATTTTCGTTTAATTTTTTGAAATTTTGGGTAGCAATATCGGCAATAAGGCCAGAAAGCTCAATCCCATCTACCCTTTCAAAAGGGAAATCTAGTAAATACTTCATTGCGCTTCCTTTGCCGCATCCTACATCTATTATGGAGTCGGTAGAACTAATATTGAAGTCACTTAGCACCTCTTTCAAAAAATTTTTGCCAGACGGACCATATCCATGTGCGCGTTTGAGATTGAATTGTAGGGCTTCGGGCGACATTTCCGACAAAAAATCCAAACCACGAAATTTATCCAATCTAAGTATGATTGGATATACCAACTTCCAATAAATAAATGATTTAAGTTCCATAGTACTTGTTTTTTTTTATTAAGGTGAATTTTTTTTTGTATTATTGATTACCTCATTATCGTCCTTTATTTAATTCTACTTTATTATTTTTCACAAAGTAAACTTTCCCAATATATCTTTTGAGCACAAAAGTTTCATTTTTAAGTACCAATTTTCAGCAATTTAATAAGGTCTTATGTGTTAAATGTTACCAGTCGCTAATTGTTTGTTTTGATTGATATTTAATTTAAAATTTAATTTTGCCATTTTCGCTCAATTATTTCATATTTTCTACTTTTTATAAATATTTAAAATTGCAAAGAAACTTATCTACTTAACACTTATTTCGACAAGTTTTCCTGCTTAAATACTCCTTAGTATTTAAATTCGTTTCAAAAACAAACTATATTTTATCAATTAACAAAACACACATTCTTTCCAGTTAAAATTTCTGAATCTGTGCACTCTCATTTACCCCTTCAGAGGGTTGGGGGTGCTGATTAGGTTGCAAAGAAACACTACTTAAATGTGGTTTTTTATAGTGTGGTTACTATAAATAGATGGATTAAACCCTATAAAGAATTTATTTTTATAATTTCCATTGTTTAGTTTTTTATTTTATAAGTGCTTATTTATAAGCATTTTGGTTTCCTGTATGTGACTTTTTGTTGAGGCGCCAAATAAAACAGATTCAATATTTGGAAATTTTCCCAAGTATTCAATTGCTTCGCTTGGATGTAAAGCACCAGAAGCAAGCACTTGCATGGCAATTGGTCGAAATTGCTTTTCGGAGAGGTATTTCTCGTAAATTTCTACTCCGCCACTCATTCTAAAGCCTATTTTATTGATTGAGCTACAGATAATTGGATTCATAATTCCCACCGAATTCAAACTATCTAGCAACAGGGGCATATTCATGGTAATATATCCAGGCTCAGCGTTGTATTTTGTGCGGATATATTGATCGTAAGATTTAAAAATGTCATACATTTTTAACCCCAATATCATATCAACAATAACATTTTGGATAAAAATAACTGGGGTATTTAGGTCTTTAAACATTTTCATTTCGGCATCAATCAAAAGTTCCATGAGCTTAATAAAATCTTTGCTCATAAGTGCAAAACCACCTTTTGCAAAGGTTCCAAAAATACTACCTGGAATATAATTTTTGATAGTACCCATAATTCCAAGTTCAGTAACAGCGTTTGCATATTTGTGAGCATAAGGCATGCACGGATAGATATTAAAATTTTGGTATTTTTTCGGATTTAACCTAATGTAATTACATATATTTGCAATTCTCTCGTGCGTGGTACACATAAACGTGTTAATTCCCACGTCTATAGCTTGGTCGAGTATTTTAATAATGGCTGCATCTTCCTTAAATTGAATTGATTGAGCTCGTGATTTTTCATCCGAAACATGATTTACCGCAAAAAACTGATTGTCGCCAAATAGTATTTTATCCATGATGTTTCAATTTTTTTTAGAATTAGCAATTATCATTTCTATCACTTTATCTGTATTGTTCCCTTGTTCAAAGGTATTGTAACTTCCCTGTTTTTTTGTGATAATGCAATTTACAAAGTGTTCTATTTGAGCACTATATTCTTCACCACGCAAATAGAAATTTACTGGAAGGGCAAAATCCGTAATGTATTTGATAGTCCATCCTTTGTCTAAACCCTCTTTTTTATTCGATTCTTTTAGATATATTTTTATTTCAGTGGCATCGCAACTAATTTTGCCGTTTTTGCCAATTACGGTTAGCGTAGTGGACATTTTTCGATATGTATTGTCGCTCCAGTTTACCGAAAGCAGTCCGCTCAAACCATTATCTAAACTTAATGTGCTATAAACCGCATCTTCAACATCATTAGAATAGATGCTTTTTAGTTTTGTGCCAGCAGAATGAACCGGATTACCTATGATTTCCTGAATTAAATTTAACACATGTGATGCGTAATCGTACAAACATCCTCCACCTTCTTCAGCATTCGACCTCCAAGTTTTTCCCTTTTCTTTTGTAACTACTGCACCATAAGCCTCGCCCATAAAATGCACCAAATCTCCCAAAACATCGGCTTGTAGCAATCTTTTGAGTTCTCTAAAAGTTCCAATAAATTGGTTGTGATAACCTACTTGATTGATTAACGACTTGCTGTTGGCCAATTGTACTAGCTCTTCGCCGTCTTTTGAATTTAAGTTAAATGGCTTCTCGCAAAATACATGTAATCCATTTTCAAGCGCATATTTTACCATTGGAAAATGAAATCGAGTGGGAGTAGCCACCAATACAAAGTCTAGGGACTCATTATCAATCATTTCTTTGAAATTTCGGTATGTTTTTACCGTGCTAAATTTCTTAAAAGCATCCAATACTAAAGTAGAACTATCACAAACTGCCACAAAATTGACCAGTGGATTTGCACCAATTATAGCGGCATGTGAAATTCCCATTTTACCCAATCCTATTACTGCTCCAGTTATCATACCTTTTTGATTTTTAAAAATATCAATATTACGTGCCATAAAAAAACCATTTGATTACCAATATTTCTTTTGAAAATTTCAGGACGCATAAAAATGCGAGCAAGCCACCCAAGTCTTATTTTATACCAAAATGCTGGAATAGGCTTTTGGGTACCTGCAAACCAATCGAAAACATTGCCAATACATATAATTAATCCTACATTTAACTTGTCACGATGCTTTAATGCCCACTTCTCTTGTTTGGGACAGGTCATTCCTACAAATAAAATATCTGGTTTTACGGCATTTATTCTTTTTATTATTAGCTCGTTTTCTAAATCCGTAAACTCTGTTTTAAATGGCGGAGAGAAAAAATTCACATCGATATTTGGATATTCAATCCTAGCTCGCGATTTAATTTTTTGAAGTGTGTTTTCTGTAGATCCAAAAAAAAATGCACTTCCTTTTTGTGTGTTAATTCTTTCTATAAAATGATAAAACACATCTGGACCCTGATTTTTTTTTATATTTTTTTTATTTATAATCAAAGATGATAAGCCAAAATAAACTCCATCTAATACCAGAAAGTCGGAAGATTTTAGGGCATTTTCAAATTCTAAATCCTTGGTAGAAATACCATAAGAGTTTGGGCTAATGGTATTTATCACCCTACACTTTTCGCCCTGAATAGGTATTGTAGCTAAATTATCAGAAAATACATTGAAGCCAATTGTTTCTATTATTTTCATTGAATTATTTTCGATTGAAATAATATTCTGTAAAATAGCATGCATTTTATTTTCAAATGTCGCCTTTGTAAATTCTGCTTCATATTTTAATCTACCTGCTTTGCCCATTTTTAAGCGCAGCGTAGGATTTTGTATTAATAATTCTATTTTTTCCGACAGTTTTTCTGCATCTTTTTGTGGAACAAGAAATCCTGATACACCGTTTGTAAGCATTTCGGGTATTCCGCCTTCATCCGTTGAAACTATGGGTAACGAATATTGCATGGCTTCTATCAAAACCAACGGAAAGCAATCATTATAAGTAGGATGAACAAAAATATCTGCATTTTGAAAGACTATTTCTTTGTCATTTTCATATTGCGGTCCTAAATATCTTACATTATTTTCTAGCCCAAACTGTTGTACTTTCAAATTAAAGTCTTGTTCACTCACATTCCCAATGCTTCCTGCAAACCTACAAATAAAATTATTGTTTCTGTTTATCAGTAACTTACATGCTTCCAGCAACACATAAACACCTTTTGATTCAATCAAATTAGAGAAAAACAATAATTGTACTGGTTCCTCATGCTTAAACCGATATGTTTTTATAACTGAATAATCGGAGTTACCAATTCCATTTGGACAAATATGCACCCTGGATGTGGGCACATAAGCTTCAATATCATTGTATAAATGGTTGGATAATAGAATGATATCTGCATCTTTAAAAATATACCGATAGATAAAATTGTTAAACTTAATTTTACTATTCTCAATAATACCTTTATTATGAAGATGATAAACCCGTTTTATACCAAATAAACGTAACATAGCCACCACCAAAGCATCTTTATATAATCCTATTCCAGTAGTGGTTAATGCCAAATAGCATACATCTGGTCTATTTTTTATGGTTTCGGATATTAATTGAAATAGGGTGGGAATAAATTGAATTCCTTTTATAATTCCAATTTTTCCAGACTCATTAATGTTTTGATTAACAAGCATATTTATGTATCTGCAATCAAACGAATTATTTATATAATTACTTTCTTTAATTTCTTGCCCCATTATAGATGACCCATGGATAGGTGGTGGAAAATGAAGCAGAAAAAGGATTTTTTTTTTCATAATTAGTTTTCTAATGTTAATGTATTCTCAAGCTTTGGCTCACTAGTATTATTATTTTGGGATAGTTCTATGTTAATTATTTTTTTTGTATGTCTGCAAAAGATTTTTTTAGTTTCCAACTTGTAGAATTGTTAAGATGTAGGGCATTAGGAATGTCAGACAGCATTTTAAAAGTTTCTTCCAATTCGTACCACAATCCAAATTTGTCTATTTCCCAAGAATGACCCCAGATATGAAAAATACCTCCATTTAGAATCATATTTGAAGTAATTTCAGATGCCAATTTTCTAAAGTTTTTATTGTAATCAAAAAAGAATCCAAACTTTATCAATTGCGAAAAATAGGCTCTTTTTAGGCAATGTTTATTAAGTGTATAAGTATCATGATTATAACATTGTACTGTTGTATTCATCAAAAACTTATTATTCAATGTAGTGTTAAAAAATCTTGTAGTTCGCCCAAAAAGAAAACCATTTTTTTTGACTAAATGAACGTCACGATTAGAGAATTTACCTCCAGGAAAGCAAAATGCGTAAATTTCTTTCTCGAGTATATTTTCTAATACAGATTTACAGTTAAGTATTTCATAACTAGCTTCTTCATCTCCCAAATTTTGCAGGTATTTGTGGTTTACGGTATGACCGCCAATTTCAAATCGTTTTCCAATTTCAATCATCGAAGTTGGTTTCATGACCGAATTTTCACTGTTTCTGATTGGTACATAAAATGTCCCTTGTAACTGATATTTTTCTAATAACTCGGCTATTCTTAAGTCATAAACATGCCCATCATCCCAGCTGGTAGTTATAATTACTGTATTTTCCATATTTATTTTTATATATAGTTAGCTTGGTTTTTCAGTTTCCAATTCAAGACATGAGACTACACCAGCGCTAAAATTTTCGACCATGGCCTCTACAGAGTATTTTTTAGCTGCTGTTTTACAACCATTTATTAATTGAAGATATTTTCCGTTTTTCAGGATTTCTATGACAGATTTTGAGTATTCCTGTAAACTATCCTCGGTCATTATTCCATTTATTTCATTCTCAAGATATTCTATTTCAGGACCATGCGACGAATTTGAAGTTGTAATTATAGGAGTTTCCATAGCAAACGAATCTACTATGCCAAGTCCCACATAATAGGGCATTAATTGTATGGATGCAATTTTGAAAAATATTACCCGTTCATTTCCAAATTTTGAACCTACATAATGTATCCAATCAAACGATAGTGCTGCCTCCATTACCTTAGTGGCTTCAGTGCCGGCACCTATAAATATTACATGAAATTCTGGTATCTTTTTTTTTACTTCGTGGCAAGTTTCAATAATAAAATCAATATTCTTACCTGCATACATTGATCCGCAGTAAATGGCTGTTTTACAGTTTTGTATGCCCATTTTCGATTTCAACTCATTTATCTCTCTAGTTTTTATATGAGTGTAATACTTTATAAGGCTAAATGTATCAATTGTATTTTGCACAACTGTGATTCTATTCTCAGGATATTTTTTTGATAATAAAAACCTTTTTGTACCTGCTGTATATCCAAACCACCAGTCACATTTATTGATATACAGATACTTAAATCTGTTTCCAAGACTTCCAATGTCTTCCTGTAAATTCCGTCCATGATCCCAAAAAGCTAATTTTGAGGATGAAAAAGCTCTTCTAATTATTAAATAATAATTTAGAATTAACCTATTCGCTGCATCCACTATCACCAAATCACTATCCTTTAATTGGCTAATGTACGGTTGCCACAATAATTCCTTATTACCTATTTTGAAGTATTTATTTTGAATGTATTTTGCCCAATCAAGTATTATTTCATCATTTCGCAGTTTATTAGTGCTTGAAGCTTTCCCATAAATTACATGTAACTCAATATCTTGTTCTACCAGTTTCTTCTTAAGTAAAATGTAAAACTCTTTTCTATATTGAGGCAGCGAAGATTGTATAATTATGATTTTCTTCATGGTTTTATTTCTTCTTTATGAGATATAAATTTCTTTTTGTTAGTATTAATAATTTGTCTAAGTGTATTATTGTTAATGCTGTAAGTTTTGTTTTGATCGAGAATAATATCATTGCCAAAATTATTGTTATTCAGAATCATTTTTTTTTTAAACCCCAAAGTCTATGTTTCCCAACTTTTTCTTTCGGTATATCTTAATTGCATTCCTTAAATATAGCGTGTATTTCGAAAGTCTTAGGTTCAATAATAGCCTAAGTATTGAAACTTTTAATTTGTTAAAAAGAATTCAATTGATTGTTTCCGAAATATATAGTACGAAAATATTAGTTGTGGTTTAGACATTAATCTTATTTTATACTCATTTTCTCCCCATAAAAAATGAAAATTTTTCAATCCATTTTCTATGGCAAATTGGATAGTATTTAATTGACATAATCGACCTAAACTGTAATTCGAAAAATTATTATCATGCGCTATCACATGTCCGTAAATGTTTTTATTTATTATATATGATATATTTCCAGCAATAATTTCACCTTCTAATTCTATGTATGTTACACAACCATAATACTTTGAATATAAATATGTATTTTTCATTTCATACTTGTCTTTTCCATAAATTAACCCTTTATGCTTCATTCTATCCTTATTCAATTGCATTATTTTGTTTATGATTGTTGAATTGATCTCATTTGGCAAAAGAGTAATAAATTTTACATTTGGAAAATCTCTAAGTAGTTTTGATTTGTCATTTCTGATGTTTTTTCGAGTACTTTTACCAAGTACCAAATAATATGTATCAATTGATGAGGGAAGTTCTAAAACATAATTTTTGGACATTGAAATTAGTATTGATTTGTTGTAATTATACTTGATGTAATTAGCTGAGATTTTTAATTTTGTAATTAAGTTGTGTTCTTCAAATATTTTTTTGCTACATTGTAGAATAATATCTTGATTAATTGAAGTTAATGTGTTAAAGCAAATTGATTCTTTGCTTTTGTTTCCAAAAATCAATATATCTATTATAATTGTATCCTTTCTTACAAGCAAGTAATAGATGTCGTAAAAAGGAAAGTATATATCAATATAAGCACAAGTTGTAAAAAACGAATCGTATTTTTCTATCAGAAAAGCTTCATGAACAATTGGCAAACCTTTGATATATTCAATCGTAATCATGTAGTAGTTTGTTTTATATTTTTCATCTCAATTTTTAGAAAATTCCAAATCAAAAAAGTTTTTGCAATATGATTTATGTAAATATATCCTTTAATACAACTTTTTTATCGCTTTTCTCAAATCTGTTGAAAAAGTGAGATTTTTAAATTGAATTATTGAATCATAAAATATTCTTTTTATAAGTTTTAAAATGAAATCCAGTGAATAAGCTCGATAGACGCAATATGAATATAATACATGCGACTTTGCTAAAAACCGTTTTTTCAATTCTGTTTCACCCCATAAAAATTGAAATGTTGTCATTCCTTTATTAATCGAGTATTCAATATAATTTACGATGCAAACTTCTCCTACATTGTATTTTGATAAATTATTATCATGGGCAATTACATGCAAAAATATCTCTTTGTTAAGTATTGTAGCAATGCAACCTGCTACCAAAATGCCATCTATTTCGATGTAACTCACACATCCATAATGCTGTGAGTATCTATAAATATTGTCTCTATAATTTTGGTCTATGCCAGGTATTTTTCCTTTCTGAATCATTCTGTTTGTATTCAATTGAATTATTTTATCTACTATCTTCTCTTCTATTTCATTGCCATACTTGGTAATGAAATTTACGTTTTTGTAGTCTCTCAACAACCTCACTTTTCGATTTCTGATATTTTTTCGCGTATGATACCCAAGTTCTAAATAATAACTCTCAATGGATGATGGCAAATTCAATATTTGATTATCTGATTTTGATAATAAAAGTGTTTTTTTTAAATTATAATGAAAGTAAGATGCCTCAATTTTTATTTTATTTATAAATTGAAATTTTTTAAATATTATTTTTAGAAACTCCTCCACAACATTTTGTTTTATATACACCAATGAATTAAAACAGATTGAAGTGTTCCCCTTATTACCAAATACTATCAATTCGTCCAATTTATCATCTTCAAAAATTAGTATATAGTTTATATCGTATAATGGATAATAAACTTCTATATATCTACAAGTAGTAATAAATGAATTGTATTTATTTATCAAAAATAACTCATACTCTGTGGGTAAACCTTTTCTACATTCAATTGAATTCATACATTTAATTTTAAAATTTTGAAAGTGTATAAATTATAAATTATTTGTTCTCTTTGAAAGAAGTTTGTGAACTGCTGTTTTCCATCTCAAACCTATTTATTTGAACAGTATTTTTTATCTATTTTGATGGTTTTTACATCTCCATTTTTTTTATTCTGATTTTTTTGGGATATTATTTTTCAATCTCTGTTTTATTTATTTTGTTTTTCAAATCCCATAGTGTGGGAAATAGTGTTTTCAGCCATAACATTGTAAATGAATATGGATAAGATAGTATAAAATGCTTGCGTATATAATACAGGTATTCTTTATAAGCCAACCCCGTTTTACTTTTTAAAAACAGAATGCGCAATCTAAGCGAGGCATTCGAGGATAACCAATTTTTGTCATGATCATTTTCACAATACCCACATATATTGGGTGTTACCCATAATGGTATTTTCTGTTTATAAGCTACAAGGGTGTAATCAAAATCGGCAATACCGTGAGAATAATAGTTGTCGAAAATTCCTACTTGTTTTACAACCTCATTGCTTACCCACATAATATTAGCGTTTGCAAAATGGCAAACTTGTGGTGTTTCTGTTGGAAGTATCATGTAGCTTCTCATTACAAAATGATTTTTTGTAATAATATGTCCACCATAAGAAATTTTTTTATTTATTTTTTCTGCCGTTGAGCCTACATATATTCCACTTTTTCCTGTTTCTGATAACGAAAATTTGTGCGTATTAATTAAGTATTTCAAGCAGTTTTTCTCCAATTCAACATCGTCGTTAAGTAGCAAAAAAGCACTAAATACTTCCAAATCTAAAGCAGCATTCCAAGCTTTGCGCATTCCACCAGCCCAAAATAGATTTCCATCTCCTTTAATAATACTGACTAATGGAAAATGCTTTTTTACCTCATCACTAGTTCCATCAATACAACCATCATCCACCAGAAATACTGCATACGAATAATCTGCTGGCATCGAGCAATTGTGCAAAGAAGTTAAACATGCTAACGTTTTTGTCTTCCGGTTATGACAAGTTATAAGTACGGCTATTTGGTTTAATTTCAATTGGTTATCCATTTTTATTTGTTTTGTGTGAACAACTATTCAATGAAGCATATTGCACTAAAATTTATATAAATTATTGTTGTTAAGATATTTATTTTATTCAATAGAATTAGCAATTGAACAAATAATACTCCTAAACTTATAAGTAATAAAGCTGGAATTGTGGTTTTTTTCTGCCGTTTTTATAGCATTTTCTGCGTAATATTTTCTTAACTCTTTATTAGTTATTATTTGTAATATGGCGGTTTTTATTTCGCTCAAGTTGTTGTTAGTTATTGTTTTAGCCCAATTAAATTTATTGGCATATTTAGCAACTGCAGTTATTTCAGGTGCAAAAATAAGTATTGGTGTGCCACTAATCATATATTCGGGTGCTTTGGTAGGCATCGATAGCTTAATGAATTTTATAGCATTTACCGAAAAATCATAAGGTAAAAGCAAAAGGTCTGACTCCGCAAAAACCTTTGGTAAGTTTTCATAAGGTACAAATCTCTTATGTTCTATATTTTTGTACTTTTTTAGCCAGTAAGGTCTTTCTGGAGTTTGAAGGATAAATTTCATACTCATATTTAGCTCTTCGTTTACACTAGTTATAGCTTTTGCAAATAGCTCCAGTGACGTATCAATCCCTAAACCCGTTCTTCCTGCATATAGTATTGTAGCATTGGCACTTAACTCGTAATGATTCCGTTGGTGGTTTTTCCAAAACTTCAAATCGATGGCGTTATGAAACGTTACAAAATTCTTATTGTACCTAATTTTATATTCTGCAGCCATTTCGTCACTGATGCTCAATAGAATAGATGCTTTGTCTAACAACGTACGAAATTCGCGATCAATCTTTTTTTTCCAGTATTTAGCCCGTAATCCATTGTCATTGAGCGTAGAAGGCCAATCATCCATCATGTGAAAAATAAGTGGTTTGTTAAGATAAGACTGTACAGAAAGACAAAATAAAACCCCAGCCCTAGAAGCTGTTTGATCATAAATCACATCTGGTTTATATTCATCAAGCCAATTGCAAAAATCATTGGATAATTTCACGCGGTTAATCATTTGAAATACACCAATGTATTCAAGAAATGGGAAAAATACATTTACTATCAACGAAATTCTAAATTTCGATTTTGGAACAACTATTTTTTGTACTCGATTATTGTCAAACTTCAATATACCCGAAGTATATTTTCGTTGTAGAAGATGAAACGGAAATTTAAATTTATGCTCTTTGTGTCCCAATTGATAATAATTATTACATACCTCTGTATCAATGTTTCCAACTAATAGGTATCCAGAACAGGCTACAGCTATTTTATTTCTATCCCAACCTTTAAACAGATTTGTTAATGTAATTCCACCACCAGTATCGTTGTTAAATGATTGTCCGATTATTAAAACTTTAGGTAAATCCATATTGATTAGAGTTTTATGATTCTATTGATTTTAGGAAATAAGCGTAACATAGTATTATTATAGATTTTGATATTTATTTAACACTGATTTCTCTGGTAAATTTCTCGTATATTTTGAATAGCATATTCCTATTGAAATCCAGAAAATTAGATAATAGAGTGAAAATGATTCCATTGTTGCTGGATATAAATAGAATAGCCACAGTAATATCCATATTCCTGCTGCTTTTGATAATAAATTTCGCGCATAGAAAAAACTAAGAAAAATGGCTGGCACTGCAATCATCAAAATTAGAATAAGACTGATAATTCCGCCTCTGAGAATTATTTGTAAATATCCTGTTTCTATAGCGTATCTGTAATTGGTCATTTGATTCTCCTCTATGCCAGGACTGAAATATTTACCATTTATACTTTTTCCAACTATCCAGTCAGCAGTTTTCATATCTGCGTAAAATGACTTTTCTACTCCCGTTCTTGTATCTTCAATACCGCGCTCGAGCAAAAAGCTTAAAGCCCCATAATGCCTGTTTTGAAGGTTAGCTTTTACCGTGTCGAAGCCAATAAATAATATCAAAATTGATGATATTACTACCAAGTATTTTTTATTTGAATAAAGTAAATAGATAATATATGAAAAACATGAAATAGTTAAGTATATGAAAACAAGTCCTCTACGTGCTCTAAATACTACAAAATATAGCGTGGCTAGAATTACGAGTATAGAAAATATGTTTATTTTAAATGAATGATAACGGTAAGTGAGTAGTATAAAACCAGCCGATATACTTAATTGTGTTGAGTGTTCCACAATGCTAGTACTTAAATAACTTTCACGGTCTGAATTGAGTAATTCTGAAATAAAAAGAATATCATAAACGATATAAAATGCTGAAAGTATGATTATTACATCAAATAGTTTTTTGTAAAATAATTGATTTTTATGAAACAATAAAATTAACGGTGCAAAATAGGGTAGCATGCCAAACTTAGCATCAAAGAGCATGAATTTGATAAATACATAGTCGAATGAAAATCCTCTAATCACTACCAACCATGTCCAACATAAATAACACATATAAACTATCCGTAAGTACTTATTTGTAAATTGTAAACGTATCAAATTTTTTAATGGAAAAATAATTATCAATAATCCAAGTGATTGAATGCCCTGTAGTACCACATAGTCAAACTTACCTGTAGTAGAGAAAATATTACTTAGGGTATAAATAATAAACCCTGCCCAAAAAATATTTAAATACTTTTCTTGTTTCTCTAAATTGTTTGGTTTTATATGTTTATTTATTAGAGCCATTTTATTGTTCTTTTATTTTTTAAATCGTTGTATTACAATAAACTATGATAAACTTCGATGGTTTCTTTAGTTGTTTTTTCCCACGAAAAGTTTAATAATCTTTTTTGTCCATTTCTAATTAATTCTGCTTTTATATTTTCGTTATTCAAAACTTTATGTATTGCTTCGTACATCGAATCTTCCGAAAACGGGTCGAAGTATTCGGCAGCATTCTGTGCTATTTCCGGAAAGCAACTAGTATTACTAATACAAATTGGACAATTATTGGCAAATGCTTCTAGTATTGGCATTCCAAATCCCTCATATAGTGATGGAAATACCAACATTATCGCATTTTTGTATAAGGTATTTAGCGTATTTTCGTCTGCCGAAATTTGAACTATTTGATTTGTTATATTTAATTCTGCTATAAGTTCAATTTCATATTCGTTAAATGGATTGCCGGTACATATTAATTTTAACGAATTATAGTTAGAAAATAACCTAGAAATTACTTTTATAAATCGCTCAAAATTTTTGTACCCATTTCTTTTACCTACAAATAAAATATAATTTGCGAACTCGCTTTCAGTGTATTCATTTATGTTTGGTTTGTGGTACCCATGATACACAACCTTAATTTTAGCCTCCGGCGCTCGGTAGTATTCAATTATATCTGCTTTGGTGTTTTCACTTATAGCAATTATTTTGTCAGCTTTTTCTATTAATAACCTTTTGTTTGCTACATCTTTATTTGTTTTATCATATTTTTCGTGTACGAAATCATGCACAGTCAATACAAATGGTTTGTTGAGTTTTTTGAGAAAATATGGTGAATAATAAGTAGGATGAAAAATGTCGAATTGTTTTTTTTTTATATTGCGAATGGAAAAATGTTTATTTATAGTTTCAAATAGCTCCAATAATTGATAACTGCCATAAAATCTTTTGTTTGCCAACGGATGGAGCATGTTAAATTGTTTATCGTTCAGAAGATACTCATTTTCGGAAAAAATGCTTGAAATATATGCTTCATGTTCGTGTTTTTGTAAACCCTTTAAAAGCTCGTAATGATAACGAGCTATACCTCCAAATCTGGGACCAAATGCTTGATGATCAAATAATATGTTCATTTTTTTTTGTATTTATTTTGAGTATAAAATACTCTGTATTTTATACTCGAAATTTTTCATTTTATCCAAATTCCTTTCTGTCCTTTCAAAATTTTATTACATTGAATTGGAGCTACTATTATTCCATTGATATTAGAAAGTACCGATGCAATTAATATTGAAGTTATTCCCCACGAAAAGTATTTTATAAATAGATATGATGTACCTAAAAATATGACCGGTGAAATCATACAAATGTAAAACTGTAGTCTAATAGCGCCAATTCCATTGGTTATAGATACATAAATACTTGTAAATGCAGCAGATATAGTAAAAATAAAGGTCCATAAACTTACTTGAAACGGAATGTTTACCACCGCTTTCCCTATCCAAAGGTCGTAAACGCGCGACGACATTACAAGCATTGATAAACCAAATATTAGAAGCAGCATCCATATTTTTAAGTATTTATTTTTTGCCTCTATAATCCATGTTATGTCCGATTTTTGATATGCTTCTGTTACTGCCGACCAAAATGGAAGTATTAAAATGGAAAATGCCATACCTAAAACCGAAAAGTATTTATATGCAATATTATAGGAGGTTACCTCATAAGTTCCAAAATAATGAGCAATTAAAAAATTTGTTGTCTGATACTGAATAATTCCTGCAATTTGAATTATAAAAAATATAAAACCCAGATTTAGAAGGTCTTTTATATAGTTGAATTTTGCGAATTTTAGAGAAGGTTTGTATGCTTTGTAATTATGACTGAAAAACCAAAAACTGGCAATTACTAGTACAATAATGGGTGATACGCTTAGTGCAATTGAAAGATTTATTAACGAGCCCCTTGTGTATTTTGTGAGTAGAAATATCAATACAAGCGATAGAATTTGACTTAATGTGTCTATCAATGAGGCTGTTGCTGGCTTTTGATCGGCTGTAATAATTGTAGTTAGAATTTTGAGTACAAACTGCATGCAAAAATATGTAAACACAATAATTGCCACTATACTAACTTCTGAAGCTGCAACACTGTCGATATTTAGAATACTGCCCCAATCAATCCAAAAATTTGATATACAAAACAGTATCCAAACAGTGACAAAAATGGCACTTAATGTTAAATATGTAGTGCTCACATAATGTCGAGCCAGCAAAGTATTTCCTTCCGACAGTGCAATTGCAAATTTATTTCTAAACCCATTAGTAAATCCAATATCAAAAAAACTTACCCAGGCAATAATTGAGCTTAATGTGAGCCAAATGCCATATTGGGAGGGATTTACATAATTAATTGTCATGGGAACCATAACCAAACTTATTGCAATACTTACCCCCTTTATTAAAAATGATCCTGCGATGTTCCTTTTTGCTTCTAAACTTCGAGGATGCCCTTTTACAAAGAAGCCATCGTAGTAGTCATTAATGCTTTTTGGCAAGTACTTGGTTACTATCATTATTTCTTGTTTTTTGGCGCTTTTTCTGATTCATTTCCATATCCATATCTGTTTTTTTTGCCGTAACCATACCGATATGTATTTCTATTTTCTTCGGAACCATTAAGTACAAAATACATGTTGTTTATTTTTTTGCTATTGTAAAGGATAGTAGCATTTTCTACGTCTTTTTTATGTGTAAATGCCACCCTTACAATATATAAACTAACGTCGGCAAACCGATTGATAACTAAACTGTCAGATACTAATCCCACTGGAGCCGTATCCAAAATTATATAATCGTACTCATCGCGGAGTTCTGTCATTAGGTTGTCCAGCAGTGGTTTAGCCAATAACTCATTTGGATTTGGAGGTGTTGGTCCTGCTGTTATAATAGATAAATTTGGGTGGATTCCAGAAGGTTTTATGAGTTTTTTCTGCGATAAATTACCCGACAAAAACAAAGTTATGCCCTGCTCATTTTCTAATCCCATGTATTCTCCAAGTTTAGGTTTGCGAATATCCAACCCAATTATCAATACTTTTTTATCTAATAGCGCCAAACTTAAACCCAAATTTATAGTTGTAAATGTCTTTCCTTCCCCTTGGCTGCTCGATAATATATTGATAACTTTCTTTTCTTTGTTATCAAGTATAAATAATAAATTTGTACGCAGCAGACGAATCATTTCTGAAAAACTGTCTGTGTTTTTTTCTTGAATAACAACATTGGTTAAATGTGAACTTTTCAGTATTTCACCCAATACTGGAACGATTGAAAGTTTCTCCAACTCCTCCTTATTTTCTATTTCATACCGCAGTAAATCATATATATTTATGCCTATTATTGGTAGCACCAATCCTAACACGAAGGCTAACAATAGAACTAATGACTTCTTGGGCGAAATAGGATTACCATCACTTCTCGCTTTGTCTATCATTTTAGATTTTGGTTCAATCATAGATATTTTCACATAATTTTCTTCTTTTTTCTGTAGCAGATATAAAAACAGGGCTTCCTTGATATTTTGTTGCCGTTTTATTTCTGTATATTCTCTTTCTTGGCGAGGAATAGCTTGAATTCGAACCGTATTTTGCCGGTTTTTTCCAAGTAAATCTTGCCTTGCTATTTCCCAACTTCCTCTTTCGCTCCGAACGGTTGACCAAATGCTACTAATCATAGATTCAATTTTCTCATTTAATGTTAACATTGCTTGATTGGAGTTGGATGCAATCCGTGACAAGCGCCTGCGTTCAAGTAATAATTTGTTGTATTCTGATATTAAGGTACTTAAACTTTCACTTTTAATGCCTGTATTAGTTGGAAGTAATTGTAATCGGTTCTCTTTTTTGTGAATATATTCGTCAATATCAGTTACAATGGCCAATTGAGTTTCCACTTCAAGCAGTTTTTGTTCATAAGCCCCAGTTTGTTGTATATACATGTTGGCCTCCGAGTTAATGCTTGTCAAACCTTGTTCTTGTTTATAATTCTCTACTTGCGATTCTACATCATTCAGCTCTTTTGTTAATTGTATAAGTCGATTATCTATAAATCCGGCAGTATTAGCAGCCATAAGTCGCTGTTCATTAACATCTTCATTGTTGTACTCCTCTATTAATCGTTCCAAAAAGTCTTTTCCAAGCTGAATACTCGAAGTAGTTAACACAATATTCACTACAGATGTATTTTTCGTCGTTAGTTCCATCGTTATATTTTTCAACATCGTTTCTGCCACTTCTGCTGGGTTTTGTATTGTAACTTTTATGGCCATACTTTCAATTGGTTTAAAATCGCCAACCTTGAAATAAACCCTACCAAAGGGCAGCATAACTTCATTTTCAGTTGGAGGTACTTTTATTTTATATTCATTATCGTAGTAAGTTCCCGTAAATATTAATGCTCCTCGTGGATGCATATTTACTTCAAATTCAATGTTGTTTTTCATATTACTAAGTACTGCATCAGATAGCGAAATACTTATGGGACAATTACTTCCATATAAAATGTCATTTTTGAAATATCCTATTTTCTCATATCCTACATAAAGTTTTAAATCCCGAATAACGCGTTCGGCAAGCGCCACTGTTTTTAATACTTCCAGTTCGTTATCTACATTATTTTTCACATCTATCACCCCGATTTCTTTCAACACATTCAGTTCTGGAATTCCACCTCCTTTTTTATCATCTTTAAGTAATACAGTTGTTTTAACTTCGTAAATTGCTGTTGAAAGTTTTAGATAAATCACTGAAATACCTATACTTACTATCATAGATAACAAAAACCATTTCCAGTTCAATACATATTTAAGAAATTGACCAACTACATCAATTGGTTTTTCGTAAATTTCTTCAGAGTCGGTGTAATTATTCATAAGTTTCACTATATTATATTATTTTTTAAGCAAAGTGACAACAAGACTGGTAATTGAAATTAGTATATACATGGCTGAAACACTGAGGTTATCAATTGTTCCAACTTTAGAATCCTTCGATTTTGTTTTATTAGGCTCTACATACACCACATCGTTTTGTTCCAGAAAATACCCTTCAGAATTGATGATGTTTTCATCATTTAAATTCACGTTTATGATTGTTTTTACACCGTTGGCATTTTCGCGTAGTATTTTTACATTTTCCCGCCGTCCATATATGGTTAAATCACCCGCATTGGCTAGCGCCTCAAATATCGTTAATCGTTCATTCTGAGTTGTGTATCTGCCTGGTTTGGAAACTTCACCCAAAATATTTACTACATAATTTATTATACGAATGGTGATTATTGGACGCTCTGTACTAAAAGACGATGCCATTTTTTTTTGCAGCATTGCTTCTAATTCACTACAAGTGAGTGAGCTAATTTTTAGTATTCCTAAAACAGGGAAGTGTATATTTCCATCGTTATCCACAATGTAGGTTTGCAAACTAGGCTGAGAATATAAACTAACTGCCATATTTTGATCCCCAATTTCAGGTACGGTTAAATTGTAATGCTTTGAAGCTTCGGGCTCTGATGATACCACAGTAATGCTCAAAATGTCTTTAGGCTTTATACGCATGTTGTAAAAAGCAGTAGATTGATTTTGTGCAATGGCAATGTTTTTTGATTTTTCACTTTTTTGGAGATAAGCAATATTTTTCACTTCTGAACATGATATGAATAGAAGCATACTGAAAATTGCCAAAAAGCCTATTATTTGTTTCATATATTTCATATTGTTATTTTCAATAAAGGGTTGTTGTTTTATTTAAAGTATAATTATATTCTAATCTTAAAGTTCTTGATAATCAAATAGTATTGCGTGATGTTAGTAAGTACAATGTGCTAATTTATGTATATTTAAAGCTTTAATAATGTGCTTATTAAGACTTACTGAATAATTCAGATTCAATGCAAAACATTTTTTATTCTTTCAAAACTAATGTAATGTTAGGCAATTTGTGTCGTATTGAATTATTATTAAGTTGTTGCTGCACACAATTTTCAACCAGATAGCTATCGGGTTTTTAAATTAACACAGAAATAGTTATGATTTTTATTACTTGTATAACTTGCAACAAAATTAGGTATTGAACCATACACTATTTATAGTTATAACCCTAAAAATAAATGGGAGTAAACCCTTTAAAAACTGAATTTAATATGAGGGTTTATCATTATGCCATTTTTCTTTTTTATAAGTTTGTGTTTTTTTATTCTTAAAATAAAAAAGCCTAAATAACAGATATTTAGACTGTTATTTAGGCTATTATTTGAACTGATAAAATTTAAACGTAAATTTATTTAGTTTTATCACACTTTTAAAAATTAAGCATTATGCATGCCCATTTGTATTTTTGTTTTATCTTATTTACTTACAATTACCTTTTTTGTTTGAGATAATTTTTTCCCTTTCAACACCAATAGATACATTCCATTTGGTACTTTTTCTATGTTAAATTGTTTGGAAATAGTTTCAATTGGCAATACTTCACTCCAACTTTTCTGTCCTTGCATGTTATATAATTCAACCTGTAATGTTTCGAGCGTAGGAGCATCAAATTGCAACACAAATAAATTGTTTATTGGATTAGGAAAAGCATTAAAATCGATGTTGTGAGCAATCGGATTATCGATTTCAGTAGTAATGGATTGACGTAGAAGTATAATGGATGTAAAAGGTTGCAAAGTAATTGAACCGCTATATTTGTTATTTTTCACATCTATATAGTTGTCAATGAGTGAAATTACCTTAGCCGTTTTAGTTGCATTATATTCAAATCGTATTGAAGTTTCAGGGTTAGGCATGGTAGTTGGGGTAATTCTAGTGTTTTTGTCTTTATTAAAACTTGTCTGCCATTGAGGTAAAGTATAGTTTTTAAAATTCACAAATATTCCCAAACTTTCATTTGATGGACGACAGAAATAATTATAGTCGAACGCCCCAAAACTGCTTACATCATTGGCTGTAGTATAGGTATCAATAATAGTTTGACTAGCAGTTTTGGAAAATAAAATGTTATTGTTCGACGTAATATTTCTCATGGCACTGGCCGTACAACCATCATATTGAAAATAAAATTGCTTTCCATTGTTAAATGATGTGTTATTGGTTATTGATATTTCATGCCCATTATGTATGTGTATTCCTGCTTCTGGAATGTTGGAAATGGTATTTCCAGAAATCTCAATATTTGCCACATTATCGTCCATATAAATGCCATGTACCGATCTGTAATTTGGATTGTTAGTGCCCTCTGCTACACCTATACCATTAATAATGATATTGTTAGTTATTTTACTAACGGTTGTAATTGGAGAATTACTGCAACCTCGCCACGAATAAATACCCCCACCATCATCTTTTGTCATGGCAAAGTTGGATATAAAATTGTTTTTCACAACTGTTAATCCACCTTCTTCAAAACGTATGGGCGTGTAGCCAGTGCTGTCTATGGTGTTATATTCCATCAAATTATTGCTACCTCTTATGGTAATTGCCTGATAAGTATCATCACCCTTTGTACCTCCGCCTGCTATAATACCAGTTTTAGATATCACATTATTACGTATTGTTGTATTATTGCAATTGTACGAAAGGTATAAAGCATTGTTTTTTGTATTTACTATGGTGCTGTTTTCTAGCGTAATATATGAAGTAGTGGTAGCAGTAATAGCATTTAGACCAGAGGAAACAATATCGCAACCTATAATATTTATGTTCTGCGTATTGGCCATGTTAATGGTTAAAGTATTGGAGCCTTTTAATACCAAATTCTTAAAATCAAGATATTTTGTACCACTAATTGTGAGTAGCGTTCCAATAGTTGAAACATCAATATTCAAAGCCGATGGATTCGTTGAATTTGTATATAGCAACATTTTTTTTGTACTTGGGTTATAATACCATTCTCCATACTTATTAAGTGTAAGCGGACTATTCTGAATAAAATAGCCCCAAGTATTGTTTGGTACATAACTCGAACTGCCTGAGTAGGTTATCGTAGTACCCGAATGTTGTGTTATCAAAGCCCGGTCCATTATCCAATGATTTTTGCGTATAACTAATTCAGCGCCAGTCCAATTTGGTGAAGACATCAACTGATTATCTGTAATTTGAGTATTCGAAACGTGACCCTCAAACGTCAGATAGCCTTTATTTGCATCGGTATCATTGGGATACCTGCCCAGCTGTTGCGGTACATGGTTGATTAACAAACTGTTAACTGTAGCTCCGCCAGCCGAACAATCTGACTCCCACAGGTTGGTTCCTTTACTACTCCAATTTGTTAATCGCGTAAGTCCGCTTATTATCGGCTTTGCACCAAAGCCATAAGCACCAAAAACAATATGCAAAGATGCTGTGCCTGATTTGTTAATAGATATAGATCCATAAAACACATCTCCTCGGTTAAATAAAATGGAGTCTCCGGCTACGAAACTGCTCACAGAGGCGTTTAATTTTGTAAGAGATTGCCATGGAGTGAGTTGGCTTTGTGCTTGTGCAGTTGTTCGAGAGTCATTGCCTATGCTACTCGAAATATAGTAGTTCGTAGATTCTAACCTGTTTATTGAAAAACAAAGTAGAATCAATATATATATACGTATTTTTAGGAATTGTACTATATATTCCTTTTTGCTAAATAAACACGCTTTTTGTACAATGTGTGACTGAACGAATGAAGAGAATAACGTTAAAATATCGAAATTTAATGTCTTATTCATGTGTTTTTGAAATTATAATTTTAGTAAATTCTTATGCTGCTTTGTCTCAAGTAAATAGATATGCATTGAATATCAATGAATTATATTTGTGATATAATACTTAATAGACAGAAATTACTCTATTAATTTTTTAGACATACTACTTAAGGATGATTTAAAAAGCATATTGTTTATAGGGATCATACTAGCCATTTTATAGGGTTTACGCTATTGTTTTCAGATGATTGAATTAATATCTTTGCGCCATAAGTATGCATGAAAGAAGCAAGACAAATAGTGAGATTAATTCATGTTAGTAATTGGAAAAGTTAATAGGATTTTTTTCATAAAGTGCTGTATGAGGCGAATTAATTTGCTGGAAAATTGAGTCGTATACCCTTTTCATGTGAATTTTGAGATGGAAGAGGTAAGTGGATAATTTTTCGTTATTCATAATTCGTAGAGGGAACTTATTTAATTTTAACAATAAGTCTTCGGGTACAAAAATTCAGTGTACAGATTTTGGTCTGTAAAGTATCGGTTTATCTTTAATTGAGATTAGAGATAAGGAAGTATTAATCATTTTATAATCAATACCAATCTAAAAGAATGATGATTTTTTTAAGCGATTCAGGGTTGTTAAATTGGAGTCTGTTCGAAAAGAGTTAGAGAGTACACAGGTTGGAAGTTTCTAATACAACGGATAATAATTAAATTTTAACAGGACTAAATGATTATTTAGTCCTTAACGTTTTGATACATAGAAACTATAATTGCAGTGAAAAAGAAATCCTCACAATACTTTCGAATTGTATAGGTAAATCTTCAGTATTGAGTGCTGACATTTAATTGTCAAGAGAGCGGACATAAATAACCATTGAAAAGGGTATTATGGCAAATGAAATGTTACAATAATGAATGCAACAATTGTGTGAAAAACTGTGATTGATGAAATTTGATTTGTTTATAGCTGATTTTTTATTCCAAGAAATTTAAAACATGAGATTTGAAAAAGTGATAATAAATTATTTTCAATCTCAACATTTTTAAGAATATGCTATATTCGTGAAGGAGGAAATGGAAAACGGTGTAAATGTACATCAATAATTTTTAGTAGAGAGTAATAGTTATTTTTTTTATGTCAATTAGAGACTTTTTAGCATAAATGACTAGTATTTAAATGTATATAATTTTTACTATTCTTTTGAAATTATTCAGTCTAAGGTGTAAAAACACCTTGGTTTTGCCAGAGCACTTAATATTAGGTTGCAGTTTTTATTAAAGTACTTAAAAATTTAGCTCAATTATTGTGCAGTTATATTCTTTATTTTTCTTATAATTATTGATGAAAATGGCTTTAGAGTTATGGTATCAGCATACTTCTTGTTTTTAATGTCTAAATACTTGCTTTTCAATGAAATCACTTTATCCTTTTGCGTAGCATTGTATTCCAACTGAAATGAATTGGCAAAATTCGGAAAGTTTAGTAAGATGTTTTTATTGATTATATTTCTTTCCACCGTAAATTCCCATAGCGAGAAACTCACTCTTTTAAAATTCACACTAAAACTCAAGCTATCATTCTTTGCCTGACAGTAATAGTTACTATGAAATACTCCAAAGCTAGCAATATCATTCACTGTACTGTAAGCTTCTATTATACTCTGTTTATTGGTTTTGGAAAATAATATGTTGTTCTTTAAATTTAAATTTCTCATAAAGCCTGCATTACAATTGTCATATACGAGCTTTAATTGGTTATTATTGTTATACAATGTATTATTTTGTACCGTTATATTTTTAATGTTGTGGAGCATAATACCCGAACCTGCAATGTTAGAAATCGTGTTTCCCGAAATCTCAATATTAGCTACATTATCGTCCATATAGATGCCATGCACCGATCTGTAATTTATATTGTTTGTCCCTTCAGGCGCTCCAATTCCGTTGATAATGATGTTGTCAATTATTTTATTTGTACTCG
This sequence comes from Paludibacter sp., assembly GCA_020049515.1. Lineage (GTDB taxonomy): Bacteria > Bacteroidota > Bacteroidia > Bacteroidales > Paludibacteraceae > Paludibacter. The sequence continues at coordinate 14,949 of JAIFKQ010000030.1, read as the reverse complement.
GAATAGCCTCTTTATCACATCCCCGCCATGAGTAAATACCACCTCCATCATCTTTTGTCATGGCAAAATTTGTTATCAAATTATTTTTCACCTCTGAGTTTCCACTTTCTTCAAAACGAATAGGAATATAACCCGTACTATCTATTATATTATTGTATATCAAATTATTATTTCCCCTAATGGTAAGTGCTTGATATGAATCATCGCTGTTTTTTCCACCCCCAGCCATCAACCCCGTTTTTGAAATAGTATTGTGGATGATGGTTGTATAATTGCAATTATACGAAAAATAAATTGCATTGTTTTTAGTATCCACAATTGTGTTATTTTCTAATTTACAATGTAAGGTGTTTTGAGCTTCTATTGCATTTAATCCTGATGAAATAAAATCACATCTAATAATATTTACATGTTTCAAATCAGACAATAAAATTGTGGCAGTATTTGAACCATTAAAAGTAATATCTTTTATAGTAATATAATTTGAGCCCCGTATTTTTACTAATGTTTCAACAGTCGTAATGTCCACAGCCAGTGTAGAAGGATGGATGCCATTAGAGTAAATCACCATTTTTTTTGTCTTAGCATTATAAAACCATTCTCCAAATTTATCGAGTGTACTAACGTGGTTTTGAATAAAATAGCCCCATCCATCCATTGGTATATAGGCTGAACCTCCACGGTATGTTAAGCTGTTTTTGCTATGATTGGTAATCTCTGACTTGTCAATTATCCAGTGATTTTTGCGAATTACCAACTCTGCTCCAGTCCAATTTGGAGTTGATTTTAATTGATTATCAGTTATTTGTGTGTTTCCATTGTGATACTCAATTGACAGATAACCTTTGTTTGTAGCTGAAGTATTAGGGTAGCGTCCCATTTGCTGTTGCACACCATTTATTAGTAAATTATTTAGGACTAGACCATCAAATTCACATTCAGTTTCCCATAAATTTGTACCCATGTTAACCCAGTTTCTTAAGGTTGTCAAGCCGCTTATTGTGGGCTTTTTGCCAATACCGTAGGCTGCAAAGGTAATTGGAAACGACGAATTTCCAGATTTTGCAATATCAATGGAGCCATAATAATCTTCGCCTCTATTAAATAGAACCGAGTCGCCAGGTTGCAATCTTTGCATATACGAGTTTAGTTTCACAAGTGTTTTCCAAGGCGTATGTCTATTTTGAGCTTGCAGCCAAGAGCGTGAATCATCGCCCATGTCTGCCGAAAAATAGTAGGTTCTACTTTGCACAAAGCTAAACCAACTGCTCAAAATAAATAATATCAAATAGCATTTTGTTATCCTTTTCCACATAAGATGGTTATTATAAGATTAAACAGAATCATATATTTTGCACATATTCTAAATGTTGTTTCTAGTTCTACTTTACTAAATTATAGTATTAACCACAAACCGAAAAGTCGGAATCTTCATTCGGTATTTTAAGACTTAATACACTAAAATTATGCTGAAAGCATTTTTTATATTGTGAACTATTGCTTTCCCGATAGCTATTCCCGAAATGTCGGGAAAAGCCGGATTGTTTAAATATTTTCAAGTTTTATTTTGGTAAAGTAGAACTAGAGTATTTCTAAGGGTAAAAATACTTCTTTTTTGTTCCAAATAATATAAGGGTATGTTCTAAAATTCAAGTGGATAAAACCCTATAATTATAAATGCATTAAATTTTAACTCGGCTTAATTGAGTTTTTGAATAGGCCAATTTGATTTCAATAGATATTATTTTTTTAATATTTTATACTATCGTATTTTTCTTAAATCTCAACAATTTTTTTATAGTAATAATTATATTCTTTTTATTCTTAAATGAAATAAGAAGAAAATAAGTATTTCTCAATGCAACAAAAAAAGCCCTTAAAAACAGTATAGCTGTTTTTAAGGACCTTCGTTCAATGTGACTGATTTTAAAATTGAACCTATTTTTTTTGATACATTTTTTAATCTCTATTTCACAATTTCTGCTTTTATAATTTTCAAATCTTCTATAGGTCTATCATTTTGTCCTTTTTTTGTTTTCGATATTTTTTCTACAATATCAAGTCCTTCTATCACTTCGCCAAAAACACTATAATTGCCATCTAAGTGAGGTGTCCCGCCAACGGTTTTGTAATCTTTACGCTGTTGTTCTGTAAATTTATAACTTGTGTTTTTTTGCATTAATTTGCCAACTTCCAACAAAATAGAATCCCGTAAAGTATTTATTTTTTGTTGGTTATGCTCCATATTGTATCCTTTTATCTGTTCTTGTTTTGTAGCCATTATATCCTTAAATAAGTTGGCTTCCAATTTTTGTTGATTACTCTTTTCTAGCCCATTCAATTCTTCGTCTGTTAATATACGTCCTTGAACAATGTAGAATTGGCACCCCGAGGATGCTTTCAATGGATTCGATTGGTCTCCCATTCGAGCAGCAGATAGTGCCCCACGTTTGTGATAGTATTGCGGATAAATAAATTCTGCAGGTATTGTATAGCCCACATCTCCGGCTCCTAATTGTGCATTTGGCAATGAATTTTTCGAATTTGGGTCTCCCGCCTGAATCATAAAATCAACTATAACTCTATGAAAAAGAACTCCATCGTAAAATCCTTTCTTTACAAGCAACAAAAAGTTTTCGCGATGTTTCGTTGTTTCTGGATAGAGCCTCACCTTTACTTTTCCGTAAGTTGTTTCTAATGAAACTATTGAGGATGATTCCTTTTTTGTAATGCAAGATGAAGTAATGAAAAATAATGTGATAAATATCAATTGAATACTTTTGCTCATGTTGTTTTAATACTAATAAATGAATTTTTTGATGTGCATTATCTTTGCAAAAGTACAATAAATTGTTCTTTTTAGGAAAAGAATTGAATATAAAGTAGAAAAATGAATCTGTGTTAATGAAAATTCGCTATATTTGCGCTACAATTAAATCAATTGTCAAATTCAATTCTTGTTACTGGTATTTTAAGTTTCCATAATAAGCATTCTTGTTTTCTGTTTAAACCATTAATTTGCAATGTTCTTATAATCAATATATAATGTCCCATATATCTAGTTTTCCACTCCCTGCTCGTCTTTTTAGAAAATCAATAAATTTCGCCTTTAAGCGCTTTTTTAGTGAATATATTGTGGTAGGTAGAGAAAATATTCCAGTAAATACCCCTATAATTTTTGCTCCAAATCACATAAATGCATTAATGGACGCTTTGGCTGTACATTCCATTGCACCTCCAAAACTTCCTGTAATTTTCTTAGCAAGGTCTGATACTTTCCAAAATAAGACTATTGCTAAATTTCTCCACCAGTTGGATATGTTGCCTGCTTTTAGAATGCGTGACGGCATAAAAAATTTGGGTAAAAACAACGAAATTTTTCAGCTTTGTGTGGAAGTCCTTCACCACAATAAGGCAATTGGCATTATGCCTGAAGGAAATCAAGGGGAGGAGAGGAGATTAAGGCCTTTTTCAAAAGGTATTTTCCGAATTGCTTTTGCGGCGCAACAAAAATATGGTACTCAGCCAGCAGTGAAAATAATGCCTATAGGAATTGATTTTGGCGATTTTGTGAAATATGGAAAGCACGTTATTATCAATATCGGAAAACCTATAGAAATATCTGATTACTTTATAAGCTACGTCGAAAATCCAGCTGCTGCCACCAATCAAATTCGTGACCATTTAAGTTCCGATTTGAGTAAATTGACAGTCAATTTGGACACTGAAACTCATTATCACTGTTTTGAAACTGCGTTAGATGTAGTCAATACCGAAATTTTAAAAATATTTCAATTGCCATTTAATACAGTAGCTAGATTTGAAGCTCGACAAAAAACGGCAAATATGCTCCTAAGTATCGAAAAAAATGATCTTAAAAAAATAAATCACCTCGACTTATTATGCACAGAATATACTAGTTGTGTACAAAAATTAAATCTTAAAACTTGGACTTTGGAGCAAGCACCTTATAACTCCACAAGACTTATATTTGATGCTTTATTGCTTTTTACTACTTCTGCTTTTTTTATTCTAGGTTTTATTTTCAACGTGTTGCCTTTTTTATTACCTATTGTGATTCGGAAAGCACTTAAAGTAGAGTATTCGGGCTTTTTTATGTCTATACATTTTGTGTTTGGATTATTTACCTTTCCAGTATTCTACGTGGTTCAATCGGTCATAATTTGTTCCGTTTTGAATGCTCCGTGGTGGACTGGCTTGCTTCTTTTGACGGGTCAATATGCATTTGGAAAGTATGCTTTACGGTGGTATCGCGAAGCTAAAAGGTTAATGGCAAAAGTTAGGTATCACCACCACGAACGAAATAACTCCGATACGTTGAAACATGTTCAATTATTGCGAAAAAAAATTATCCAACTGATTATTAACTAATCAATTGGATAATAGTATGTTAAATTACAATAATGTCAATAAGCAGCTACAACTCGTTTAATGCCCTCCTCCAATGTTATGGACGGTGTCCAGCCCAAACTATTCAGTTTTGAAACATCGAGAAGTTTACGAGGTGTTCCATCGGGTTTTTCTGTATCCCAAATTATTTTTCCTTCATAACCAACAGTTTTTCTAACCATTTCCGACAATTCTTTGATAGAATAATCAATTCCACAGCCAGCATTCACATGAGAAGGCAAAGTGTCAGGAGCGTCGTAATTTAGCAGTAAATATACACTAGAATCTGCCATGTCGTCCACATGCAAAAATTCGCGCATTGGTGACCCAGTTCCCCAAAGTGTTATTGAAACGGCTCCATTTGCTGACGAAATACCGTATTTCAAAAGTAATTTGAATATTGCATCGTCCGAGAATGATCCATCCACGCCCTCGATTGGACGTTTATTCAAATCGGCCCTTAAACTGCTTAAATCATTTTCCATCAAGCATTTTCCCAAATACATTTTTCGAATCAAAGCGGGCAATACATGCGATTTTTCTAAATCGTAATTGTCGTTTTGTCCATATAAATTAGTTGGCATAATGGAAATAAAATTGCAGCCGTATTGTGCATGATATGCTTCACACATTTTTATTCCAGCAATTTTAGCTATGGCATAAGGTTCGTTTGTAGGTTCTAATATTCCTGTTAGCAATGCATCTTCTCGCATTGGTTGTGCTGCCATACGAGGATAAATACATGAAGAACCTAAAAAAAGCAGCTTCTTAACACCATGCAGGTAACTTTGATGAATGACATGATTTTGAATCATCAAATTTTCGTATATAAATTGTGCGCGATAGGTGTTGTTGGCAATTATACCACCTACCTTTGCAGCAGCCAGAACCACGTACTCTGGTTTCTCTGAATTGAAAAACTCCGAAACAGCTTGTGCATCAAGTAAATCAAGTTCATCCAACGATCGTGTTACAAAGTTTGTAAATCCTTTTGCTTCAAGATTACGTTTTATGGCCGAGCCAACCATTCCGTTGTGGCCGGCAATATATATTTTTGATTTCTTATCCATAATTTTATTCAAAATAATTCAACACTGTAAAGCCGCCTTCTTTCAAATAGGTCTCTTTTTTCATCAACTTTACATCCGAATGCATCATGTCTTTCACCAACGCTTTCAAATCGTATTCTGGAATCCAATTCAATACAGTTCTTGATTTTGTGGCATCGCCAATTAATAAATCTACCTCGGTAGGACGGAAATAATTTGTATCCACCTCAACAATTGGTCCATCAATTGCTTTTATAGCTGTTAAAAAGTCAGCACCAATTTGTTCTATAAATAAAGCTTCGTTTATTTCCGAAATACTTCCTTTCTCATCAATTCCCTCACCACTAAAGGAAATGCCAATACCAATTTCGGCAAAAGCCATTCGTACAAATTCTCGAACTTCAGTAGTAATCCCTGTTGCAATTACATAATCATCGGGCGTTTCTTGTTGAAGTATTAAGTACATTGCCCTAACATAATCTTTAGCATGACCCCAGTCACGTTTTGACGATAAATTTCCCAAAAACAAGTTGGTTTGCATTCCCATTGCAATACGCGCAGCAGCTCGGGTTATTTTGCGAGTTACAAATGTTTCGCCTCGCAATGGTGATTCATGATTAAATAATATTCCATTACTTGCATGCATATTGTATGCTTCGCGATAATTTACTGTAATCCAATAAGCGTACATTTTGGCTACCGCGTAAGGCGAGCGAGGATAAAATGGTGTAGTTTCCTTTTGTGGAACCTCTTGTACCAAACCGTAAAGCTCTGAAGTTGAAGCTTGGTAAATACGCGTTTTTTTTGTCATATTGAGCAAACGTACCGCTTCAAGAAGTCTTAAAGTACCTATACCATCCGCATTTGCAGTATATTCAGGAATGTCAAAACTTACTTTTACATGACTCATTGCTGCCAAGTTATAAATTTCATCTGGTTGAGTTTCTTGTATAATTCGTGTAATATTCATCGAATCAGTCATATCACCATAATGCAATACGAAATTACGATTATCCACATGAGGATCTTGGTACAAATGGTCAATTCTATCCGTATTAAATATTGATGACCTGCGTTTTAATCCATGTACAATGTATCCTTTTTTTAATAAAAGTTCGGCTAAATATGCACCATCTTGTCCAGTAACTCCCGTTATTAAAGCAACTTTTTTCATGTTTAAAATTTATTTGTTTTTAATGATTGTTGTTTATCTAAATAATAAAAACAGACTTCGAGTTATTATTTTATTTCTATATTTCGCTATCATCTTCATAATAATGTAAGTACTTATCTGAGCCATCCTTTTTGCGTTTGGATGTGTAACCATAACTATATCCAAATAAATAAGCATATTTATATGATTTATATTTAGAGTATTTATTTCCATCAGCTATTACATCGTTAATTACGGTGTACATATTTGGTAATTTATCCAATTTAAGCTGGGCACTTAATTTCTTAAAGAATGTTTTATTCGTTTTGCCATTACGTACAATAAAAATATTTACATCTGATATAGCTGCCAATGCGTAGGCATCGGTAACTACTCCAATTGGGCTAGTGTCAATAATTATATACTCATAACGTTTTCGTAGCTCAACAAACATTTCGGACAATTTATCAGAACGTATCAATTCACCAGAGTTTGGTGGAATAGTACCAGCGGGTAAAATGTCAAAATCGATACCAGGAAGTCTTACAATTACATCATCAAGTGTACATTGGTTTATCAAGTAATTCGTTACACCATTGGTTTGAACAATGTTGAAGCGCTGATTTATTGTTGGTTTCCTAATATCCATATCTACCAGAATGGTTTTAGGACTAGCCATTGAATAGATTGCTGCCAAATTTATACAAAAATAAGTTTTTCCATCACCCGATTCAGTAGAAGTAGTCATCATTATAATGTTTGTTTTGCGCTGAACAATAAATTCAACACGCGTACGAATAACCCGAAACATTTCACAAAATGCCGAACGAGGATTTTTGGCAACTAACATTGGGTCATTACTTTGGGTATGTCGCACCGCGCCTATTAATGGGAATGAAGAGTTCCGCTCCACATCTTTTGATGACCGAACAGTATTGTTAAGCAATTCTTTTATCACTACTATTAGAGTGGGTATAAGAATACCAAAAAGCAAAAACATCAAAGTTGTTTTTGATTTTTTATCCCCATTAGTAACTGACAATACCCTAGCTTTGTCCAAAATATTATTATCAGGTGTGTTTGACGATTTTAAAATTTCAGATTCAGCACGTTTTTGAAGAAAGAAAGTATAATAGTTATCATCCATCTTATATTTTCTTTCTATTGCAATCATTTCCAGCTCTTTGGTTGGCAGCTCTTCTATTTCTTTTTTTACTAAAGAAAAACGTTTCGTGAAATCTGCTTTTTCTATTTCCAATGATACACGCATATTTTTTACCACTTCCAATGCCGTTTTTTTGACATTATCTATTTCTTTGCTGTATTTTGCATAATACATATTTTTTACACTCAAATCACTTCGTTGAGTTACCAAGTCGTTAATTTGTTGTACTGAAGCCATTAACATTGGTTCGTTCAAGCCTAAGCTAGACGGTGCAACCACTGTTCCATCTTCAAAATTTGTTTTTAGGTATTTTGATAGATAATCCAAATACGTTTCGCGTAATTTTATTTCGGCTTGCTGCGCATCAAATTTTGTAGCTTTGCCTAGCAAATCACTTGTATGACTAGAAACATCGACAATTTGATTCCGTTGTCTAAACTTTGTCATTTCATCCTCCGAAACATTCAATTTCTTTTCTACAGAACCTAATTGAGTGTCAATAAATTTGATAGTTTTATTGGCAGCATCATTTTTTCTCTCAAGGTTTTGTGCCAAAAATGTTTCGGCCAATTTGTCAATAAAGTCCACATCTCGCCCAGGGGTTTCGCTAACCAATGAAACTTGAAGTACTGAGGAGCCTTCTACAACGTACTTGAAACTCAAGCGCGAAGAAAAATCAGCTACCAATGATTCTCTTGATCGGAATTGAAAAAATTTTTCAGAATTGCCTAAAAACTTATCTACATTATTAACCGTTATGAAAAATAAATTATGTTGCACAGGTTGTCCATAACGACCCTCTAAAAAGAAATTGTCATATAGTTTATTGTCTTCTACAGTAATGGTATAAGTACCGTTGGAACGAAGTTTTATTTTGAATAATATGTTGTATGCCTCTGGCGATATAAAATCAGATTCAATACTTATTGGAGCCGTTTTATAAAGATTTCGTGTTTTAAAACTTCCTTTTGATATATAATCTACTTTTAATGAAGGCAAGCTATCAACCACTTTACAAACCAAATCATAAGAACCAAGCATAATAACCTGATTGTTTACATTTCGGTAGCCTGTTTCAACACCAAATCCTTGCATCAGTGCTTGAGAACCACTCGACACCCCACGATATTCCTCAATCATTACAGTACCAGCTGTTTGAAATGTAGGAAGCCACGATCTGTTATCTAAATAAGCTAAACCAAGCGAAAGGATTATTCCGAGAACAAATAAATACCAAAAATGGAGAAAATACGATACCCATTCCATGATATCGAAACTCGATTCTTCTTCCTCCATAAAGGGTTTCTCATAATTGTTTTGTTCCATTGTATCTGATATTTGGAGTTTTATTTAGTTGCTTATTTGTTGTAATTCAAAACGGTCACCAATAACGACATAGAGAAAGTTACTACGCCTAATAGTGCGGAATAATTATTCACTTTGTAGAAACTTGAAAAGTTCCTTCTAATATATATTATATCATTAGGGTAAATATAATAGTATTTAGAGTCTATTATACTTTTAGGACGAACATCAAACTCTATGATATTAATACCTTTATCCGATTCACGAATAATGCGTACATGTTTTCTATCACTCGATTCGTTAAAATCACCCGACATGGATAATGCTTGAAAAATGGTTAGTTTTTCTTTGTAAATTGGAAATATTCCTGAACCAGCATCGCCAAATACCGTAAATGTTTTATTAGAAAGACTTAATTTGATTACTGCATCGGGTATCAATTCCTTAAAACGCTTTTCTACTTCTAGCGAAGCCTCACTGAGAGTTAAACCTGCAATAGCAATATTGTTTAGAAAAGGCAAATCTATTGTACCATCAGGAAAAACGCGATAAGATATTTGGTTTTGCATATTACCTCCCCCATTTTCTGGAGAAATTAATTTTGAAATGGTTTCATCGGAAGTGATAAGCCGATATATTATTTCATCATTAATATTAATACGATAATCTGAATATTCATTTTTAGGATATTCGGGCAACGAATGATTATTTTCTTGCAATAATCGTAAGTTTTTATAATTGTAACATGATGAAAATGACAGTAAAGCCACAAACATCAGAAGCAATTGAGTTTTTTTTATCATATAAGTGTTGTAAAACCAAAGTTAATATTAATAGGAGCTTTTCAAACTTAAATTAAGGATTAGGTTGTGTGAAAAAGCTTCTATATATAATTACTCCAAATGAGTAAGTAGTAATTATGGTGGAAACTGCTGTCCAGAAAGTTGATACGCCAAAAAATTGTTCCTTCATAGGTTGCAAAAAAATTACATCGTCGGGTTCTAAATAATAGAACTCGGAGTGAATAATATCTACGCTTCTAATATCAAATACTTTAATTTGGGTACCCCCATCTTCTGTTTCACGCAGTATTTTTATATTGCTTCTATCAGCATAAAATCCTAAATCGCCAGACAGGGCAATTGCTTGAAATATATTTACTTTTTCTCTAGTAATTGGAAATCGACCCGACTTGCCTGCACCTATAATACTAAAATACTGCCCCATCATTCTAACGTCCACAGAATTTAATTTTAATATGGGTTTTATTGCCTCTTCTATAGCTAATTTTGCATTCCTCAAAGTCAGCCCTTGAACGTAAACATCGCCCACCAATGGTAATTTGATGTTTCCATCTAGATGTATTAAGTTTGTATATAAATCCATCATTTCGCCAGAACCAGAACCCGAATTTGACATCATTTGCATACCTGAACTTCTATTTCCGTTAAATAAAGCATTTGTTTTATCATCTGTAGAATATACTTGAATATACAATTTGTCACCGATTCTTAATCGATAATCATCATATGCTACAGTATCCTTATAGGCTGGAATGAAATTTTTGGTGGGCTGTAAGTAGTTTATGTGGCGTGTTGTTATACAAGAAGTTAACTGAAAAGCCAACGACAGAATAAACAAAAACTTCATTATTGCTTTATGCATCGAGTAATTTTTTTTTGGAAATTTGCAACAAAGATATACAAATTCTGCTATTTGATTGCATTATTCAAAAAAAAGATGCCTAATTGCTATACTTTTTTATTCTCTATAATAGACAAAACTGTAAGTTCAATTTTAAAAATTGCATATTCTAATTTTATCATCTATTTTTGCAGAAATATCTATCTTTGCTTTTTGTTAAGAAAAAAGGAAAGTACAAATGCGCAAAAATGAAAATAAAACACAGCTCAAGTATCGTTTATTTATTGGTATTTTTATTGGTATCATGTAACTCACGTGAAGCACAAGAAAAACAAGCCGATATTAGATTAAGCAATATAGAAAAATTGATTAATGATAATGCTTTAAATTCGGCCAAAATTCAAATTGACAGCATACATCTTCTTTTTCCGCGTTTAGTGGCAAGACGAAAAATTGCTGCTGCTTTTGCAGATACTATTGTTCGACGAGAAAGTGCTCGAACTTTGGCTTATTGTGACAGCATTTTACCACTAAAAATCAAAGAGCAAGATTCTATTCAACGAAATTTTAGATTTGAAAAAGATACAGTTTATCAAGAAGTGGGAAACTATGTATATAAAGCTCAAAAAATAGAAAATAATACGAATAGAAATTACCTAAAAGCTTATGTGAATGAAAATGCTGATTTCTATTTAGTGAGTAATTATTGCGGAGCTAAAATTGAACATAGTTCTGTACAGGTATCTGCTAATCAGTTATTTGCAAATTCAGATACCATAGAAATTTCAAATGCTGCCAACCATAGTTTTACTGACGCTGGAACCCGATGGGAGGCAGTTACCTTTAAAAATGAGGAAAGTTACAGGGTTTCTGAATTTATTCTACAATACCAATCTCAGTCAATAAAAGTTAGCCTTCATGGAAAAAAAACAGCCACTTATTTTTTGACAGAATCAGATAAAAAAGCGGTTGTAGAAGCTTATAAATTATGGGTGGTTAAAAAAGATGTAGCAAAACTTCAAAAAGAAATTAAAAAAGCTAAGTTGAAAATAGATAGAATTAAAAATAGAACTCAATGAAATGATGATTAAGTTCTTTGAAAAATTGCAATAATACGGCTATGTGTTAATTAACTCGCATTAAGATACTTAATCTAGAAATTGGAATTATTGTTAAACTTTTATAGCGTTCAAATCAAAAAGATACTTTCTTTCGTTAGTACAATAAATTAGAAAATAAAATCCATGAAAAAAACTCTTCAAACATTGTTGTTATGCCTATTTGTTACGTCTTACGTAGTGGCACAACCAAAAATCAAAACGGTTCAAATTTTAGAACTAAATGCACAAACCTTCAAAGAAAAAGTTTGGAATTTTGAAAAGAATAAATCTTTTACTCGGGTAAGTAAAATTCCTATTATTTTGGATTTTCATGCTACTTGGTGTCGTCCATGCAAAATGCTAGCACCCCATTTACAAGCTATTCAAGACAAATACAAAGGTAAACTTATTGTTTATAAGATAGATGTAGATCAACAGCCTGAATTAGCTAAACTGTTTAAAGTAGAGGCAATGCCTACAATTGTATTTATGGGAACTAATAAAAGCTATAAATCGGAGCTAGGTTACCGCGATTATAATGAATTTGAGGCATTAGTGAAGACACATTTTTTTAAGAAATAAACCTTTCTCCCGCTTTTTTTCATTAGGTATCTGTCTTAACGAAAATAAGCGGGAGTTTTCAAATCTCAATTTTTCAATCTCAATTTTTCTAAATACAACTCCATTAACCTTGAAACTGGGTAACGGTCTATTTCTTCTATTGGAATAATAATTAACTTATCTAATTCAGTAATTTTGCCAGATATTTTAATGCTAATAAATTGTGAAAAAATTACCCTGTGCGAGAGTATGTGCTTCTTTTGATTTGTTTTTTCAATAATTTCTATTCTATCAATTCCTTCAAATAGGCTCTTAAAATCCCTCTCTTCTAGCAGTTCATCTATTTCTAGTAATCGATTAGATTCAATTAAAGGAAATTCATATAAATTTTGCCAAATGTCTTTTGATACTCGTTGCTGAATGTAAGTATATCCTTGATATTCAATAAATAGATAATTGAAAAAACGATGAGTCACTTTTGCTTTAATTGTTTTTATAGGTAAATTTGCAACCAAGTTTAGCTCAAATGCTTTACAGATTGATTTTAATGGACAGCTATCACAATTGGGTGAAATAGGCACACATTGTAATGCTCCAAACTCCATGATAGCTTGATTGTGTAATCCTGGATTTGTTTTGGATAATAGTTTTTGAGCCAAGGTTGTAAATTCCTTTTTACCATTACTGCTATCTATGGCAGTTTCAATTCCAAATAGGCGCGATAAAAACCGAAAAACATTCCCATCCACCACCGCATAAGGCTGATTGTAGGCAAAAGAACAAATTGCAGCGGCTGTATATTCACCAACACCCATCAATTTTAAAACATCAATGTGCTTGTCTGGAAATATACCTTTAAAATCTGTTGAAATCATGCGAGCTGCTTTGTGCAAATTTCGGGCGCGAGAGTAATAACCCAATCCCTGCCAGTATTTTAAGACTTCATCTTCGTCAGCTTCTGCCAGCTCACTCACTGTTGAAAATCGTTCGATAAACCTTAAATAATAATTCATCCCTTGATTTACCCTAGTTTGTTGCAATATGATTTCAGATATCCAAATTAGATAGGGGTTATTTATATTCCTCCAGGGTAAATCGCGCTTATTTTGAGCATACCATAAAGCTAGTGTTGCCGAAATGTTCGAGTTTGATGTATTCATGGTGTTTTGTGTAAACAATATAATACCATTATTTAGGTGTTGGGTATCGAAGAAAAGTGAAACTTTGGAGCACAAAAGTAATCCAGAATAAACGGTGGACAAAAACAATTGATTAAAACAAAGAAATTATATGAATAAATGGCTTATTGTCTTGTTTTCTGTTCGTTATATAATGTCGTGTACTGAAAAATATAAGGTTTTGTTGAATTGATAAAGTTGATTCCATTAAAACTGAAATTTAGACCTAAATGAGTTTCCCAATCCTATATAACTATTTGTAATGTGCTGATATTGAATATTCATCTCAATATATTAACGAAGAGAAGATTATGTCTTGAGAGAGCTCATTATGCTACAAGTTTGATCTCAATAAATGAAAGTTTGTCATTCTACAATTCGCAGACTTCCTTTTTTTTGTTCTCTTAGTATTCCATAATCAGAAGAGGTCTTTGTCTTTATTTGCTTCGCAGATTTTTAATTACATTATTAAACGAGAATCAATAATTTTTTTCATTGTTTTTTGTTCGAGTTGTCAAACCGTTATAAGGACGCACATTATGATAAAAAAACATCAAAACGACAAAAAGTAGCGTAATCTTTATTTGATATTAAAATTAGAAAACAACACATTGAAAAATATACGTTTTTGTGAAATAGAAAATCAACAACAATTGAAAGTAGAAAAAATTAAAAAAACTCGTTTTTAGGGAAAATAAATCGTGCAATTGTTTTTTAATCAGAATAAAAGCTATATATTTGCAGTCCGTTTCAAAACTGACTAAAAATATCAATTTTTACTAACATATTAAATAATAATTACTCAAATGACTAAGGCAGACATCGTAAATGAAATTGCTAAGAATACAGGCATTGATAAAGCAACTGTATTAACAACCGTTGAAGCTTTTATGGAAACAGTAAAAGATTCTCTTTCAAAAAATGAAAATGTATATTTAAGAGGATTTGGTAGCTTTATTATCAAAGAAAGAGCAGAAAAAACAGCTCGTAATATCTCTAAAAATACAACTATCATTATTCCAGCGCACAACATTCCTTCTTTCAAGCCTGCAAAGACTTTTGTTAGCGTAATAAAATAAATTTTTTCATACAATTAATTCAATTCAGATGCCAAGCGGTAAAAAAAGAAAAGGACATAAAATGTCAACTCACAAAAGAAAGAAAAGACTTAGAAAAAATAGACATAAGAAAAAGAAATAGTCTATAGTCTTTAATCATAAAGTACAAGAAAACAAACTTATAAGCTTTATATTAAGCTTAAGGTTTGTTTTTTCTTTATAAAAAACAAACCCCAAAATCAATAATAAAGTGAATAGCGAACTAGTAGTTGATGTGAAAACATCCGAAATTTCTATTGCGCTGCTCGAAGACAAACGCCTTGTAG